>NZ_JAMBPS010000026.1:0-104304 GCF_024206515.1 Paraburkholderia sp. CNPSo 3281 | reverse complement strand
AGAGAACAAGACCATCAACCTGGTGAGCAAGGAAGGGGTGCAGCTCGCGGCGATCGGCTATGCGCATCTGTCGCGCGACGAGATCTATCACCACCTGGAGCAGTTCTATCGGCAGTTCTATTTCCGGCCGTCGAAGATCTGGGAGATCGTGCGCGAGATGCTCACGAGCTGGGACATGATGAAGCGGCGTCTGCGCGAAGGCGTGGAGTTCTTCCGCTTCCTGCGCGCGCACGAGGCATGATGGACCGCGCGCATGCGACGGGGCGAACGGGTGCCATCGTTGCGATGGCCGTGACGGTGCTTGCCGTCGCTTTTGCGGCAATCGAAGTCATTCGCGCTGAATTGCCCGCGTTCTCGCACCTGCTCTTCAATTCGCTCGCGGTGCTTAGCGGTCTTTGCGCCGTGCTCGGCATCATCTATACCTGCACGGCGAGCGCGCTGGTCGGCCGTTTCTTCGCGCGCGAAGTGGCGACACCTCGGCACTTTCCGGCCATCACGCTCGCCAAGCCGCTGCATGGCGACGAATGGCACCTCGAGGAGCACCTCGCCAGCTTTTTCGAGCAGGACTATCCTGGACAAGTCCAGTATCTGTTCGGCGTGCACGATGCGCGTGACATAGCGCTCAACGCCATCGAGCAGCTACGCGCGCGTTATCCCGATGCGCACATCACGGTCGTCGCCGATGCGCGCCTATACGGTCCCAACCGCAAGATCGCGAATCTCGTGAACATGCTCGAAAAGGCCGAGCATGATGTGCTGTGCTTTGCCGATAGCGACGTGCTCGTCGACAAGAACTATCTGCGCCAGGTGGTCGGGGCGCTGCAGCAACCGGGCATCGGCCTCGTGACCGCGGTTTATCGCGGCCTGTGCGCGCCGGGATTCTGGCCTCGCGTGGCGTCGGCACTGACCAACTATCATTTTCTGCCCGGCGTCGTCACGGGGCTCGCAATCGGGCGCGCGCGGCCATGCTTCGGCCAGTCCATCGCCATGACGCGTGAAATGCTCGAACGCATTGGCGGGCTGGCGCAATTCGCGCATCACCTCGCCGAAGACCATGCGATCGGCGAAGCCGTGCGCCGCGCCGGCGCGGAAGTTTCTATTCCGCCGATTCTCGTGCGACACGCTTGCGTGGAGAATACGTTTGCCCAACTCTTTGCGCACGAACTGCGCTGGAGCCGCACGGTTCGCGCGGCGGACCGCTCGGGGCATCTGGGCGCCGTGCTGATGCATCCGTTCGCGCTCGCCATGCTTGCCGTGGCATTGTCCGGCGGCGCAGCGCCCGCGTGGATACTGGGCGCCGTGGCGCTGTGCGCGCGCGCGTGGCTGATGTGGCGGACCGACCGCGCGACCGGCGACAAGTCCAGCGGACTGTTATGCTTACCCCTTTGGGAAATGGTCCAGTTCGCGATCTATGTCGCGAGCTTTTGTTCGTCTGGCGTCGTTTGGCGCGGCACGCGCTTTCGCGTCGACAGGAATGGCATGCTTTCGCCAGTCCACGAGACCTGAGCGTCACAGTAGATGGGGGGCACAATGAGACGGGAGCATCCACTAGAGAGCACCCGCAGATGAAGCACATGGGACGTATCGCCGCCCTGGTCGGTCTTGCGATCGCCGTGTGGCTCGTATGGCGCGAACATCCCGCGGCGGTGCTGCAACTGTTGCGCGGCGCGGGCATGGGCCTCGTGCTGGCGGCCATCGTGCATATCCTGCCGATGTGCGCGAACGCGTGGGACTGGCGCAGCCTGATTCGGGCGGCGCAGCGTCCGTCGTTCGCGACGATGCTCAAACTCGTGTGGATTCGCGAGTCGATCAACGGCTTGCTGCCCGTTGCGCGCGTGGGTGGGGAACTCGTGTCGTTCCGCTTGCTCGGCCGTGCGGGCGTACGGCCGGCCACGGCGGTGGCGAGCCTCATCGCCGACATGCAGCTCACGCTGATCAGCCAGGTGCTGTTTGCTTTGCTCGCAGCTGGCTATCTGCTCGAACATTCCTCATCCGACACCGCGCGGGTCGTGGGGCGGATCGCATGGGGCCTCGCGGGCTTCATACCGCTGCTCGTGCTCTTCGCGCTCGTGCAGCATGCGCGGCCGTTCGAGCGCGCGGCACGCACGCTCAACCGCGTCACGAGCGGCAAGGTTGTCGATCTCGTGGGCAAGTCCGCGCGCGTCGATTTATCTCTCAAGCTGATCTGGCGGCAGACCGGCGTGGTCGTGCGCTATGTGCTCATCTGGCAAACGCTGCAATGTCTCGGCTACGCGCTTGAAATCTGGATCGCGTTGCGCGTGCTCGGCACGGACGCGACCTTCGGGCAGGCGTTCGTGATCGAAGCCCTGATCCAGATGCTGAGCAGCATCGCGTTTCTCGTGCCAGCCGGCCTTGGCGTGCAGGAGGGCGGGTTCGTCGTGATCGGCGGACTGCTGGGATTCGATGCGCCCACTTGTCTCGCGCTCGCGGGCGCAAGACGCGTGCGCGATCTGATGTTCTATTTGCCCGGGCTGCTTGCCTGGCAGGCGGCCGAATACGGCTGGCCGTCACGACGCCGGACAGAGGGCACGGCCACGCGCACCCGCACGGAATAATCCCGGAAGTGACCTGTTATTGAAGACAGGTCGCTTCACATTGCTCTATTGTCGGCAATCGCCCGAAAGGACTCGACATGGCAAGGGATTTCAGCGCGCTGAACAAGCACGCTCACCGCGAATACAAATTCGTTCAGGCCGACTCATATCGCCAGGTCAGGCAGACCTACGGGACAGATATGGATGGCGGGGCGTGCATGGGAGTCGTGTTGAATTGGGTCAAGGAGAAGTTGTCGACCTCGAACGGGCTACTTCGTCCTGATGGTCCCCTGCGCAATTCGGCCGTCAAGCATTTTTCAAATCCACTCAATCCCCTTTCGCGCATTCGCAACGGCATCTCCCCGCCCACGGATTCCACGCTGGGGAAACTCATCGGCAAGGAACCCGGGCAACCACGCGGCAGAAAGAGCGGGGCGCGCAACGAAGCGGCCATGCTGGAGGGCGCGAAGAATCAGGAAAATTACAACCGCTACAAGACCATTGACGAGTTGGTCGCTGAACTCGAGCTCGATCCGGGCGGATATACGCCAGAAGAAAAAACGCGCAAGGTAAAGTATGTCGCGCAGAATGCTGGCACAAGCCGCCCCCAGGAGAGTTTCGGAGCCGAGCGCGTGGACGACGCCACGATTGCCGGAGCCGGGGAGCAGTTACCCAAGGGCAATGCAATCGTGCTCGATTTGAAGCAAGAGGCTGGTGGTACCGGGCACGCCGTTGCGTTCTACAAGAGCCGGGGAGGCACGCTCTATTTTTTCGACCCGAACGCCGGCGTGTACGAGATTTCTCGTCCGTATGAGAAACACCTTCTGGGATTCGTGCAGGCGTGGCTCGATGTCTACACGAAGGACAAAGACGATAACGGCGTGCCCACTCCGAAAAACTGGAAGACGAAGAATGAACACCGCTGGTATTCAGTTTATACCCGCACTGCCCCCAAGAAAGCCGGCACTACCCCCACGGAAGACTAACGCCTGAAAGAACCCGGAGCCCTCGCGAGCATTAACCGTGACTCGTGCGCAACTGAAAGCGCCAACGCTCGAGATTCGAGAGTTCATCCATGGTCTTCTTCTCGATGTCGCCGCGAATCAGGTGATGAATCGTGAGCCGACCCTGCTGTGTCTCCAGGATCTGCACTAGCCGTGCGCGCTCCTGGTGGCCCTTGAAGCCCAGATCGAAATAGATGACGCGGCGACGCGTATCCCCGGTGACGAGGCTCAAACCGCCCCCGCCGCCCGACCCGCCAAGGACGCCCATTTGGGGAATATCCCGTATGAGGAGATTCCAGCTGAAGCCATTGCGCGCGATCCACTTCTTTGCATCCTCCTCGCGCTTCATGGCCATGAGCGCAGCGGGCGGATGGTTGGTCACATCGGTCGCGATCGTATAGCGCGACCTGTGCCAATTCCTGAAGGTATTCGACTCCCGATTGTGCGCATACATGTTTCTCTCGACCTTGCCTTCGAAGTCCCATTGCTGCGTCACGGTGTCGAACCTGAACCATTCGATGCACTCGTTCCACTCCAGTTGCGGGCATTCGATGTCATCGGCCATGAGCTTGCCGAGCATGGGCGCCTTTACCTCGGCGCGAAACGTCAGATCGAATTGATGACCGGCGGTGCCAGTGGAAGAGCGCCCGCCAATGGGTTTGATCCGCTCCACGGGCACAGCAAGATTGGAAATCGTCATGCGTGCTTTCATGGCTCACCTCTGTGCAATTCGGGATGCAGCGATAACAGCTGAACGTTTCCAGATATTCCCTCCCATGCACGGCGACAGGCTGCAAAAAACAAATGGAATAGTTCTCCTCGCCGGGCTGTTGTGCAAGAGCGGATCGAACTGGATCGACCCGTTGGGCTAAAGGAGCTTCTCCATGAATCACCTCTCACGCGGGAAGCATATTGCGATTGGGGCTGGGCTGATTTCGATGATGAGTGGGCCTTCCGCGCAAGCCGAATCGATCGATGTGCCTGGCGTGCAGCCGTTCCTGAAGACGACCGCAGCGGGGGTGCAGATCTACGCCTGCGAGTACGGTGCGGATCACACGCTCGACTGGGTCTTCCGGCAGCCACGAGCCACGCTCTACGACGCGCACGGCGCCGAGGTGATCGAGCATTCGGCCGGCCCGTCGTGGCAAGCGCACGATGGCAGCCGCATCGAGGGAAAGGTCGTCGCGCAAGAGCCGAGCGATACGCCAGGCAGCGTGCCGCAACTGCTGCTCGAGGCGCACTCCGCCGGATCACCGGGCATGCTCGCATCCGTGCGCTACGTGCAGCGGGTCAGGACGGTTGGCGGCGTGAAGCCGGCCGCGCCGTGCACAGTCGAGCACGAGTCGGGTAGCTCGCCTTATATCGCGACTTACATCTTTTATAAGTAATAAGACAGATCATAGAACGGTCTCTCTGGAAAGGTACATCGTCAATTAATTCGGAATGCGAAGGTAAGACAGTCAAAGCGCCATGACCATCGAATTCATCACGCATCAGGACTGGACCGCGTGGCTCGAACCTCTCACGCAAGCACAGCCGTGCGGCCCCGACCTCGAATACGACGCGCAATTCCGCGAACTCGAAGAGGCGGTCAGCGGACGTCCGGAAGCCGAGTATGGCGACACGCTCGTGGCCGCGGTGCCGCCCGACTGGGAAGCCGCCGATGCGCTTGGCACCGCATTGATGGCCCGCACGCGAGACCTGCGCGTGGTGATGCATATGGCGCGGGCGCGCTGGGTCCGCGAGGGCATCACCGGTCTCGCGGACGGGCTCGTCCTGACTGCCGCACTGCTGGAGCGCCACTGGGAGCACGTGCATCCGCAACTCGACGCCAGCGACGGCGACGACGCGACGGCCCGCATCAACGCGCTTGCCGCGTGGACGGAGGCAGGCGGCGTGCTTGCCGGTCTCATGGATAGCCCGCTGCTGCAAGGCCGTTCTCCGGTCACGCTGCGCGAGTGGTCGTATGCGAATGGCGAAACCGTGGCACCAGAAGGGCACACGATGATGAGTCTCACGGCGATCGAAGCGTCGATCGCCGTGTCGCCCGATGCTGCGCGCAGCGCGAAGAAGGCGTTCGATGCCGCACACGACAGCGTCCGCGCAATCGAAGCGACGCTTGCCGAACGGGTAGGCGCTATCCAATCACTCGATTTCGCTTCGTTGAGGGCGTTGCTGGAGCGCGCCTCGTCGCTGCTCGCAACGGGCGTGGGCGAGCACCCGGACGATGCGCAAATGCGTTACGCAGATGAGGCCGGTGTCGCGTCGCCTGCCGCCGCCAACGGTAACGCATCCTCCAGCACGATCAGCAGCCGTGCCGACGTGGCCGCTGCGCTGCAGCGGATCTGCGCCTGGTACGCGCAACACGAACCTGCCAGCCCCGTGCCGTTACTGCTCGAACGGGCGCGCGGCCTCGTCGAGAAGTCCTTTGTCGATCTCTTGAAGGACCTCGCGCCGGAAGGGCTCGCGCAACTTACCCAGGTGGTCGGTACGGCTGCCGTCGAAACGCCGGTGGAATGATCGAAGCCGCATTGCAACGCAACTCAACCAGGAGAACGGTCAAATGGCCAAGGAGAGCAGTCAGAAGTTCATTGCGCGCAATCGGGCGCCGCGCGTGCAGATCGAGTACGACGTGGAAGTGTACGGCTCGGAAAGGAAGGTCAGCTTGCCCTTCGTGATGGGCGTGCTGTCCGATCTTTCGGGGCAGCCGCAGGAAGCGCTGCCGCCTGTTGCGGAACGCAAGTTTCTGGAGGTCGACATCGACAACTTCGACGAACGGCTGCGCTCGATGAAGCCGCGTGTGGCGATGCAGGTCGACAACACGCTGACCGGCGAGGGCAAGATCGGCGTGGACATGACCTTCTCGAGCATGGACGACTTCGAGCCCGCCGCGATCGCGCGCAACGTCGAACCGCTCGCCAGGCTGCTCGAAACGCGCAGCCAGTTGCAGAACCTGCTGACCTATATGGACGGCAAGACCGACGCGGAAAAGCTCGTCGCCCGCTTGCTCGAAGACCCTGCGCTGATGAATGCGCTCGCCGCCGCGCCGAAGCCCGAGGGCGCGCCCGACACCGAATAAAGGACCCAAGATGGCAGACACCCAACTCGATCCATCCGCGTTCGCGCAGCCGGAAAGGCAGGAAGCCGACGCGGCGAACCCATCCGGCGAGTTTCAACAGCTCCTGCAGAAGGCATTCCGCCCGCGCACGGAGAAAGCGCGCGAAGCGGTGGAAAGCGCCGTGCGCACGCTCGCGGAGCAGGCGCTGCTCGACACGCACCGCGTGTCCGACGACGCGCTCGCGACCATCGAAGCGCTGATCGCGCGCATCGACGAAAAGCTGAGCGCGCAGATCAACGTCATCCTGCATGCACAGCCGTTCCAGCAGCTCGAAAGCGCGTGGCGGGGACTCCACTACCTCGTCACCAACACCGAGAGCGATGAGAGCCTCAAGCTGCGCGTGATGAACATTTCGAAGGCCGACCTGCACCGGTCGCTGCGCAAGTACAAGGGTGTGGCGTGGGACCAGAGCCCGCTCTTCAAGCGGCTCTACGAGGAAGAGTACGGCCAGTTCGGCGGTGAGCCTTACGGCGCACTGGTAGCCGACTACTACTTCGACAACAGCGGCCCCGACGTCGATTTCCTCACCCAGATGGGCAAGGTTTCCGCCGCCGCGCACGCACCGTTCATCGCGGGCGCGGACCCCGCCGTCATGCTGATGGACTCGTGGCAAGAACTCGCGAATCCACGCGATCTCACGAAGATCTTCCAGACGCCTGAGCACGCCGCATGGCGCTCGCTGCGAGATTCCGAAGACTCGCGCTATATCGGCCTTGCCATGCCGCGCTTTCTCGCGCGCACGCCCTATGGCGCGAAAACGAGCCCCGTGGAGGAGTTCGATTTCGAGGAAGACACCGCGGGCGCGGACGCATCGAAGTACGCGTGGGCCAATGCGGCCTACGCGATGGCCGTGAACATCAACCGCTCGTTCAAGACGTGGGGATGGTGCTCGCGCATTCGCGGCATCGAGTCGGGCGGAGTGGTGGAGGATCTGCCGGTCCACGCGTTTCCCACCGACGACGGCGGCGTCGACATGAAGTGCCCGACGGAGATTGCGATTAGCGACCGCCGCGAGGCCGAGCTGGCGAAGAACGGCTTCATGCCGCTCGTGCACAAGAAGAATTCGGATATCGCGGCTTTCATCGGCGCGCAGTCGCTCAACAAGCCGATCGAATACGAAGACCCGGACGCCACGGCGAACGCCAACCTCGCCGCGCGTCTGCCTTATCTGTTCGCCTGCAGCCGTTTCGCGCACTACCTCAAGTGCATTGCGCGCGACAAGCTCGGCAGCTTCAAGGAGAAGGACGACATGCAGCGCTGGCTGCAGGACTGGATTCTTCAGTACGTGGACGGCGACCCCGCCAACTCGTCGGAAGAGACCAAGTCGCGCCGGCCGCTCGCGGCGGCGGAAGTCGTGGTCGAGGAGGTGGAGGGCAATCCGGGCTACTACACCTCGAAGTTCTATCTGCGTCCGCATTATCAGCTCGAAGGCCTGACCGTCTCGTTGCGGCTCGTTTCGCGGCTGCCGTCGACCAAAGCGGCGTGAGTCGCCGCGGTTTTCAACTCTGAACGAACCCGATCAATAAGGAATCCAAATGGCAGTCGATATTTTTTTGAAGCTTGGCACGGTCACGGGCGAGTCGCTGGATACGACTCACAAGGACGAAATCGACGTGCTCTCGTGGAGCTGGAGCATGGATCAGTCCGGCACGATGCACCTCGGCACGGGCGGCGGCGGCGGCAAGGTCGACGTGCATGACCTCTCGATCACCAAGTACACGGATCACGCCACGCCGGCCATCATGACCGCCTGCGTGACCGGAAAGCACTTCCCGACGGGCAAACTCACCGTGCGCAAGGCGGGCGGCAACAAACCGCTGGAGTACTACACGATCGATCTGGAAAAGGTGCTCGTCACGAACTACGCGACAGGCGGATCGGACGGCGAGGACCGCTTCACCGAAACGGTGACGCTCAACTTCGAGAGATTCCATGTGACCTACCAGCAGCAGGATCCGACCACTGGCTCGGCGCTCGGCGGCGTGGTCGAGTGCAAGTGGAACATTCCGGCCAGCGCGCCGGCGTAAGCGGATCATGCGCACGAGAAACGCCGAGCGCGTGCTGCCCTCGCTGCTCGAGCGGCTGACCGACCACGCGCCCGAGGCGACCAGCGAAGTCCGCGAGCATCGGGCCAGTTCGGCGCGCGCGCAGCGCCTGAGCGTCATGCGCGACATCGGCTGGCTCCTCAATGCGCGGGGCATCGCGTCGGCGCAGGAGATCGCGCGCTATCCGTGCGTGGCCGACTCGGTGCTGAACTTTGGCTTCGCGGAGCTGGCGGGCAAGAGCGCGTCGGATGTGGAGCTCACGCGGATCGAACGGCTGATTGCCGAGGCGATCGGCGCGTTCGAGCCGCGCATCGTGCGCGGCACCTTGCGCGTGCGCGCCATTCAGTCCGGTGGCGTGGCGATCGCGCACAACGCGCTGGCGTTCATCGTCGAGGGCGATCTCCATGCGCATCCGGTGCCCGAGCGGCTTTATTTGCGCACGGAACTCGATCTGGAGGCCGGCAAGGCGAACGTGTACGAAGAGGTGACGCCCAGATGAACCCCGACTTCCTGCAGTACTACAGCCGCGAACTGCAGCATGTTCGCGAGATGGGCGGCGAGTTCGCCAAGGCGTTTCCGAAGATCGCGGGGCGGCTCGGCCTCGAAGGTTTCGACTGCGCCGATCCCTATGTGGAGCGCTTGCTCGAAGGTTTCGGCTTTCTTGCCGCACGCGTGCAGATGAAAATCGATGCCGAGTTTCCGCGCTTCACGCAGCATCTCGCCGAACTGGTGTATCCGCACTATCTCGCGCCGACGCCCGCAATGACCGTCGTGCAACTGCAGCCCGACAAGACTCACCCCGCGCTTGCGGACGGGGTTGCCGTGCCGCGCGGCACGCCCCTGCAGGGCCGGTTCGACGGCGAGCGCGCGACGCGCTGCGAGTTTCGCACGGCGCACGCGCTCACCTTGTCGCCGCTCGAACTGGTGGAGGCGCGCCTTTTTACCCACACCGGCGCGCTGCCCGGCATCGCGGCCGCCATGCCGCGCGGCGTGAAGGCAGGCTTGCGCCTCAAACTGCGCGCGCTCGGCGAACGCTCGATTAGCGACCTCGCCATCGATCATCTGCCCATCTACCTGCGCGGCAGCGACGGCACGGCGGCAAAGCTCCATGAACTTCTGGTCGGTTCGACGCTCGGCATCGCGACGCCCAGTGGCGTGCTGCCGCCTTCGTCGCTGCGCGCGCTCGGCTTCTCGGATGAAGAAGCGCTGCTGCCCGTGAGCGATCAATCGTTTCCAGGCTATCGGCTGCTGCAGGAGTATTTCGCATTTGCGCAGCGCTTCATGTTCGTCGGCATCGATGGATTGCGCTCGCATTTCGCTCGTTGTGAAAGCCATGAAATCGAGCTTGTCGTCCTGCTTTCGAAGGGCGATACCGCACTCGAGCAACGGATCGACCACGAGAATTTTGCGCTCCATTGCACGCCTGCGATCAATCTGTTTGCGCGCCGCGCCGATCGCATCGCGGTGACGGGCGAGCAGTTCGAGCATCACGTCGTGGTAGACCGCACGCGGCCGCGCGACTTCGAAGTCTATCGCGTGCAAAGCGTGACGGGCCATCGCTCGGGTGGCAGTGCGCCGATCGAGTTTCAGCCGTTCTACCGCATGCGCGATCTCGGCGCAGGCGACCGCGACACGGCGTTTTATCAGGTGCGGCGCGAAAAGCGTCTGCCGTCCGCCCGCGAGCAGGAGCGCGGCGCGCGTTCGTCGTATGCGGGCAGCGAAACCTGGATCGCGCTGGTGGATACACACGAAGCACCATATCCCGGCGATCTGCATCAGCTCGGTGTCAGCGTGCTGTGCACCAACCGCGATCTCACGCTGACCCTGCCGCTCGGGCGCGGCGAAACCGACTTCACGCTGGAGCTCGAAGCGCCGGTTTCCGGCGTGCGCTGTGTCGCCGGGCCGAGCCGCCCGTTGCCATCCTATGCGCAAGGAGCAGTGGCGTGGCGTCTCCTGAGCCACCTGTCGCTCAACTACGCATCGCTCGTCGACGATGCGAACGGGAGCGGCGCCCGCGCCATGCGCGACCTGCTCGCGCTCTACGCGCCCGAAGGCGACGGCGCGGCCGCGCGGCAGATCGAAGGCTTGCGCTCCGTCGGCTCGCGGGCGGTCACGCGGCGCCTGCCTTCGCGCGGGCAGATCGTGTTCGGGCGCGGCCTCGCGCTCGATGTGCTGCTCGACGAGAGCGGTTTTGAAGGTGCGAGCGCGTTTTTGTTCGGCGCGGTGCTTGCGCGCTTTTTCGCGCAATACGTGTCGATGAATTCGTTTACCGAAACCTGCGTGAGTTCGACCACACGCGGTGAAATCATGCGCTGGGCGCCGGGGAGCGGGCAATGCCGGACGCTGTAATGCTATTCGAGCGCTTCTGCGCCGATGCGAACCGCTTCGACTTCTTTCAGGCTGTGCGGTTGGTCGAATGCACGCATCGCGGGTTGCCGCGCGTGGGGTCGTCGCTGCGCCCGCGCGACGACGCAGTGCGATTCGGTCAGGAACCCGAATTGATCTTCTTTCCAACGGCGCTACGCCGTTTCGTCAGCACGCAGGACACGGCACCGAAGCTCGCCGTGAACTTCTTCGGGCTGCTCGGCCCGAACGGACCGATGCCCACGCATCTGACCGAATACGTGCGTCACCGCGCGCGTCACGCGGGCGATCCGACTTTCGCGCGCTTTCTCGACGTATTTCATCACCGCATGGCCTCGCTGTTCTATCGCGCGTGGGCCACGGCGCAGCCGGTGGTGAGCCTCGACCGCGACGACGACGACCGGTTCTCCGCATACGTGGGCACCGTGTTCGGGCTCAACGAAGCGGCGCTGCGCAATCGCGACACTGTGCCCGATTTCGCCAAGCTGCATTTCGCGGGGCTGCTCGCGGGGCCCACGCGCCACGCGGCGGGTTTGCGGATCGTGCTGTCGCACTTCTTCGGCTTTCCGGTGGAGGTCGTGCAAAACGTGGGGCACTGGATGAAGCTGCCCGACGCTGCGCTAACGCGCGTCGGTTCGCGCGACGAAAACGCCCGCATGGGCGTCGGCACGATGCTCGGGGCGAGAGTCTTCGATCGGCAGCACAAGTTCCGCGTCGTGCTCGGACCGCTTTCGCTGGGCGACTACGAGCGCTTCCTGCCGGGCGGCGCAAGCCTCGTGCGGCTCGCCGACTGGGTGCGTCTGTACGTGCGCGATCCACTCGAATGGGACGTGAACCTGCAATTGCGGCGCGCGCAGGTGCCGCGTCTCGCGCTGGGGCGCAGGCTGCGCCTCGGCTACACGACCTGGCTGCACGCGCGCCCGGCCACGGCCGACGCGGTGCAACTCAAGCTTCGTCCGTTGGCCCCATCTCATGCAAAGGACTAGTTCAATGGCAGACATCAGCCGCGCCGTCCTGTTCGGCAAGCTCGATACGCTCAGTTTCGGCGCGATGGAGAGCGCGACCACGTTCTGCCGCTTGCGCGGCAATGCGTATGTCGAGCTTGCACACTGGCTGCATCAGATGCTGCAGTTGCCCGATTCGGACCTGCATCGCGTGATCCGCTACGCCCATATCGATCCCGCCGCGCTCTCGCGCGATCTGACCGAGGCGCTCGATCGGCTGCCGCGCGGGGCGGCCTCTGTCAGCGATATTTCTTCGCAACTGGAAGAGGCCGTGGAGCGCGGGTGGGTCTATGCGTCGCTGCTCTTCGACGCGCCGAAGGTGCGCAGCGCGCATGTGCTCGTCGGCATGTTGCAGACGCCCGTGCTGCGCAACGCATTGCGCGGCATGTCGCGCGAGTTCGATCGCGTGAAGCTGGATGACCTCGTCGCCAACTTCGCCGATGTGCTCGACGGTTCGCCGGAAGCGTCGACGCCGGCGGCCGTCGTGACGCAGGAACCCGACATGGCGCATCGCACGGACGACGCCTTGCTACGCTTTACCGTCGATCTCACGGCCCAGGCGCGTGAGGGCCGGCTCGATCCCGTGGTGGGCCGCGATGCGGAGATTCGCCAGGTCGTCGACATCCTCATGCGGCGCAGGCAGAACAATCCGATCCTCACGGGGGAGGCGGGCGTCGGCAAGACGGCCGTGGTCGAAGGCCTCGCGCTGCGCATCGCGGCGGGCGACATGCCGCCCGCGCTGCGCGACGTGAGCCTGCGCACGCTAGACGTTGCCCTCCTGCAGGCCGGTGCGGGCGTAAAAGGCGAATTCGAGGCGCGTTTGCGCCAGGTGCTGGAAGCCGTGCAGGCGGCGCCGCATCCCGTCATCCTCTTCATCGACGAGGCGCACACGCTGATCGGCGCGGGCGGCGCGGCGGGCACCGGCGACGCGGCGAATCTGCTCAAGCCCGCATTGGCGCGCGGCAGCGTGCGCACCATTGCGGCAACGACGTGGTCGGAGTACCGCAGGCACATCGAAAAAGATCCGGCGCTCACGCGGCGCTTTCAGGTCGTGCAGGTTCACGAGCCCGAGGAGGCGCGCGCCGTGACGATGATGCGGGGACTTGCCGCCGCGCTGGAAACGCATCACGGCGTGCAGGTGCTCGACGAGGCGATCGAGGCGGCCGTGAAGCTCTCGCATCGCTATCTGCCCGCGCGCCAGTTGCCGGACAAGTCGGTGAGCCTGCTCGATACCGCATGCGCACGCGTTGCGGTGAGCCAGCACGCCACGCCCCCTGCCGTCGACGATGCGCAACGGCGTATCGATGCGCTCAACACGGAGCTGGAGGTGATCGGGCGCGAGGCGGCTATCGGCATCGATACGGTGGCACGTCGCGAAGCCGCGGCGGCGGCATTGCAAACCGAAACCGCGCGCCTTGCCGATCTGCACGCGCGCTGGCAGGTGGAGCGCGAGATGGTCGAGGACATCCTCGCGCGCCGCGAGGCCCTGCGCGAAGGCGCACCGCACGCCGATCTCGCCGCGTTGCGCGAACGGCAGGCGCAGCTCGCCGCGCACCAGGGCGACGCGCCGCTCGTGCTGCCGGGCGTGGACCGTCATGCGGTGGCGGCGGTCGTGCAGGACTGGACCGGCGTGCCCGTGCTCAACATGCTGAAGAACGAGATCGGCAATGTGTTGCGCCTGAACGAGGTGCTCGACCGCCGCATCATCGGCCAGCAGCATGCCACGCAAATGATCGCGCGGCGCGTGCAGACTTCGCGCGCCGGCCTCGACGATCCGGAAAAGCCCGTTGGCGTGTTTCTGCTCGCGGGCACATCGGGCGTGGGCAAGACCGAGACGGCGCTCGCGCTTGCCGAGGCGCTCTACGGCGGCGAGCAGAACCTCATCACCATCAACATGAGCGAGTACCAGGAAGCGCACACGGTGTCGCTGCTCAAGGGCGCGCCGCCGGGTTACGTGGGTTTCGGCGAAGGCGGCGTGCTGACCGAAGCGGTGCGCCGGCGGCCGCACAGCGTCGTGCTGCTCGACGAAGTGGAGAAGGCGCATCCGGACGTGCACGAACTGTTCTTCCAGGTCTTCGACAAAGGCCGCATGGACGACAGTGAAGGCCGTTCCATCGACTTCCGCAATACGCTCATTCTGCTCACGACCAACGCGGGCACCGAGTGCATTGCGCAGTTGTGCCGCGATCCGGGTATGAGCCCGCCGATGGAGGTGATCGAACGCGAACTCCACGCGCAGTTGCTGGAGACGTTCCCGCCCGCGTTGCTCGGGCGCATGGTGACCATTCCGTATTACCCGCTTTCTAGCGACATGTTGTGCGCCATCATCCGGCTGCAACTCGGCCGCGTGGCCGAGCGTGTGACGCTTACGCACGGTGTGCCGTTCACGTATGACGAGAGCGTGGTGACGCAAATCGCCCAGCGTTGCACGCGCATGGATAGTGGCGGCCGCATGATCGACGCCATTCTCACCAACAGCGTGCTGCCGCGCATCAGCACGGAGTTTCTTGCGCGCGTGATGGACGGTAAAACGCTTGCGCGTGTGCACGTGAGCGTCGGCGGCGAGGAGTTCACTTATGCCTTCGATTGAACGCCATGTGCGCATGACCTGTGCGGCGCTCGGCGACGACGCGGTGTTTCTGCGCATGTCGGCGAGCGAGGCGCTGGGACGCCTGAGCCGCTTCGAGATCGCATTCCTGAGCATGCGCAACGATATCGATCCGGGCGCGGTGCTCGGGCAGGACCTGTCTGTGACGCTCGATTATCCGGCGGGCGGGTCGCGCGAGTTCAACGGCATTGTCACGACGCTGCGTCTGCTCGCGCCCGGTGACACCACAAAAAACCGCATGACGCGCTACGAGGCGGTCGTGCATCCGCGCCTGTGGCTGCTCACGCGCGCCTCGCACCGGCGCTTCTTCCATCAGCGCACGGCGCCGCAAATCGTCGCGCAGGTGCTGGAGGCGTACGACATCGACTTTCGCAATGCTTGCACGGCGAGCTATCCGGCGCTCGACCATTGCGTGCAGTACCGCGAGACGGATTTCGACTTCGTGAGCCGCATCATGGAGCGCGAAGGCATGCATTACTTCTTCGAGCACACAGGCGGCAAGCATACGCTCGTGCTGGCCGATTCCGGCGCGGAGCATCGGCCCATCGCGCACTATGAGTCGGTGCCGTTTCAGGGCTGGGACACGCCTGAGCCCGACGAAGAATGCGTCTACCGCTGGCACGCGGGCGCGACGCTTGAAACGGGGCGCTACGAAGTCAACGACTACGACTTCGAAAAGGCCTCGGTGAGCAACAGCGAAGGGCTCGTTTCGCGCGCGACCCGCAGTGCACCCTACGACCCGCCACGCTATCTGATGCAGGAGCATCTGAGCGGACATCTGAAAGCGGGCGACGGCGAGCGGCTCGCGCGCGTCAACGTGGAGATCCATCAAACGCAGAACGACGCGATGGAAGGGCGCACCACCGCGCGCGGCATCGCGGCGGGCGGCCTGTTCGGGCTGCGCGATCATCCGGGCGGCGCGCAGAACCGACAGTATCTGGTGATCGAGAACCAGGCCGAAATCGTATCGGATGCCTACGTATCCACGAACGACCCCACGCAGCCGCTATTTGACTGCCGTTTCAGGGCGATTCGCAGCGACAACACGTTTCGTTCGCCGCGCACCACGCCCGTTCCTCGCGCGGCGGGCCCGCAGACGGCGGTCGTGATCGGGCCGCCGGGCGAGGAGATTCTCACGGACCAGTACGGGCGTGTGAAAGTGCAGTTCCACTGGGAGCAGCTTTCGCAAACAGGCGGCGGAGATCGGCTCGACCGCTGCTGGGTGCGCGTGGCGCAGGGCTGGGCGAACCGGCGTTGGGGGGCGATGTGCCTGCCGCGCATCGGCCAGGAGGTGCTGGTGGATTTCATCGAAGGCGATCCCGACCGGCCTGTGATCGTCGGCGCGGTCTACAACTCGACCAACATGCCGCCGTACGACCTGCCCGCGCAAAGCGCGGTGTCCACGCTCAAGAGCCAGTCGACGAAGGGTGGCAACGGCTACAACGAAGTCCGCTTCGACGACCGCAAGGGCGGCGAGCAGATGTTCTTTCACGCCGAGCGCGATCACGAAACATGGATCAAGCACGACGCGCTGATGAACGTCACCGGCGAGCGGCATCTGCGCATCGGCGGCGGCGAGTTTCGCGAGACGCGCGGCGCGCGCAACGATTCGGTGCTGGGCAGCAGCACGTCGCGCGTGCTTGGCAGCGTCTCGGCAGCGAGCATGACGACGCACGAGCAGTTCGTAGGCGAGGCGTATTCGCTCGACGCCGGCGCGGCCGTGCACATCAAGGCGGGCGCGGCCGTGGAGATCGAGGCTGGCGCAACCATCGCGCTGCGTGCAGGGGCGGCGTACATCCTCATCGGTCCGGAGACGATCGAGATGTCGAGCTTCCCGATTCCGCTCGGCCCGGGCGTGCCACCGGTGCCGCTTTCGTTACCGCCCGCGCCGCCGAGGCCGCCGCGCGACGCCGACGACGGCACGAGCAAGATTCGCAATCAGGAGGCCCCGTGAGATTGACGCTGACTGTTGAGGGCGGCGATGCTGGCGAGCACGCCGCGCCACGCACGATGGAGATCGATGATCGCGCAACCATTGGGCGCGCGCCGGAAAGTACGGTGGTGCTGGGCGACGCGCAACGCGGTATTTCGCGCATGCAGGCGAGCATCGAACGCCGTGGGGCCACTTACGTACTGGTCGATACCGGCAGCAATCCGACACTGCTGAACGGCGAGGCGCTGAACGGCGCGCACGAGGCGGTGCTGTCCGATGGCGACCAGATCCGGATTGGCGCTTATACGCTTGCAGTTTCGCTCGAAAAAGGCGAGGAAAGCTGGGCGCCAGTCGATCAAACGCTGATGACGCAACCCACGCCGCCCACGCAGCCACCCGCGGCGAGCCTGCCGGGCACGCCGGAATTCGAGGCGCCGCCGGGCGCGCCGCTCATCCCCGACGACTGGGACGCGCCGCGCGCTTCCGGCACGCCGCAGCCCCTGCGCGACGACGCGCCGTTCACGCCCGACCCGCTCGCTGCGACCCCGCTGCTGCGCGAACCGGGTCATTTCGGCGGCGAAGCGAACGAGGCGCTACTGGACGTGCTGGGCTCCGCCGACCCGTTGCGCGATGCCCCCGCGCGGGTGGAGCGCGAACCTGCCGCGCCGTCACGCAGTTTCGAGCACGTATCGCCGGAAAGAGCGCTGGCTGCGCTGCCGGCGCACCGGTCCGAGGACTCGCGCGCCGCGACGCCGGAGGCCCGCCCAGCCGCCCCGCGCGTGGACGATTCGGCAGTGCTGGACGCACTGCTGGAGGGTCTCGGCATCGCGCCCGCCGAGGTCGCCCACCTGAGCGCGCCGGAAGTCGCACGCCTGGCCGGTGCGCTGCTGCGCGAAGCCACGCAGGGCACGATGAGCGTGTTGCGCTCGCGCGCGATGGCGCGGCGCGAGGCCCGCATGGCGATGACGATGATCGAGGCGCGCGACAACAACCCGCTCAAATTCTTCCCCGACGCAGACCGCGCCCTGACGCAAATGCTGGGCGCGCGCGGGCGCGGCTATCTCGCGCCGGACGAAGCCTTGCGCGCCGCCTATCGCGATATCCAGGCACACGAACTCGCGCTCGTCGCGGGTATGCGCGCCGCGTTCGACGACGCCATGGCGCGCATCGATCCCGCCGCGATCGAACGCTCGCTCGACGCGCCCGCCGGGCTCGAAGCGCTCGTCGGCAATCGCCGGGCGCGCCTGTGGCAGCGCTTCGTGAAGACGTGGGAGCAAGTGTCGCGCGACGCGGGCGACGATTTCCAGCAGCGCTTCGGCGAACCGTTCGGCCGCGCTTATCAGGCGCAGCTCGACGCGCTGCAATTTCCGAAGGATTGAGTCATAGCATGTACTGGAACAACAAAGTCATCTGGTCGGAGGGCATGTTCCTTCAGCCGCACCATCTCCAGCAGCACGACCGGCACGTCGAGGCGCTGCTCGCGGGCCGCGTGAACGGCCTGCGCGCCTATGGCTGGGGCTTTACGACGCTGGAGATCGACGAGGCGCTGCTCAAGCTCGGCAAACTGGCGTTGCGCGCAGCGGCGGGCGTGCTGCCCGACGGCACGCCGTTCAACCTGCCCGCGGACGACGATCTGCCCGAACCGCTCGAGATCCCTGAAAACGCCGCGAACGTGACGGTGATGCTCGCGCTGCCGGTGCGCCGTGCCGGCGCGCCCGAATCGGGCGGCGACGGGCACGCCGACGATCTCGCGCGGTACGGCGCGGGAGACTTCGAAGTGCATGACAGCAACGACGCCGACGCGCCCAGCACGTTGCTGCAGATCGGCAAGCTGCGCCTGCGCCTCGCACTCGCGCCCGAGGTTGCCAATGCGCATGCGTGCGCGGGCGTGGCGCACGTGGTCGAGCGCCGTAGCGACGGCCGCGTCGTGCTCGACGACGACTACTGCGCGCCGTGCCTCGACTATCGCGTGGCGGGGCGCCTCACGCGCTTTTCGACCGAGCTGGGGGGGCTCCTTCAGCAGCGCGGCGAAGCGCTCGCCGGGCGTCTCGCCCAACCCGACGGCGCGGGCATGGCCGAAATCGCCGATTTCCTGCTGCTGCAGATCGTCAATCGTGCACAGCCGCTCGTTACTCACTTCAATGCCATGGATGGTTTGCATCCCGAAGCGTTCTATCAGTCGTGCCTCGCGCTGGCGGGCGAGCTTGCCACGTTCAGCCAGGCGGGGCGGCGGCCCCCCACCTTCGCGGCTTACCGGCACGACCGGCTCAAGGAGACGTTCGAACCCGTGATCGATGCGCTGCGGCTCGCGCTGTCGCGCGTCGCCGATCCGCAGGTCGTGGCGATTGCGCTCGAAGAACGCAAGTATGGATTGCGTGTGGCGCGGGTCGCGGACCGCACGCTCTTTGCCGGCGCGACCTTCGTGCTCGCGGTGCGGGCGCAGGTGCCGGCCGGCACGCTGCTCTCCGCGTTCGCAAGCCAGGTGAAGATCGGCAGCATCGAGAAGATCCGCGATCTCGTGAACCTGCAACTGCCAGGCATCGCGTTGCGCGCGCTGGCGGTCGCGCCGCGCCAGTTGCCGTTCCATGCGGGCTACAGCTATTTCGAACTCGACGACCAGAACGAAGCGTGGGCAACGCTGGCGGCTTCCGCGGGCATGGCGCTGCACGTGGCGGGCGAGTTCCCCGGGCTCGCGATGGAACTCTGGGCCATCCGTCATTGAAGTCTCGCATCGAGGACCTTTGCCATGACCGACAGCACGAACGCGCCGCTCGACGATGCGGACTATCTCGACGCGGCGCGCACGATCCGCATGCCGATGCCAGGGCGCAAGCGCGAACGCTCGGCCAGCGCCGAAGCGGAACCCACGCCGCAGCGCAACCCGCAAGCCACAGAGCCCGCGCTCACGCCGCTCGATGCCTTGATCGCCGGGCGCAACCCGCTGCTGCGGGCGGCCAATCCGTTGCTGGAACTCGCGCTGCCGCTGCGCCGCCTGCCGAGCCACCCGGATCTCGACACGCTGCGCGCGCAACTGATCCAGATGGTGCGCCGCTTCGAGGCAGACGGCCGCGCGTTCGGCGTGCCCGACGCGCAGCTCGGTCCGGCGCGCTATTGCCTGTGCACCTTCATCGACGAGGCCATTGCGGCGACGCCGTGGGGCGCGGGGGTCTGGGGCCGCAGGAGCCTCCTGGTGACGTTTCACAATGAGGCCTCCGGCGGCGAGCGGCTTTTCGTCATGTTGCAGCGGCTCGCGCAAACACCCGCTGCCGATATCGACCTGCTCGAACTGATCTACGTGATGCTCGCGCTTGGCTTCGACGGGCGCTACCGGCTCATCGAAGGCGGTAAGCGGCAGCTCGACGAGATTCGCGAACGCCTCGAACAGATGATCCGCGCGCAACGCGGCCCGGTCGAGCGCGCGCTGTCGCCGCACTGGCAGCCCGCGGAGCCCGCGCGCGAACGGACGCTGGGTTTCGTGCCGCTGTGGGTCGCGCTGGCGCTCGCGGGCCTCGTGTTGATGGCGACGAGCCTCGTGCTCGGGCTGCGCATCAACGCGTTCTCCGACCCCGTGTTCGAGGCGATGCGCGGCATTCGCGTGGCGCCCGCGCCCGTGCTCGCGGCCAAGACGCAGGCGGCGCCGAAGTTCGCGTCGGCGCTCGATGGCTTTCTTGCGCCCGAGATAGCGCAAGGGCTGGTCACGGTCGGCGAATCGGGTGACCGCACGACCGTGACCATCAACAACAGCGCCGAAGGCACACAGATTTTCGCGTCCGGCAGCGCCGAACTCGATCCGCGTTTCGTCCCGCTCGTGCAGCGCATCGGCGAGGCGTTGGCGGACAAGCCGGGCAATGTCGTCGTGATCGGGCATACGGACGACCAGCGCATCGTGTCGGCGCGCTTTCCCTCCAACGTCGCGCTTTCGCAGGCCCGCGCGGAGACGGTGCGGGCGATCCTCGCGGCGCATCTTGCGGACCCTGCGCGCGTGAGCGCGGAAGGCCGCGGCGATACCGAGCCGGTCGCATCGAACGAAACCGCGGCGGGCCGCGCGCGCAACCGCCGCGTGACCATCGCCATTCTTGCGCCGGGAGCCGCGCCATGATGTGGATCCAGGGGTTCAAAAAGCCCGCTGTCGTGACGTTTGCGGGCGTACTGGCGCTTTGCGCGCTGGTCTGGTTCGAGGGGCCGCTCGTGGCGTTCAATGGTACGGCGCCGCTCGAGAGCAGCGCCCGGCGCTGGACCGTGATCGCGCTCATCCTCGCGTGCTGGGCGCTCTATTGGGGCGTCCGGTTTGCCAAGGCGCGCATCGCCAGTTCGACGTTCGTGCAGAGCCTCGTGGCCGATGCGCTCGATCCCGCGAAGCACGCACCGGACCCCGCGCGCAAGGCCGCCGACGCCGACGTCGCGGCACTGCGCACGCGCTTCGAAGCGGCGCTGAAGACACTGCGCGAGTCGCGCGCGTCTGCCGGCGGCGCGCGCGGCATGCGGCGCATGTTCGCGTGGCTCGCCCCGCGCCGGGAAACGCTCTACGACTTGCCGTGGTATCTCTTCGTCGGCGCGCCGGGCGCGGGCAAGACGACCGCGCTTGCGCACTCGGGGCTGCACTTCCCGCTCGCGGACCGGCTTGGCGCGCAGGCGGTGGGTGGCGTGGGCGGCACGCGCAACTGCGACTGGTGGTTCACGGACCACGCGGTGCTGCTCGACACGGCGGGTCGCTTCACCACGCAGGACAGCCACGAGCAGGCCGATCGCGGCGCATGGCTCGGCTTTCTCGGGCTGCTGCGCAAGTACCGGCCGCGCCGGCCGCTCGACGGCGTGATGGCCGTGGTTTCGGCCGCCGATCTGCTGCAGCAGTCCGACGCAGTACGCGCCACCTATGCCGCCGCGATCCGCGAGCGCCTTGCCGAACTGAACCAGCAACTCGGCGTGCACCTGCCGGTGTACGTCGTCGTGACGAAAACCGACATGCTCGCAGGCTTCTCCGAGTATTTCGACGACTTCGGGCGCGACGAGCGCGAGCAGGTGTGGGGCATGACGTTCCCGCTCGCGTCGGAGAACGAGGCCGGCGAAGGCAGTACGCCGCTCGCGCGCTTCTCCGAAGAGTTCGGCTTGTTGCACGCGCAACTGCAAGGCCGCGTGCTGCAACGCATGCAGCAGGAAACCGATGCGCGGCGGCGCGCGCTGATCTATGCGTTGCCGCAGCAGTTCGCGGGCATCGAGCGCGCGTTGCGGCGGTTTCTCGAAGAGGCATTCGGTGAATCGCGTTTCGCGCGCGCGCCATCGCTGCGCGGCGTGTACTTCACGAGCGGCACGCAGAGCGGACGTCCGCTCGACCGCATGATGAGCGCGATGGCGGCATCGCTGGGCTTGAGCCGCGAGGTCGTGATGGCGGACGCCTCGAGCGGGCGCGCGTATTTCGTCAAGCGGCTGCTGCGCGACGTGATCTTCGCCGAGCAGGGCATCGCGGGCAGCGATCCGCGCGCGCTGCGGCGGCGCACGCGCTTTCAGCAGGCAGCGATCGCGGGCATCGCCGTGTTGCTGGCGGCGGGGTTGATCGCCCTGTTCGCGAGCGACCGCGCGAATCGCCGCTTCGTCGATGCAAGCCGTCAGCAGATCGCCGCGCTCGCCGAGCTTGCGAAGAAGACCAGCGCGGGTGACAGTCCGCTTGCGGTCCTGCCGCTGCTCGACGCGGCGCGCGATTTGCCCGGCGGCGAAGCGGAGCGCGCTTCGCGTGACGCGCCGTGGTGGGCGGGTCTCGGCCTCGATCAGCGTCAGAAGCTCGGCCAGGAGGCGCAGCGCGTGTACCAGCGCCTGTTGCGGCAGACCTTGCTGCCGATCGTCGTGCAACGCATGGAGGACCAGCTTCGCCGCGGCAGCGCGGAAGATACCGCCACGCTCTATGAGGCCCTACGCGCGTACCTGATGCTGGGCGACCCGACGCATTTCGACCCGGACGCGCTGCAGGTCTGGGCGCTGCGTACCTGGCGAACGGGTTCGATGAAAGACGCCAGCGACGCGCAGCGCGCGGACATCGAGCAGCATTTGCAGGCGTTGTTCCGGCGTGGCGAGTTCGATTCGAACTTGCCGCTCGATCAGAACCTGATTTCACAGGCGCGCGCCGTGCTCGATCGCGTGCCGCTCGCGCAGCGGCTGGAAGGCCGTATCGATCAGCAACTGGCACAACTGCGCCTGCCGGAGTTCACTGTGGCGAAAGCGGCGGGGCCGAGCGGGCAGATCGTGTTCGTGAGAAGGAGCGGCGCGCCGCTCACGCAAGGCATAGAGGGCGCATACACGCGTGCGGGCTTCGACGCGTTCGTGCGTTTGCGTGAAGATGCGCTCGCCAATCTGTCGAAGGACGACTGGGTGCTCGGCGCGGGCCAGACGCATACGGATGCGCAGAGCACCGAGGCATTGCGCGCGGCGCTCACGCGGCTCTACAGCGAGGAGGCGATTCGCCAGTGGGACGCGTTGCTTGTCGATATCGCCGTTGTGCCGTTCAGTGCGCCGGATCAGGGCGCGCGCATCGCGAACCTGCTCGGCTCGGCGAATTCGCCGTTGCGTGCGCTGATTCAGGCCGTTGCGCGCGAAACGACCTTCACGCCGCCGGCCGCCGCGCCCGGCAAACTCGACGCGCTCAAGAACCGCATCGGCGCGGATGCAGAGCAGCCCGCCGCGCCGACGCCCATCGATACGCATTTTCAGGCGCTGCACGATCTGGCGGGCGCGGCGCTGGACGAATACATCAACGCGCTCAAGGACGCCGCCGCGACCCTGCAGGCGGAAGACACGGCACGCAAGCAGTCACTGCCGCCGCCCGCAACGGGCCCGCTCGACCGCCTGAAGCTGCTCTCGCAGAACGCGCCCGCGCCGCTCGCGGCGGTGCTGCAAGGCGTAGCGGGCAACGCCGATACCGTGCAGATTCAGGGCCAACGTGCGCAGTTGCAGACACTGTGGGCCACGACCGTCGCGCCCGCGTGCAGGCAGGCGCTCGACGGCCGCTATCCGCTCGTGAGGGCGTCGGCGCGCGACGCCGCGCCCGACGACTTCGCGCGCGTGCTGGCGCCTGGCGGCCTGATCGACGCGTTCTTCCAGAAGAATCTGCAGAATCGGGTGGATACGTCCGGCACGGTATGGAAGTGGCGGCCCGAAGCGAAAGCCCTCGGCATTCCTGACGATGTGCCGGTGGCGTTCCAGCGTGCGGCGACGCTGCGGGACGCCTTGTTCCGCGACGGCGGCCACGACGTGTCCGTGCGGTTCTCGGCGAAGGTGGTCACGCTCGATCCTTCGGTGAAGCGCTTCGTGCTCGATATCGACGGCACCCAACTGAGCGCGACGAGCGATGCGCCCAACGCCACCGCCGCGTTCCAGTGGCCGAGCGGAAAGGGCACGGGGCAGGCGCATGTCGAACTCGACCCCGCGGCTGCGCCGCCGCCTCGCGCGGAAGGACCCTGGGCGCTGTTCCATCTGCTCGACGCCGCGCGCATCGAGCAGGCCGGACAGGCCGATCATTTCAACGCCACGTTCGACGGCGGCAAGGTCACGCTCGCGCTCGTGGCCGGCAGCGTGAACAATCCGTTGCGCGGGGGCGTGCTCAATGGCTTTCGTTGCCCGACGTCGCTATGAACGCAGATGATCGAATCGACGCCGGTTTTTACGGCAAGGTCCGCACGCATGGTGATTTCGTCGGAGGCGGCCTTTCCGCGGCTTTCGTCGGCCGTTGGGACGCGTGGCTGCAACGCGGCTTGCTCGCCGCGCGCGAGCGCCATGCCGGAGGCTGGCTCGAGCGTTACCTGGAGATGCCCGTGTGGCGCTTTTCGGCTCCGCCCTCCGTTATCGACGACTGCGCCTGCACCGGCGTGCTCATGCCCGGCATCGACGCCGTGGGGCGCTATTTTCCATTCGTGATCGCGGGGCAGATCGAAAGCGCAGCGCGCGCCGTCGATTCGCGCTGGCACGACGAGGCATGCGCGCTGGCCCTGTCCACGCTGGCGCCTTCGTTTTCGCTGAAGGCGTTCGAGTCGAACCTGGCTGCGCTGCGCGAGCAGTCAGTCGCGTTGGCATCGTGCGAAGGCGCCAGCGTGTGGTGGACTCACGAGGATGGCGTGACGCATCGGCACGAGGGACCGCTCGATGCGCGCATGTTCCTGGATCTGCTCGAAGCGCACGACAGCGTGGACTAGTCGCCGTCGATGCCCCATTCGCGGCGCAGCGCTTCGCGGTGCGGTTCCGGCACGGCGTCGAGCAGTTGCGCGTGGAAGGTGCGCAGATCGGTGGCCTGGGTTGCGGCACGGCGCGCCACGATACGGGCGATGGGGCCCAGCAGCGTCGAGAGGCGCGAGGCGGCTTCGCTCACGCTTTCGGCGCTGATGGTCTGCGCGCCGATCGTGCGCGGCGCGCCCGCGCCCACCGGAATCAACAGCGAATCGAAGTCGCGCCGCGCATCGTCGGTGGGCAAGTGAGCGCTGAGGCGTTCGCGCAGCATATCGATGTTCGTCGCGCCTGCGCACGCACGCCGTACCAGCAGCGACGCCACGGGCCCGACATGGCTCGCGAGGCGCTTCTCCAGGTGCGCGATGAGTTCGGGGTCAAGTGGGGTCTGCGTTGGCGGCGCGGGGATCGGCGATTCAAAGGCCGCATGCGCGAGCACAGTTCGTTCGGCATCCTCATGGACATCGGCAGCGAGTGTCGCAAGCAGCTTGTCGCGCCATTCGCGCGCGCCGGCGTAGCGCATTGGGGGGCGCTTCTCCATGCCCTTCATCACCAGTGCGTCGACATACGCAGGCAAGCCGGGCACGACTGCGGAAGGGGGCGGCGGCATCTCGTCGAGAATCTTGCGCATCACAGCGCCCGGCGTTCCCGTGAACGGGCACACGCTGGTGAGCATTTCGTAGAGCACGACGGCGGCGCTAAAGAGATCGGAGCGTGCATCGACGGCGTCGCCGGTGAACTGCTCCGGCGACATATAGCTCGGCGTGCCGAGCAGCGTGCCGGTTTGCGTGAGCGTGGACGTGTCGAGCTGCGCGATGCCGAAGTCCGCGACCTTGCATTCGCCGCGCGGCGAGATCAGCAGATTGGCGGGCTTGATGTCGCGGTGAACGATGCCTGAGCCGTGCGCGTAGTCGAGTGCATCGAGCAGTTGCGCGAACCAGCGCAGGGCGGCCCGCGGATTCATCTGCGTGCCCGCGCGCGCGTGCTGCGCGAGATGCGCAGCGAGGGTGTCGCCGCGCACGTATTCCATCGTGATGAAGGCGGTGTCGCCCGTTTCGCCATAGTCGTACACCGCCACGATGTGCGGATGGGCGAGACGTCCTGCGGCGCGCGCCTCGTTCAGAAAGCGCGCGGTGAGTTCATGGTCCGTTTCGCCGCCTGCGGGCCGCTCGATGGTTTTGAGCGCCACCTTGCGCTCGATGCGCGGGTCGAACGCCAGATACACCACGCCCATTGCGCCGCGCCCGAGCACGCGCTCGATCACGTAGCGGTCGAATGTCGTGGGGATGTCGGCGGAGTGGGACATCGCTTACGTCTGCTCTTCGTCCAGAATGCGGAACGCTTCGATGAGGCTGGTCTGCATGCGTCCGAAGGACACCGCGAGCGAGGCGATTTCGTCCGAGCCGCCCGTTGGCAGCGTGGTTGCGTCGAGCTTGCCGAGGCTCATTTCGTCGGCGGCGCGCGACAGCGCACGAATGGGGCGCGTGATCAGCACGTGCATCATCACGTTCATGACGATCAGCACGACCGCGAACACGGCGCTGAGCGAAAGCATGAACGTGCGCCACACGGCGCGTCCGCGCGCAATGGGCTGCGCCATCGGCACGGACACGAACTCCGCGCCGATCACCTCGTTCATGGTCCAGCCGAAGCCGTTCGAGGTGCCGTACTTCTCGATCACCGTCGCGGGCGCGGCGTTCGGCGTGCTGTGGCACTGCATGCAGGCGGTGTCGGTAATGCTGCTGGGCCGCGCGAGGAAGAACGAGCGGCCGCCCGGCGCATCGCGCTGGCCGGTCAGTTCCTTGAGTTCCGGATGATCGTGCAGATGGCGGATGACGTCGGTCTCCCAGTCGGTCGGGCGGTCGCGCGGATTGGTCGGGTTGAGCATCGTGGCGTTGTACGAGAAGTTCGGGAAGTCCTTCCCCAGCAGTTTGAGCATCTCGATGGCCGAAAAGGCGGGGATCGACTCGGGCACGAAGCTGTACTTGATCTGCGTGGCGAGCAGCGGCGTGACGTGCGCCGCGGTGTAGCTCTGCATCGACGATGCGGCGCTCGCGAGGATGTTGGCGTCGTGCGCGGTTTCTTCGAGCGCCTGCTTTTGCAGCAGACGGTCGGAGGCCACGCCGATCACCACCAGCGCGATCGCGAAGATGATCAGGAATACCAGGTTGAATTTGACGCTGAGCGAGAGTCCGGGCTTCATGGCGGTGAAGGATCGAGCCTTATGGATAGCGCACTTTGCGAACGCCGGGGCGCTCTGGCGGATAGAGCAGGGCGCGCCAGTCGGGCAGGGTGTTCAGATGTGCCTGAACATCGTGGCGAAATGCACGATCGGTCAGACGCGAGCGAAAGCGTGCGGGAAAGCTCTTGCGCGCGGGCAGCCTGCTGTCCAGCCACGGCGCGATGTCGTCGTAAGTGGCGGCGTGCGAGGGCGGCGCACTGCGTGCGGGCCTGGCGACGGCGAGCGGCTGCAAGGCGTCGCGAAACGCGACCGGCATGGCCGTGACGAAGGCGTCGGTGGGGCGCCCCGATAATTGCACATGCCCAAGGCTGCCGATGCTCGCGAAGCGGCCGTTTGGTATCGACGTGGGCGGCTTGGCCGCGACGGTCTGCGTTCCGGTTTCGCTGAATACGTCGACCGTTTGCGTGCCCTCGGGCGCTGCGACGATCGCCGCTGCGCTCGATCCAACATCGAGCGCTCCGGATTCCGAGTCCACGCGCACCTGGGCACAGGGCGCGGTGGCGCACGCGGCAGCGGCGATCTTCAGCCAGCCGCTGAGCAAGGCCACATGGGCGTCGGCCATGAGCATCGCGCGAGTTCGCGGACCGAGCGCGACGAGCGTGCCGTGCTCGTCCTGCAGATGCGCCACACCTTCGCGCGATTCGAGCAGGTCGCCGTCGCGCAAGGTGTCGCCCGCCGCTGCCGAGGTCGCGTTCGTGCCGCGCACGACGCTGACGGGTGCATCGCTGCTCGCGAGCCGCCAGGCGGCGTGCGCGGGCGACGCAAGCGCCGCCGCGATGACGATGCCCGCTGCCCAGAGGTGCAATCGATGAATCATGCCGAGCCATTGGTCGAGGGTTCCTCAACACAACAGCCCGGCGGCGAAATTATTCCGCGCCGACCTTGGCGCTTACCCGTTGTGCGGCGGTACGGCTTCCTGCGCCTCGCTGAATAGCGCAGCCGTATCGAGGTTGGAGATGCGCTTGCCGAGCGCGGCGAGATCGACATCGCCCGCCTGGCCGATGAGCGCGTAGGTCAGCTCGTTCTGCCGCCACGTGGTGACGCCCATCGAGTCGACGGTGCGCGAGGCGACCGCTTCGTCCGGGCGCGCGTCCTTCATCACGCACAACGCGATGGGTGGCCCGTTGCGCGGCAGATAAACGATCTGCACGAGCGGCTTGTCGTGAAAGCGCAGGCGCTGCACCGACTTGAAGGTGAGCCCGGCGCTGCTCAGATCGGGCACGCGCAGCGCGAGGCGGTCGTCGCGACGGATGTCCTCGACGACCCTGGCGGCGAGCGCCGGATCGTCCTGACGGTAGGCGACGGTCTCCCGCGTATAGAGCTTCTGGTAGCCAACCGCCGCCTTCACCCACGGCGACAGCTCCGATGCGCTCGCGAGCTGCGAGGCGCCGGAGCCTTGACCGGCAGGCCCGAACAGCGCGTCGAAGCGCACGAACTGGCCGGCCAGGAACGCGCCCGCCACGCATGCCGCCGCGAGCCAGACCGGCACGCGGCGCAGGCGCGATCTCACGGGCGCGGAAGTCTGTTGTTCCGCGGCTGGTATCGCCGCGTCGTTCGCGCTCGAAGACGGATGCGCAGGTTGCCCGGTTTGTGCGCGCACCATTTCCTCGATGCCAAGGCGCAGCGATTCGGGCACGGGCGGCAGCGTTTGCTGAGCGAAGGCGCCGGCGAAATCGACCTGCGAGGTGCGCAGCAGCGTGACCTTCTTGCGCGCCTCGGCGGACTCGCGCAACTGCGCTTCGATCGCGGCGCGCTCGTCCGGCGACAGGCGGCCGTCCACATAGGCGAGTAACTGTGCGTCGTCGGCAATCATGCGAGTGAGTCCTTGTGCTGCGGGGCGGGCGGCGCCTTGGGCGCTGCACCGCTGAACATGGCGCCGACCGATTGCCGCGCTCGCGAGAGCCGGCTCATCACGGTGCCAATGGGTACCTTGAGCACGTCGGCGGCCTGCTGGTACGTCATGCCTTCGACCGCGACGAGCAGCATCACCACACGCTGGGCTTCGGGCAGGCGCTCGACTGCCTCGATGATCTGGCTGTGCATGAGTTGTGTTTCGGGGCCATTATCGACGGGATCGGGGAGATTTTCGAGGAAATCGTCGTCCCACTCGAAGCTCGCGCGCTTGCGCACGCTGCGGGCTCGCAATTCGTTGATCCATGTGGAATGCACGATGGAGTACATCCAGCTCAGCGGAGCCGTGTCGGGCTGAAGCTGATGCGCGCGTTCAAGCCCGCGCAGGCAGGCGCGCTGTACGAGGTCTTCGGCATCGTGGTGGTCCCCGGACAGGCGCAGCGCAAACGCCCATAGCCGCGGAATCATGGCGGGAAGCATGCCCGGTAAGTCTGTACCGCTCATCGAAGGGTTTTCTCCACGATCCCCGTTCAATCCGGACCGGCGCGCGCTTCGCGGTCGTGTGCGACCGTCTGGTCGGGAGCGCGCGGCTCGGGCCATTTGGGTGAACTTGAAACGAAACACCTGGCCGGTGGGCTTTATTCCATGCTTTCGTTTGGGTTGCCCCCGCGCTGCCTTCAGCGGGCTTTCACGCCGGCGTGCGCTTCTTCGCTCGTGCGCCGGTCGAACGACACCGCGTAAGCGGCCGCGCGCGCGGCGAGCAGCGGGTCGTCAGAGGGCGCAATGCCCACCGGCAGGAGCGTCGGGTCGAAATTGATGTCGCGGCAGGGGCCGTCGATCTGCGACTGCGCATGCTCGATGACGATGGTACCCGCATCGACGCGATGCTGCTCGCGTTCGACGGGCCAGGCGCGGGTGGCGTCGTCCACCGGGTCGCCGGCACCCGCGGGTGTCAGCATGAGGTGCCAGCGCACCGGAGCCGATTGCAATTGCACTTTCAGGTCGCGCGCGAGAAAGTCGGGGTCTCTCGCGTTCGAATTGCGGGTGTCCAGCGGCGCGTAAGGCGTATCGGGCACGACACTCCAGCGCACGAATCGCATGTTGCCGCTTGCATTGGTGAAGCGAAACGCGTCGATGCTGTAGTAGCTCGCGTTATAGAACGCGGAAGCCGGCGGGTGCGCGGCGAGCCAGTCGCGCAGCGCGTTGGTTTCGGGGTGGCTCGCAAAGAACGCGTCGAGTCTCGCGGGGTCGGGGCGGCCCGTGCGCTTGTCGTGCTGCATTGCCTCTTGCAGTTCGTAAACCGCTTGTGGCGTGCGCACCGCGAAGACGGGCGCGGAATTCATGCCGGTGCGCCATTGCTCGCCGTCGCGCAGCGCGAAAAGCAGCGCAAAGCTGCGCACGGTCGTGTCCGCGTCGTCTTCGGCGGGATTGCCGCCGGGCGCGGAGAAGCGGCCAATCAACGGCGTGCGGCCGCGCTCGAATACGCCCGCGCGAGAAAGCGCCGTGCCGTTGCCGTTGCTGTCGAAATAGCCGCTCACGCAGATGCCTTTTGCATGGTTGCGGCGAAACCCGGGATGCTTGCCGGCGCTGCGTTCGAAGGCGTCGATGAGCCGGTCGGGCGTGAGCGCGGCCTGGGCGCCGGGCCAGTGTATCCAGCCCGCGGCCCATGCGAACGCCGCGGCAAAGGCCGCGAGCGTGATCGCGATGAATGCGTATCGGACAAGAAGTTGCGAAAGCGAAAGACGGGACATAAATCAGCGCAGGGGCCTCATACAGCCGCTGATGCATGGAAAAGGCCCTCTATGAATCTCGTGCGGTGCCGTCGTGCGGCGACGCCGCTATGGTAATCCGCTTGCCGCTATTCAGTGTGCACTGAACGACGAAGGTACACCTACGTATGGGGTCGTCATCCAAAAGCGTCTATCCGTTTATGCGCGGGAAGAATAGCGACTCGCCGCGCTTCTCCTTAAGCTTCAGTCATTCGAAATGAGTGGGCGCAATACGCAGGACGTTCCGGTTTCGGGCGACGGGACACGCGTGACAGACACGCTCACCCAGAAAATGGGAGTTAGCCGTGGTGAGATTGGATTTGTGGAGGTCGACATATGCGGGAGGCGCACTCGATGGCGGCGGCCCTGGCGAAAACATGCGCCTCGTGCCGCCCGCTGGTGCCGATGACGCCAACGATCCAACACACGCGCCGGACGACGACGCAGCCGCCACTGCGCCGGACTGCGCGCACAATCCGTGGGTGCACGTGGTCTCTGGCCTGCCAGCCTCGCCGGCTTCGAGGACCAGCGTTGCGCGCCGCGGATCACAACACCTACGCAAGTTGCACGGTCAAGATAGAAGAGCGACTGGCCAATTCGTCGTTCACGCTCTCGTGGAGCGACCCGACGCGCTGCAGCTACCGCGAGCAGGTCTGGAAACGCGCAATCGCCAGAAAGTCGGGCATCTGTGTGCTGTCCGGGGAGCACATCAAGCGAGGCGATGCGGTTTTCCGGCCGCTCGCGCGCCGCTACAAGATCCCGTTGAATTCGGGGGCGATGATCCTCGCCGCGGCGCTGGAGGCGTGGGGCGCTCGCCTGGCCGACCCCGAATCGCCAGAATAGCCAGGCACGGCGCCGCAAAGGCACTAAATTCCGGAACACAAAACAATCATGTCGCGGTGGTGATCCATAACTATCGCTGGCGGCTGGGTCTCGCGCAAGGCGAGTCGAAGTACGACGACATCAAAACGAAGCTGGGGCTGTCGCCCACGATTGCGGTGCCCACCATCACGATGGAAGGGGACGCGAACGGCGCGCCGCATCCGCAGCCGGCGGCTTAAGCCGGGAAGTTCACGGGCAAATATCAGCATCGGGGCATCAGCGGCGGCATTGGCCACAATCTGCCGCAAGAAGCGCCCAAGGCGTTTGCCGATGCCATGCTGTAAGTCCAGCATCTGTAGCGACGCTTCCGGCGCTTAAGGCATTGGTGAGCGCTCGACGTATCGTTGGGAGGTAAGGCTTGTCGATTCGCAATCCGACACAAAGGATATCAACCTGAGCCCCGAAGATCTCGAAGCGATCCGGGGCAAATTCAACGGATAACTCATGGTCATGGCCAAGACTCGTAGATCCGCTCTCGCTGCGGTGCCGGCGGTGTCCTTGTTTGCATGCGTTTGCGCACAGGCACAGGCGGTAAAGCCGGTGAAGCTTTCGAAAGCCGATCTCTACGGCGCCGTCTTCAACCGCAAGGACGCACAAAAGTCGGTTGAAAGACGGCACGCAGATGACCGACGTGGTCGGCTTTACGTCGCCGGACAAGGCTTATCAAACCGGCGTGTTCAATTCAGGCCCGTCGCACGAGGTCATCAAGGGACCGCAGGGGCTCGCCTACACCGAGCTTCTGTATTTTCTTTCTGGCGGCGTGAAGCTCACCTCGTCGGACGGCTCGGTGCTGAACGTCGGGACAGGCTCCGCCCGACGTCAACGCGTGTACACGCGCAAGATCGTCACGCCGCGCAGATTGTTGCGCCGATGCCAGACCAGCCCGTCCAGATCCACAGGGCGGATTGCCGGGAAACGGGCAAGCAGGGACCGCATCGCGACATCCAGTTCGAGCGCGGCGAGCCGTGCGCCCAGGCAATAGTGAATGCCCGCGCCGAACGCGAGCGAAGGCATGCTCGCGCCGCGCGCGAAGTCCAGCGTGTCGGGCGCGGGGAATGCGGCAGGATCGCGGTTGGCCGAGCCGATCAGCATGAACACCACGGAGCCGCGCGCGAGGGAGGCTTCCCCAAGCGAGATGTCTTCCAGCGCCGTGCGGACCAGCATCTGCACCGCGCCGTCGTAACGCATGCACTCCGCGATCGCCCGCGGCAACAGCTTCGGGTCCTGCTTCAACGCCTCCATCTGCTGAGGATGGCGAAAGAGCGCGATCATCATGTTGCCGATCATGTTCGACGTCGTTTCGTGGCCGGCAATGAATAGCAGCACGGCATTCGATACGACTTCTTCGTCGGTGAGCCGCGCACCCTTGTCTTCCACGCTGAGCATGGCGGAAATCAGATCGTCGCCGGGCTGTACGCGGCGCTGCTCGATTACGCCGTGAAAGTAACGCTCGAGCGTGAGCGCGGCTTCGTCGGCCGCGCGCAAGCCGTTTTCGTCGAGCGGCGCGAGATCGAATGCCGCGACGAGCTGGCTTGCCGCGTCGCCTAGCGCGGTCGCGTCCGCCACGGGGACATCGAGCAGCCGGCAGATGATCTGCACCGGCAAGGGGAGCGCGTAGTCGCTGACGAGATCGAACTCGGCGCGCGAGCCCGCGCGTTCGAGCAGTTCATGCGTGGTGGCCTCGACGATCGCAGTGAGCTTTTCGATGCCGCGCGCGTTGAAGGTCTTCATCAACAGCGCGCGCAATCGCGTGTGCGCAGGCGGATTCATCATCAGCAAGGTACGGCTCAGCGACTGGAACACCGGCTGCGTGGTCGCCGCCTCGCCGTAGCGCGCCGCCACGCTTTGCAGATAGGTCTTGCCCATGCGCGGGTCGCGCAGCAAGGCGTCGATGATCTCGAAGCGCCCGGTTACGAATGCTCTGGGCCCAACCGGCAAAATCGGCCCTGCTGCGCGAATCTTTTCGTACAGGGGATAGGGATTGGCGTAGAAGGCCGGCGAGGAGAAGTCGGAGAATTGCATGGGTGTGGGAGACGATTAGACGTGAGCGGCGGGTTTCTCTTCCAGCACTTTGACGAGGGTGTGGAGCGTGCGGTTGGCAGGCGTCGCGATTCCCGCGATCATACCGCGCCGCACGATCGCGCCGTTGAGAAAGTCAATTTCGCTGTGTTTGCCGCGCGCGAGATCCTGGGCGGTGGACGAATACTGACTACCGGGAATCGTGGCTTCGATCTGCTCGATCATGCGCGCGGCATCGTGCTCGAAATGCACGCCTTCGGCGGCTGCGACGGCGAGGCACTCGGCAACCACTTCGCGCATGGTTTCGCGCAGTGCGTCGCGATGCGCCATGGCGCCGAGCGGCAACTGGACGATGGCGGAGACCGCGTTATAGGCGCAGTTGAGAATGAGCTTTTGCCACAGCGTCTCGTGCACACGGTACTCGATTCGGGGCTGGGGATCGTTCCCGCCCGTCTGGAAGCGGTTTTCGCCGCGTGGTCTCGCGCGCCCGAGACGGCGGCGTCGGCGTCAGGCTCGGTGCTTGGCCTCACCATTGCTCGACGCATCACGCTTGCGATGCGCGGCGAGCTCGAACTCGAAAACCGGCGCACAGGCGGTCTGGAGGCGCGCCGCACGCTGCCGTTGGCCGCAACGTGAAGCTGGCATGTTGAATCGTCGGACCATCGGCGCTGTGTTACGCATGACTACGTAGACGCCAGCGTCACGGTGACGATGGTCGTTCCGCACAGACGCTCGGCGAGATCGACATGAGCGGGGCGCCCGCTCCACCAGCGCCTTGCTCGCGCGCGGTGACCAAGCACGATGAGGTCGGGGTTGAACGTTTGCGCGTGGCGCGCCACGACATCGGCGATTCGCCCGTATTTGACGCAGCCGTTCGCGGCAATGCCAATATTGGCCAGCTGCGAGACGGCATCGCTCAGCGTATTGCGGGCGATTTCCTCGAGGTGGCTATAGGCAACGTCGGTCAGCAGACCGCCGCAGCTCGCATTCACCGCTTCGGTGTCGACGACGGCGACCACATCGACAGGCGCGGACAAGGCAAGCGAAAGCTGCGAGCAGCGGTGCAGTGCGGCCTGGGCCTCGCTCGTGCCGTCATACACGAGCAGCATGCGGGAAAAGGAAGACATGATGTGCCGATAACGTAACAGAGCCGCTGGCGGCGCCTGACTGAACATGAAGGTTGGCCAGTGCATTCGCCCCGGAGGGCGAGCTGCCTGGCCGCGCAATCAGAACAGTCCGTTATCGGTGTTTATTCCAGGTGGCGGGCTGATTTGGTTTACGCCGCGGTGTTCTCGTCGGAGAGGATATATTCCGACATAATTCGGGGTCCGGAGTAACGGACAATGCGTGCAGTCATTCAACCCGCGGCGTTGCCGCGCGGCGCCACCTGACCCACGGTTTCGTCCGTCTGGCCTTTGGCAATCTGTTTGCCGATTGCCAGCAGCTGATCGTCGTCGAGCGACGCAATCAACGCGTAGCTGAGCTTGGCGCGCCGCCACGTCAAAACGTTCATGCTTTCGACATGCTCATGCGTCATGCTCGCGTCCGGTTTTTCGTCCTTCATGACGCACAGGGCCACGGGCAAACCCGTTTGGGGCAGATACACGATCTGCACGAGCGGCCTGTTGTGAAAACGCAGCCGTTGAATGCGCGTGAACGTGAGCCCCGCCGGGCGCAGGTCGGGCACGCGTATCGGCACGCCGTCGTTGCTGTGAATCTGCGCGATCACCTGCGAGGCCACTTCCGGTGTGAGCGCGTCGAATGCTACGGTGTCGCGCGTGTAAAGCTGTTGATAGTTCACCGCCGCCGCGACCCACGGCGAGACGCTCGCGGCCGCGGCGTGCAACGCGCTGGCGTTTGCGCCGCGGTCGTTACGCGCCCAGTCCGTCGCGAAGCGCAGCACCAGCGCGCAGCTTAGCGCGCCCGCGGCGAAAGTCATGGCGAGAACCGGCAGCGATAGATTGAGCGGAAAGCGAAAGCGCAAGCGCAAGCGCGAGAAAAGCCGCGAAAACCTCGCAGGCTCAGCGGTGCTGCGTCGAGCGCTGCCCGAAGCTTCCGGCACGTCGGCATACGCGCGGCTGAGCTGGGCGATCTTGAGCGTGAGCCGCTCGGGCACGGGCGGCAGCTTCTGTTGCGCAAAAGCATGCTGATACCGCAGCGTCGAGGCCGCGAATACCGCAACGCGCTCCGCGATCTCGGGCGACACGCCGATCGTTTTCTCCACGTCCTCACGCTCACGCGGCATAAGTTCGCCGTCGACATAAGCCATGAGCAGGATGTCATCCATAGTCATGCCCCACTTTGCTTGCTGTTCGCCGCGTCTTTCGCACGTTCTTCTTTATTCCGTTCGTTGAACAGGGCGCCGATTGCCTGGCGTGCCCGCGAAAGCCGGCTCATGATCGTGCCGATCGGCACGTCCAGCACCTCGGCGGCTTCGCTATAGCTAAACCCTTCCACCGCGACGAGCAGCATGACAATGCGCTGTGCCTCGGGTAATTGCTGAACGGCGCGGATGACTTGCCCGTTCATGAACTGTTCTTCCGGTGTCCTTGCAGTGGGATCGGGAACGATTTCCAGGAAACCGTCGGCCCATTCCAACCTGCTCAGTGGCGCTGTTCCGGGTTCGAGTTGATGCGCACGTTCGAGCGCGCACACACGGCCAATTCGGCGACAATCATCGTCTCGGTAGATTTCATTTTTCGACGATAGGGTAAAGCGGCGAAACCGTCACCTTGAGCAGAACACCCGGCGGGCGAACAAAATTCCGTACGCGCCAACGATTGCGTTCAACGTTTCCCTCTCTTCTGAAGAACACGGAATTCAGATGCGAAATCAGCAAACGGATAGCGAAAACAACCTGAAGCAGGCGACCGCTCTGGTGCGGGCACTCGGCGGTATGGAACATCTGGTCTGGCTGCTCGACCGCAATCGCGCGATTCATTTCGCACTGGTCGCGTAAATCGACCGCGTGTTCGAGCCCAGCGCCTGGCAAGCGGTGTTGCTTGCGCTCCAGCTGCGGCATCCCTTGCTCGCCACGCGTATCGTCGCCGATGGTGAGGCGGCTCCTGCCTTTTATCGTGATCCCGACGCACGGATTCCGCTGCGCGTGGTCGAAAATGCGTGGGCATCGTGGCAAGCCGAGGCCGCGGGGGTATTGCCGCGAAGGCCGTGCACCATCGGTTCGACTCGCTCGCGACCACCAAAGACGCGGGCTTGGGGATGGGGCTGTCGATCTGCAAGTCGATTGTCGAGGCGCACGGCGGACCGATCGAAGCGGCTTCGCTGGAGGGGAAAGGGGCGTGCTTGCGGTTTTCGCTGCCGCAAGGCTGGGGCAGGCGCGATTAGACGCTGTGCTGATCGCAGGCGGATGGCCTGCCTGGATGCTGGAGCGGGAGACGAGTCTCGAACTCGCGACCTCAACCTTGGCAAGGTTGCGCTCTACCAACTGAGCTACTCCCGCATGTCTGGCTCCCCGACCTGGGCTCGAACCAGGGACCTACGGATTAACAGTCCGGCGCTCTACCAACTGAGCTATCGGGGAATCAAGGAGGCCGGATTGTACAGGAGATTTTTTGATCTTGCAGCTTTTTCCTGATGAATCTCGATGAGACGTAACGGGGATGATTTAGTCGAGAATTTAACGGTTTACGGTGTATTACTTCCGGGTAATTGGCTTCCGGTCATTTCGTGGCTCCAGCGCGCAAGGCAAGTCTGGATCTACCCATGGGGCCACGCCTTGTCTATCGTAGGCGGCATCTCAACCCGAACGTAAAGGAAGCAAAACGATGTCCCTCGCCGATGCCGTCAACGAACCCGCCGCCGACACCAGCGCGGCACCTTCGCAACGCACGCGCGTGCGCCGGGTCGCGCAGCGCGCGCACTACGACGCGCCGACGCTGCACGCGATTCTTGACGAAGCCTATGTCTGCCACGTCGCCTTCGCCGACGAGCACGGCGTGCATTGCATCCCCACCGCATGCTGGCGCGAGGGCGATCATCTCTACATTCACGGTTCGAACGGCAGCCGCATGCTGCGACTCGCGGCCGATGGCGCCCAGGTTTGCGTGACCGTTACACATCTCGATGGCCTCGTGCTCGCGCGCTCGGCGTTCAATCATTCGATGAACTATCGTTCCGCCGTGATCTACGGCATGTTCGAGGTGGTGACCGAGGAGCACAAGGCGGCCGTGCTCGATGCCTTCATGGAGCACATCGCGCCGGGCCGCAGGCTTGAGGTGCGTGCGGGCAACCGCAAGGAACTGGCGGCGACCACGGTCATGCGCATTGCGCTCGCGGAATCGGTGACGAAGATCCGCGCGGGCGGCCCGAAGGACGACGAGGAGGACATGGATCGGCCCGTCTGGGCAGGCGTGCTGCCACTGACGGTTGCACCGTTGCCGCCCGTGGTCGACACAGTCGCGCCGGAGCGCGAGGCCCCGGCTTACGTGAAGGCCTGGTCAAACCGGCACGACGGCTGACCACGGATTGCCGCGTTCACCGCGCCGACGTGAGGGCACGCAGCTTCGCGCGCAGCGGGTCGATGGCGAACTCGCGCGCTCTGCGCAATACGCGCCGAAGCTGCTCCGCGGCAAGGGGAAACTCAACGAGCCTGCCGCGCCAGGTGAGTATGACGAAATGCGACTCGTACCAGCTTTTATGATTTGACCAACGCTCCTTGTAGCTCGAGAAGTATGGGCGGAAGTCGAAATCACGGCCGTTCGCGAGCGCCCATCGCGCCATGCTGTCGACCAGCAGGTTGCCGACGGAGCGCGCGGCATAGGCTTCGTCATACGTCGTGATGAAATACTCCAGTCTGCGCGGCCCGGTCAGGTTCACGGATGCCGCAATGGGTACGCCGTCCAGTTTGACGAACGAGACCAGTGGAGTCGCAACGAGATCGGTCCGCCCGGCGAGTTCGATGAAGAAGTCGCGCACGTCGTCATTCATCAGATAAGGCGCGTCGAGGCCACGTGAGAGCACCCAGTGGCGCTTCGTCGCAAAGAGCCACGTGAGCACCGCTCGGGCGTCGTCGACGCCCTTGCACCAGCCGTATTCAACCGCGCCGTCTTCCGAAAGCCGCCTTGCGAGGCGTCGCAATGGGCGCCGCAGCGAGTCGGGCCTCGTGGCGATGAAGGCGTCGAAGGTGGGGAACCGGGACAGCTCCATGGCGTACCCGGACAGCAGGCGCCAGCGCTCAGGAAGCGCGCGCAAGACCCACGACAGGGGCGCACGCGAGAGCGCCTCGTGAAGCGGGCCACCGCTTTCGACGAACCGGATCTCCAGCACGTCGGCGTCGACGCTGCGCAATGCATCAACGGCGGCATCATAGAAGCGCCTGTCGCCTCGATCGGATACGAGCGGGCCGCCATATTCCTCGTTGCTTCCGCAGCCGAGCGCGCGCGCGACCCGGCATGCGCCTTCGCGCGCAATGCACAGCGGCCAGAGCGCGACAAGCGCGGCGCCGTCGTAGACAAGCGCGACACTGACTGCCGCGCCACGGGCGAATGCCTTGGCCGCTGCAAGTTCGCAGTAGGCGAATTCGAGCGTGGCTGGGCACGCAGTACAGACGGCTTCCCAGGAAGGGCGCAGTTTCAGGAAGTCCGCGTGGGTGCTGCATGCGCGGATCTCATGGCGAATACTACCCGTGTTCGCGCGGGTGGCGACGTCGGGAAGGAAAGCAGTCTCGGTCGGTGAGTTTCGCATCATGTTGTCCCGGTAGTCCGATTCGGCGGAGCGTCAATCCCACATTTGACTTATCGATATGGACTCCGAATAAGATACGTATGAACATCGGAGGCATATCCGTATGATCCATCGAAATAACTTGCGCAGCGCGCGAAAGTATTCTGATTGCTTGAAATTGGCGGCGGACGACTAATGCGTGGTGCAAGCGTGGTAGGAGGATTGCGGACTTGTGGTAAAACGCACCGCACCATCGCATGGATGCGTTTGGCCTTCGGCATGAGTTGCCGCTCGATTAGTCGGTTGAATAATCAACTATGTGGAGATTCGACCGGCGACGAATACGGTTATTGCCGAGCCCGCAAACCTGGTTTGCGAGTGGACACGTGCGGTGCTGATCAGGCGATGGCGGACCCGAGCATGCTGGCGATTGCGACGAGGTAGAACACTGCCATGATGATTGCCGCCACGCGTAGTGGCCGGCCGACTGCCGAACTGCTGGTGATAATGACCAGGCTTATCCCGATGCCGATCAGGGCGAGCACGAAGAGTCGCGGCAGCAGACTCCAGCCATCCAGCCCAACCTTGAAGATCGACCAGCCGAGGGCGGCGGCGAACATGCCGAAATACCACCATAGTCCCGCTGAGCGGTTCCATAGCATGAGGATGCCGGCGCCGATCAGTGCGACGCCGGCAACGAAGTAATAAGGCGCGTGGCCCATCCAGGGTATCCACCCGCCCAGCACTGCGAAAGCTGCGCCGACGAGGATGATCCATTCTGCGGTCTCGGCAGGAGACGTCCAGCGGCGGTAAGACATAAAAGTCCCCCTAATGCAGACAAACCGGGCTTCGCAGCGAGCCATGCTGACGTCTGAAACTGACTCATCGACACATCGATGAATAAGCTCAAAGCAAAGTCCCACGTTGATCCTAAGCAGCCGATGTGCCCAGGTCAAGGGTGATAGCCCCTTGAAGTTGTAAGAACTTACGAACCTGTTCGCATTCAATTTCTCGCGCGAAAGAAATGCACGGCAATGGCATGGGCGATAGTCGACATTACCGGCTCGATGCGATTTTCCCGGCAAGAGTTGCAGCGCGGGGCTGCATGCAAAGAAGCATGCGTCAACATTACTTGCGGTTCGTGGGGAGCGGAAGTGGGTCACTGCAACGCTCTATCCCGGCGCTTATAACGCGGCGTAATCCACGGTTACAGCATGCCGTTGGTCCATATCGCCAGCAGCGCTTTCGATCTGAAAAATTGTTGGTTCGTTCGCACCCGTCATGCAGATAGGCTGCGTACTTCGCAGCGCGCAGGTTCGGTGTCAGCGCAACGGCAATGAGAAAAGAAGGAAAACCGATAATGAAAAGCAGCATCTGGGGCGCAGTGCCAGGCGCACTGTTGACGGCACTTCTGGTCGTGGCATCGACGTCCGCGCATGCGGATCGTCTGGACGACATCAAACGCGCGGGCGTGTTGCGCGTCGCTGCATTCGACAGCAATCCGCCGTTCGGTTTCGTCGATCCGAACGACAATCAAATCGTTGGGCTCGACGTGGACTATGCGCGTGCCGTCGCCAGAAGCCTGGGTGTGAAACTCGAAGTTCAGCCCACCAATCCCGCCAATCGCATCGCCTTTCTGAAGTCGGGCAAGGTCGATCTGGTATTCGCCAACTTTACGATTACCGACGATCGCAGGAAGGAAGTGGATTTCAGCACACCGTACTTCGCGTCCGGCACCCAGTTCATTGCGAAGAAGGGTGTGTTGAAGTCTTCGGAACAGCTCAATGGTCTGCGTATCGGCGCGGATAAAGGGACGACCAACGAACAGCAGGTGCGTGCGAAATTCCCGGGCGCAACCATCGTCGCTTACGATGACACGCCTTTCGCTTTCGCTGCGCTGCGTACGGGCAACGTGCAGGCCATCACGCAGGACGGCCCGAAGCTCGTCGCGCTGCTTGCACGCGCGCCGGACAAGGCGGGCTACGAGATTTCCCCGTTCACGATCTCGAACGACTACGAAGGCGTTGGCGTGCCCAAAGGCGAGACGCGGCTGCTCGATGCGGTGAACAGCACGCTGACGCACCTGGAAAGCGACGGCGAAGCCGCGCAGATTTACGACAAGTGGTTCGGCCCGAAGAGTGCGGCGCCGCTGCCCCGTCTGTTCAAGATCGGCGACCCGCAAAAGAACGGTTGAGCGCAGCGCCCGATTCATGCATAACTGGCTTGAACCGAAGTATCTCGCGTGGCTCGAACAAGGTTTCTTCGTAACGCTGATGCTCTCTGCCTGCGCGGCGTCGTGTGCGACGCCGCTGGGCTTTCTGCTGGCGGTTGCGCGCACGGCACGCGGTGGCGCGATTGCGCGCGCTGCGGCGCTCTACGTGTTCGTCTTCCGCAATTCTCCGCTGCTCGTTCAATTGCTGTTCTGGTACTTCGGCGTCGCGGCCGTGTTGCCGTCCGGATGGATGACCTGGCTTAACACACCGCACCTGGCGACGTTTGGACCGCTCACGCTGCGCTGGCCGAGTTTCGAACTGTTCGCCGGCTGGGTCGGATTGACGTGCTACACCACGGCGTTCATCGGCGAAGAGTTTCTGGCCGGCATGCGCGGCGTGAACCACGCACAGTGGCAGGCGGCCGCCGCGCTTGGCATGCGCCGGTACGCGACCCTGCGCTACGTGATCCTGCCGCAGGCGTTGCGCATCGCGACGCCGCCACTCGCTGGCCAATACATGAACGTGATCAAAAACTCGTCGCTGGCGATGGCGATAGGCGTCGGCGAACTATCGTACATGTCACGGCAGGTCGATACCGAAAGCTTCAGGACCTTCCAGGCATTCGGCACCGCGACCGTATTCTATGTGCTGGCCATCGCGGTCATTGAGGTCGCGCTGGTGCTCTGGCAACGCGCCGGCCAGCACGGTTTGCAGCGAGGCCGTGCGTGAACGGGTTCGCGTGGTTACCGGTTTTGCGTTATTTGCTGATCGGCGCGTTTCCGGCGGGCCCGCTGGGAGGCGTTGCGCTGACGATCGCGCTTTCGGTGGTGTCGGCGCTGCTCGCGGCCCTGATCGGATTCGCGCTTGGCGTTGCGCTCGCAATGACGCGCGGAGTCGTCCGTCTCGCGCTGACCGCGGCGGTCGCGTTCTTTCGCGCGATACCCGTGCTGATGCTGATTTTCTGGACCTTCTTCCTGATGCCAATCCTGCTGCACGTCGACGTTCCTGGTCTTGCAACGGTCGTGTGTGCGCTGGCGCTGATCGGCGGCGCGTATCTGTCGCATTCGGTCTATGCGGGCATCACGTCGATCGCCGCAGGGCAGCGGCAGGCAGCGCTCTCGCTTGGCTTGACGCGCTGGCAGGCATTACGCGAAGTCATCCTGCCGCAAGCCGTGCGGGTGATGATGCCGTCGTTCGTCAATCAGTGGGTGGCGTTGATCAAGGATACGTCGCTCGCCTATATCGTCGGCGTGCCGGAATTCACGTTCCTCGCCAATCAGCTCAATAACCGTCTGCTGGTGTACCCGGCGCAAATCTTCCTGTTCGTCGGGCTCGTCTATCTGCTGCTGTGCGGCGCGTTGCAATGGGGCGCCAATGCGCTGCTCCCGCGCCGTGAGCCACGCTTTTAACCGATGCGCACAAATGTTGTTCCCGTGCGGTTCTTTATCTCGAGTGCTCACCTGTCTACCATGCGTTCAGCTGCTGCAAACGACCGTCTGCAGCCCTTCATAGACATCGAGGTGAATCATGAAAGTGAAAGTTGTGGCTTCGGCCCTGTCAATCGCAGTGGCGCTCGCCGCGCCTGCAATCGCATTGGCTCAATCTAACGGCGCACTCACCCGTGCGCAGGTTCGCAATCAGCTCGTCCAGCTCGAAAAGGCGGGATATCGGCCCGGAGACGGCGATCAGACGACTTATCCTCAGCAGATCCAGCAGGCCGAAGCGCGGGTGGCGGGTTCGGCCGCGGCGTCGAGCGGCTATGGCGGGGTGGCCAGTGGGACTTCCTCAGCCGGGCAAGCCGCGCCGGCCGCACTCCAGGCGGACATTCCGGGTCTGCGACCGATCTACAGCGGCCAATGACTCACCGGATTGCTGAGGACGGCCGCGTCGGCTCGATGACCCTGATCTACCCTGGGCAGACTTTCGGCTGACAGCCAACGGGCCAGATCGCATCGGCGTGGCTAGCGCTCTGATCAGACCTGTCACAACGATGACGCGATGGATTCAATCAGAGTCCTCAGCCACTGCTGCGCAGTATTGGCATCGCTTCGGCGATGCCAGATCAAATGGAAGACGATCTCTGGCAGTGCGACAGGCGGTGGAAACAATGCCAGTTGCCTGCCTGCCGGCGAATTGAGCGCAACCCGCTTCATGACCGTGGCGGCCATGGCCGTGCGGGCGACGACGGCCGGCACCGCGAACATCTGCGGCAGGGTCAGCGCGAGGGTGCGCTGCTTGCCCTGTTGCGCCAGCGCCTGATCCACCAGGCCATGCCGATCACCTTCGGGCGACACAAGCACATGGGGCAGCGCGAGATACGTCTTCATGTTCATCCCGCGGCGTGCCGCGGGATGATCGCTGGCGATGATCGTGACGAACTCGTCGCGCAGAATCGGGCGCGTCAATATTCGACCTTCCGGATGCGTGGGCGTGACGCCGATGGCCGCGTCGATCATGCCGGCATCGAGCAAGTCGACGGCATGGTCGCGGTCGGTGAAGGCGCGCACATTGATCGAGATACCGGGTGCCTGTTGCCCGACCGCCTGCAGCAACGCTGGCAGAAACACGTGGGCCGGGTAATCGGACAGGCCCAGGTTGAACGTCCCGGACCCGAAGGCATCAAGCCGATTATCCGTAGCCTGAGTCAGGCCTTCCCGGATGTCCGCATCGTCATCCATGACCTGATCCAGGTGCCCGGCCAGATCGCGGTGCGTGCCGAAATCAGCGGCACGCATCACGGCGAGTTGTTCGGCATTGCGCCCACCGGCAAGCAGGTCAGCTTTCGTCTGCATGAGTTTCACGCGCTGGACGGCCAGCGCGTGACCACCACGTGGCACATGGAGGACTGGTTTGGCCTTTTCCTTCAGATCGGCCAATTTCCGGCGCAACCCTGAACCAACGCAGGTGCGCAGAGCTGACAGATGCAAGGCAAAAAACAGTCGCACAGCTATGCGGGAATGAACATGCCGATGGCTGCTACGGCCATAACGGCAGTTGCAGTCCAGCCGCCAAATTTCAGGATCCCTGATATGGCGAACTTTCCCATTACGCGGCGACTGGTTCCCATCAACATGACGACGATCATGACGGGTACGGCGGCAAGCCCATTGACGACAGCGCTCCAGTAAAGCGCTTTCACCGGGTCGAGGTGGCAGAACGTAATCGCGACGCCGCCCAGGATGGCCACGACGATGACGGAATAGAACTCGCGCGCCAGCGTGAGGTGTAAAGACAGGCTATTGCGCCACCGAAACGCGCCCGCCGCACCATAGGCCGCCGAACCGGCCAGCACGGGCAGCGCGAGCAGCCCGGTTCCCAGGATACCCGCGGCAAACACTAACGCTGTGAAATGCCCGGCAATGGGAGCAAGCGCCTTCGCCGCATCCGCCGAAGTCTGGATGCTGATATTGTGCGCGTGCAGCGTCGCGGCTGCGGTCAACATGATGAAAAATCCCACGCCATTCGAGACGCCCATGCCGATCCAGGTATCGGCGGTGATCCTGTCGAGCTGCCTGTATGCACGGAATGACGAGACCCAGCGTAACGGATGTTCGCCCGGCTTCGATCGAAGTTCCTCGACTTCCTGTGAAGCTTGCCAAAAGAACAGGTAAGGGCTGATCGTGGTTCCGAGGACGGCGACGACGGTGGTGAGATAGTCGCCAGACAGTGGTGCACGCGGGCGGACCACGGAAAGAGCGACCTGCGCCCAGTCGACCGGAACGACGAACGCCACTGCAACGTACGCAAAGAGCACGATGGTCAGCCACTTCAGGAAGCGTGCGTAACTTTCGTAGGGAACGCAGATCTGGAGGATTGCGGAAAACGCGCCCAGCGCGACTACGTAAAGTTGCTCAGGGCCACGCACCAGCAAACCGATGGCTGCGCCCATGGCCGCCAGGTCCGCGGCAATGTTGATCGTGTTGGCGACCGCGAGAAGCAGCACGAGAACGATCACAAGCCAGCGGGGACCAAAAGTTCGCATGTTGGAGGCAAGTCCTTTGCCAGTCACACGTCCAATTCGTGCGCTGATCATCTGGATGGCGACCATCAGCGGATAGGTCAACAGAAGCGTCCATAGCAGCGCGAAACCGAATTTCGCGCCGGCCTGGGAGTACGTGCCAATTCCGCTCGGATCGTCATCCGCGCCGCCCGTTACGAGCCCGGGCCCTAGCCGCGACAGCCACGAGCGTTCGGTCCGATCAGTGACGGCGCTTTCGGGTTCAAGTTTTTCGTTGTCGGCCACGGAGATCTTCCTGGAGCACTCGGCATGTAGCGTCGCGATGAACCCGCAAGTCTCGTGCCGCATGATGGCCTGATCAGGGGGCGATCCAGCTGTGGATCCAGACGTCACCGTGACGGACAAACAGCGCGCGCTGCTGACAATCCGTCGACGAAAGGTCTAGCCAATCCAGGCGCGCGGGACGCAACTCGACGACGCCGAAATGTTTGAGGCCTTCGGCCTGACCAGGAATATCGTGTGTCTCGTCGAACGCATCACCCGAATGGCTCATGGGAGTTCCGGGCGGGAGGCGCGTGCGGTAGACAATAAGATCGTGGTCTGGACTGGACCTCCATGCATCGATTCGCGCTCGCCCGTCGCGAAGGATTCGGGTCTCGCCATATACGCGGATTTGCAGGTTGCGAACGGGATCGCAACCGACGAGCGCGATGCGAGGATCCCGGCTTAGTTCGGCAATCTTCGGCGAGCGCAGGTCGGTATGGAAAGTAAGCCGGTTCTCGGCTTCATTGGCGCTCCGAAGCAGGACGGTGCGCACATTCGGGGAACCATCAAGGCTGATCGTCGCCACCTGCATCACCTTGAACGGCTGGCCATCTTCGCGTACAGCGGCAGCGAGGCAATCCCAGATTCGGGCATAAATCTGATCGAGGTTCATCGAGTTTATTCCTGGCAGGCTGACTATGACGTGACGAAGGACCGGAATCAGAAGAGAAGAGCACGCTCGATGCCCGGGAACGTGCCCTGCGGGGCAGAGTGCACTCCGCACGTCTATGCACTCTTCTCGATGAAAGCCGGCCTGAGCCTACGTTTTCGACGCGAGCATGCCAATCGAAGCGAACTCCCGGCGCACGCCTGGGCGGCGGACATTGGCCCGGGTCTCGGCACCGTCGCAACGGACAATGACCCGGGCGGCATCCTGACGTATTCGCTGGCCGGCGCGCAATATGGTTTCGATCTGCTATGGGTGTGCGTTCTTTCGTACCCGTCGATGGTAGCGCTCCAGTTGATCGCGACGCGCGTCGCCGCTGTCACGGGCAAGGGCCTTACGGAGAACATGCGCGAGCACTATGCGCGCTGGATCTTCCTGATTGCTGTCGCACGCTTTCTGGGTGCGAATACCGTGAACATGGCTGCCGATATGCTTGCCATGGGGGAAGCCGCGCGCTTGATGTTCCGCGGGCCGGTCGCGCCATTCATCATCCTTTTTGCTGGCGCGTCAATCGCGCTTCAATGGTGGATCCCCTATGCGCGCTACGCTAACGTGCTCAAGTGGCTAGCGCTCTCGCTGTTCGCGTATGCCGGCGTGATGTTCGTGACCGACGTGCCGTGGCGCGCCGTGGCGTGGCATGCCCTGGTGCCCGGTTTCACCTGGTCCGAAGACTACTTCGGGATGCTGCTTGCGGTGCTTGGCACCACGGTCAGCCCGTATCTGCTGTTTTCGCAGGCGGAACAGGAAGTCGAAGAGCGTACGCGCGCGGGGGAAAGCCGCGAACGGCGTCATGAAGACCCACCTCAGCTGAAAAAGATGCGACGCGATACGCTCGTGCGCACGCTGTTTTCCAACGCCTGCGGAGCGCTTATCCTCGTCGCGGCTGCCGTTACGCTCCACGCCGCGCACCAGCCGGTCAGCAGCACCCAGGCCGCTGCACTAGCGATCGCTCCGATCGCGCGTGGATACGCGTCGCCTGTACTCGGTCTTGCGCTCCTCGGCACCGCGCTGCTTGCGCTCCCGCCTCTGGCGGGTTCGGCGGCGCACGCTGCCGCCAGTTCGTTCGGCTGGCCGCAGGGTGCGCGGCGAGACCGCCGCATTGCCGGCGTTCTCGTTGTGCTCATGGTGGTGAGTGCGGCCATTGCATTGCTGTTCCATGTTTCCGGGGTCGATCCGGTCAAGGCCTGCTATTGGAGTGCCTTGGCCAATGGCATGACCGTTGCGCCGGTCCTCATCCTGCTCTTGCTGTTGAGCCGGCGCCGCGAGGCGGTGGGTGAAATGAAGGCGCGCGCGATCACTCGCGCATTATGCTGGCTGGCCACCCTTGCTACGGGCGCGGCGTTGGCAGTGCATACCGTTTTGCAGTTCACATGAGAGCCCATGAATGGCGAAGTTACGCGCAACCGGTATCTTGTGTCTGGATATCCACCTGGAAAGGGATCAGGGGCGAGCAAGGTTTCGCAAACGAACGCGCGACTCAAGCTGTCGGCTGGCTGAGGCATGGGTGCGCATCGACATTGCGAGCCTGGAGCGCCGGGGGCCGCGCAGGCAACGGTATCAGGTGGTGGGCGCAGGCATCCGGCGTGCGCATGCAGTCTGGCCTTTGCTGCGTACGCCACGATCGGACTTCGGGTGGCATGACGCAATGTCACGCCAATACTATGGAGTTCGAATGATCGGGGTAATTATTCCTGCGCACAACGAAGCGTGCCTGATCGCCGCGTGTCTTGCCTCGGTGCGGTGCGCCGCGTCGCATCCCGCGCTGCGAGGCGAAGCGGTTCGTCTGCTCGTGGTGCTCGACGCCTGCACGGATACAACGGCTGCGATCGTCTCGGACTTCGGGTTCGAGGCGCTATGCGTAGAAGCCCGCAACGTTGGCGTCGCCCGCGCCGCCGGTGCGCAGGCTCTGCTTGCATGCGGCGCCCGCTGGCTGGCCTTTACCGACGCCGACAGCCACGTCGCGCCCGATTGGCTTGCCGCCCAACTCGCGCTTGCCGCGGACGCCGTGTGCGGGCCCGTGAGCGTGGACGACTGGAGCGCGCTGGCGCCTTGCGCCCGCGCGGCTTGGGAACGACGCTACTGCGATGCAGACGGGCATCGCCACATTCATGGCGCAAACCTGGGCGTCGCGGCGCACGCGTATTTGCGCGCTGGAGGTTTTCCGCCGCTTGCCTGCAGCGAAGACGTCGCGCTGGTCGACCTGCTGATCGCGACGGGCGCCACGCTCGCGTGGAGCGCGGCGCCGCGCGTGGTGACCAGCGGGCGGCGCGACGCGCGTGCGCGCGGCGGCTTCGGCGACACGCTCGCCGCGTGGGCAGACGGTGTGGACGACACCGAGCGGCCGGTTGCGCCTTGAGTCTCAGCGTGACTTCACGGGCGTTCGCGGCGCGCGACGCTGAGCCGATCGCGGCTCCAGACATCGAGCAGGAAATCCGTATCTTCGACCTGAACGACGGCAAGCAGCGCGGCGTTTGCCGCCGCCTGCGCGAAGATGCCGTGCACCTGGACGCTTTGCAGCATCCACGTCTCGCCGCCGTGACGCCAGTGGCAGCATGCAAGCGTGCCATCGGCGGCGAGCGAGGACGCGGCTAGCGTGGCGAGTGAAGTGCAGTCGCTTGCGTTCAGGTAGTACGCGAATTCGCTCATCACGATCAAGTCGAACTGGCCGGCGGGCCAGTCGCGCGGCATGGCGAGCGCGTGCACGTCCACGTTCGCGAACGCGGCAAGGCGCGCCCGTGCCGCGGCCACGGCGCGAGACGAGAAGTCCGCGCAAAGCAGATGCTCGCAACGCCGCGCCAGGCCGGCGGACAAGGTCCCGATTGCGCAACCCGGCTCGAACGCATTGCGATAACGCTCGCGCGGCAGCGACGCGAGCAGCAGCGCACGCTTGCGCGCCTCGTACCAGCTGTCGCGGTAGTGCCATGGATCGGGGCTCGCGGCGAACTTGCTGTCGAAATAGCTGGCGAGCGATGCGGGGGGACCGTCCATCGTTATCCTTGCGATTACCGGTTTTAGAGCCGCCAGTCTTCGCCGGACTCAAGTACCGCGCCGGCGAGCGCGGCAAGATCGGCTTCCGCATGGCTCTGGCGCAGGAAGACCGGCAGGTCGGCGCTCACGCGCGCGAACCAGCGGTCGCGGCACAGCGGCGCCGCGCCCATGCTGCGTGCGCAAGCACGCAGGGTACTGTCCACAGCGCTTTCCACGGCACAGCGCGCGCGCAAAGCGTGCCGCGTAGCGTCCGCGCGCGGCGCGCCGTCGATGGCGGCCGCGCACTCGCGCAGGCAAGCACGCGCGGCGACGAGCGCCACGTCGGCGGCGCCCAGGTGTGCACGCAAATAAGGATTGTCGCGGCGCTGCGCCGCGTCGCGCAGTCTCGCCGCGAGCGCCGAAGCCGCACCGTACCAGCAAGCCGCGATACCCGCTCCGCCGTGCCAGAAGCCGGGGCGGCGCACGTACGCACCAGGGTCGCCCACGAGCGTTGCATGCGCATCGGCAAAGTCGACTTCCACGCTTTGAGTGGCTTCCATGCCGACCGCTTCCCAGCCGCGCTCGCTGACCGTTACGCCTGGCTGGTCCACGGGCAGGGCGGCGAGCCAGTCGCTCCCGTCTGCATCGACGCAGGTCACGAGCGCATGCGTAACAAAGCGCGCGCCCGAGCACCATGCCTTGGTGCCAGCGAGCTTCACGGCCTTGCCGTCGCGCGAAGCAAAGCTCAATTCGTTGCCCGGCGAGCGAGCGGCCCAGACGGCCCAGATAGGCTGCCTGGCAAGGGAAGGGGCTTCGCAGCGCGCAGCCGGCGCGAGTTCGGCGAGGATCGCGCGGGCGTCGGCGTGCGCTTCATAAATCTTGACTAGTGCGAGGTCGCGCGCTGCTACCTCCGCGAGAAATTGCCAGCGCGCGAGCGTGTTGCCCGCGCCTGGCATCGGCAGGACAGGAAACGCCGCCGCAAGACGCGCAGTCGCGCCGGTGAGCGTCGTCGTGTCGAGCGGCATGGGTTCGCTGACCAACAGTGCATCGAGTTCCGCCTGCCAGTGCGCGCGTAAATCGGACATGGTGGACTCCTGACCCATGTGAGTTGCCTGAATTTCAGCAAGCGGCATGCCTTCGCGCGCCCACCCTGGATGGGTAGGACGCGTGTGCGGGCCCGCGAAAGCCGCGAGCCCGCTTCATTCACGCGCATGCCAGTCCTAGAGCTTCGGGCCACCCATCCCGGGAGGCTCGATGCCGCTGCCCGGCGCGAGCGGATCATCCTGCCAATGCGCGCGCGCGCCGTAGTAGTCGTGCACCGTGGTCGCCCAGCCGATGTCGGCCATGGAAGGCCAGTGGTCCTTGTCGAAGCCCGGCGCATTCTTGACGCGCTCGCCGGTCACGTTCAGCACGAAGCATTTCTGTGTGGTGTCGAGCGTGAGCGCGGCCCACGGCAGCGCGAGCAGCTTGTCGCCAATGCCGAGAAAGCCGCCGCTCGACATGACCGCGTAGGCAATCCGTCCGCGCTCGACATCCAGCATGATGTGCTTGATCTTGCCTATTTCTTCGTTATCCGAACTGAAGACGCGATCGCCTTCGAGCGTGCTCGAGGCCATGATGGATGGGCCTGGGCCGGCCGCGGTCTCACTGCCTTTGCCGACGATACGCGCGCCGGTCTGCGGGGAATCGGGGTTTATCGCCATGATGGGCTCCTGAAATGATCGAAGGTTGCGTGAAGCGTTCGCATCGCCCGCGCGACCCGGCGGTTTTACCCGCAGACCGCGCGGAGACGGTGCATCGATCATTCCGCAACCCGCGCGCCCGGGTCGACACGCCATGGCAGCGGGGCCAGCCGGAACGCCAATTGCGTGGGAGAGACGTTCGACGAGCCGAATCGAGAAGGAATCCATCATGAAACCGATTGCCTGGGACGCCTATAGCGAAGGACGCAAGGCGCCGCTGACCGCGAAGGCGGGGGAGGGTTACGCCGGTTCCGATTATGACCTCTCCACGGAATGGGGCTTGACGCACGAGCGCCTTGAAGCCGCGCAGCGGCGCCAGCGGGAGAGCGGTACGCGCTCCCGCGCGCTCGTGGTGAATGCTTCGTCGCGCAATGACTATACGTGCCCGGGAGAAATGCGAACCCGATCTCCACGGCAAGCATCCGGACGAAGCGAAGGCGCTTGAACTGGCGGGCTGGCATTATCCTAAGCGTCTTGCGGGGAGTGCGTACGGCGCGATCGTGCATGGCGATGTGGCTGGCATCGAGGCACGCGCCGCGCGCTTGCCGACTGGCTCGACTGGATGGGTCGCCGCGGGTATGGCGCGCATCGATCGTATGGGTTACTACGAACCCTACGCGAGCTCGCATGACACGCTCGACGCCGACATGCGCTTCCGGGAGGAGGTGGCTGGGAAAGCGGTGGTCGCGCTCCGCGCAGGCAAGCTGCATTGCGCCGACGAACGTATCGAGCCACCGCGTGCCAAATAAATCTGCTCAGCATTGCACAGCAATGTGCAGTTGTAGAAGCTACGTGCAAGCGCTGCAAGCTGTACGAATTGCAGCCCCACTGCGCCATATCGCGTGCATGCCCATTGTGCGTCGGGAGCTTGAAGCGAAAAAGGAGAGACGATGTCGAATGCTGCGCCTCACGACATAAGCGACGGCGCGCCGCGGCTGATCGTGGTTTCGCCACATCTGGACGACGCAGTACTCGGCTGCACAGGTCTGCTTGCGAGGTGCCCCGGTTCGATCGTTTGCACGGTGTTCGCGGGCGAGCCTGCCGCACCGATGCATACGCAATGGGATGAAGCGAGCGGCTTTGCCGATGCGCACGAAGCCGTGCGTGCGCGCAAGCGGGAGGACGAACGTGCGCTTGCGCTGTGTGGCGCTACACCGTTGTGGCTGGATTTTCTGGATGGACAGTATGGCGCGACGCCGGACGTCGAAGACGTTGCGCGCACGTTGGCCGAGCAGTTTGCGCGTTTTGGCGCCTATTTGCCCGTGTGTCCGTTCGGCCTGTGGCATTCCGATCATCAACTCGTGGGCGCCGCGTGCCGTTTACTGCTGCAAACCGGGCGTCTTACACGATATATCGCCTATGAGGACGCTATTTACCGCGCAATGCCTGGGGTGCTCGACGCGGGCTTCCGGCGCCTCGAAGCAGAGCGCCTGGGGGTGAGCCCGATGAGTGCGCAGGCGTTCGGCCGGTATCCGGCTCGGCGGCTCGCGGCGATCAAGCGGCGTGCGGTGGGGGCGTACCCGAGCCAGGTGCGTGCATTCGGGCCGTTTCCACCGGATGTGGAGCGGCCCGAGCGTTACTGGCGGGTGGAGCGGCGGTCAAACAGCGGCGAGCGCGAGCCGTGAATTGACTTTGAGAGCGCAAGCGTCGTCGCGGTATGGCGGGCGCGGTTCGAACCTGCGAATCACGTTGGGCTGGAAGATGAGGCAATACGTGCTGCCGCCATACTGGAAGAAGCCGAGTTCTTCGCCCTTGTCCACATGCTGGCCTGGCAGCGCCACGATGCGGCAGGAAGAAACCTCGGCCATGCCGACAAATACGCAAGCCACGAGCCCAAGCGCCGCTTCGTCGGCTTCGATCAGCATGACCGCGCGCGCCGCGACCGCCGTTGTGTAGCCCTGAGAATCGTTCAGGCCGCGTGCGTCGGTGCCCTCGGCCTCGATTTCCGAGTAGTAGGTGCCATCCACGTTGTACGCCTCGCGTACCGTCCCTGCGATGGGCGCGTGCCAGCGGTGGTAGTTGAACGCGCTCAGATAGCCCTGATACACGCTGCCGCCCACGAAGCGTTCAGCCACGCTTCGTTCGGTGCCGGCCAGAATTTCGCGCAGCGAATACGGCTGCGCCTTGATCCAGAAGCGGTCGTGAAGTTGGCAACGGTCGCTCACGTCGTAGGGCGACGCTTCGCAGGCGTTGACGATCACGGCTGCGTTCGACGGGTCGTCCACGGGGCGCGCGCCTTCGCGCAGGCGCCGCGTGAAGAAGTCGTTCCAGGATGCGAAGCCCCAATAAGGCTGCGAGCGTTCGCATAGGTAGTCGTCCAGATGCATCGTCTCCTGGGCTCGCTCGCTGAACCAGCCGTGCGGCGCCTGCGTGGTGAGATGCGAGCGCGAATGCGGACCGCTCAGGAAACTGCACCAGTACGAGAGTACGTTGCGCAATTGCGTATTGAAGGCAGGGTCGCGAAACACGGCGTAGCCCGACGGCATGCACATGGGCCAGTCGAGTACGAGATTGAGCGGCGTGGCGATCGGCACGGAGGCATTGAAGGGCGGCGCGTAGGTCGTGAGGTAATCGACGATTGTCATCAACTCGTCGATATTGCCATATCCGAGTTCGAAGCCCGCGCGCGATGCTTCGTCGATCGCACGCGAGAGATTCATGCGCAGCACCGTGTCGCCTTGCACGAGGTCGGCGAGTTCGCGCACGACGTTCGCCAATGCCGTGCTGCGCGCGCGCTCGCGCGCGGCGGCGGCGATCTGGCGACGAAAGTCCGCCGCGATCTGTTCTTTTTGCGGCATCCAGTTGCCGAGGCGGCTTCGGGCCTTCACATTGGGCCGGGTAGTGGCGTCCATGCGTCGCTCCTTGTGCTCAGGAAATACGACTAGAAGCAAGGCGGATACCTCGGGGAAACCGGGCGCGACTGCCGTCACTCATCACTGGCCATGGCCGTAGGTGCCTCGTTCGACTTTTTTCGGGTCGCTCCGACGCGACTGTCGCCCGCCGCCGCTGGTGCGAAGCGGCCGCCAGGCACAGTTAGAGCCCAGGTTCGATAACGTTACTGATGCGACTCAGCGGTGCGATCACGATGATCACGGTACGGCTATTGCTGAACGGTGGCTACCATCGTGGTCACTGGTTTGAGGTAAGTCGTGGCGAAAACTCAGAAAAGCACCCGAAACCAAAATCGTGCGGCGGGACCGCGCGGCGCATCCAGTACGGGTTCCCTGCCTTCGGGGCTGCGCTACGTCGACGACTCGCGTCGCGGGTATACGCGCAAACGCATCGGCGGAACATTCGTCTACTTCGATACGCACGGCGAGCGCATCGAGGACGATGCCGAGAATCGCCGCATCAACGCGTTGGCGGTTCCGCCCGCCTATACCGATGTGTGGATCTGCCCGGACGCGCGCGGCCATTTGCAGGCAACGGGCCGCGACGCACGCGGGCGCAAACAGTACCGCTATCACCCTCGCTGGCGTGAAACGCGCGACGCGACCAAATACGAGCGTATGCAGGCGTTCGGCGTCGTGCTGCCTCGACTGCGTGCGCGGATGGCGCGGGATATTGCGCTTGACGGCATGCCGCGGAACAAAGTGCTTGCCACCATCGTGCGCCTGCTCGATACGACGCTGATTCGCGTGGGCGGCGAGGAGTACGCGAGGGAGAACCGCTCATATGGACTGACGACGCTGCGCAAGCGGCATCTGAAAGTTTCGTCCAACGGGCTGCGCTTCAGGTTTCGCGGCAAGAGCGGTATCGAGCACGACGTTGCCGTCAGCGACGCACGCGTCACGCGGATCGTCAGACGCTGTATGGAACTGCCGGGCCAGGAACTCTTCCAGTATCTCGACGCAGACGGCACGAGGCATTCTGTCAACTCCTCGGACATCAACGACTATCTGCATGAGGTTACGGGCGCTGATTTCACGGCGAAGGACTACCGCACGTGGGCGGGCAGCGTCTTCGCGTTTGCGGCGCTGCGCAAGCTGGAATGGGAAACGGTGGCGCAGGCGCGCAAACACGTCGTCGGCACCATCAAGCAGATCTCGCAACTACTGCGCAACACGCCCGCAGTCTGCCGCAAGTGCTATGTCCACCCGGCCGTGATCGAAGCGTTCGAGACGGGCGAACTGGCTTGGGAGGTTCCGGCGGCGCGCCCCCGCGGACTCAAGGCCGACGAAGCCGCGCTCGTTGTCTTCCTGAAGAGCGACGCGAAACGCCGGGCGCGCGAGGCATCGAGCCGCGAGCGAAACGGCGCGTCAAGTGGCTCAAGCCTCAGCGGCCTGCTCGCGCGATCCAGTCGGGAAGCGTCTGCAGCGAAAAAGCCTCCACGTGCGCGCTCGCCGTCCGAGGCGGCTTCCCGGTGATCTGGCGGCAGTCGTAGCGTGTCTCATTGCCCGAAAAAATTGACATGCCCTTTTTCGTCTTCTTGCACTTCCTTCCTGACCAGTCTTCGAAACTCCTGAAGTGCCTTCAGGCTGACTATCAGGTTTTCAAGTCACTTTTCAGAATCCTCGCGGGTGCGCAGGCTTTGGCCGATCGACTCAAGACGATGCTCCTGGTCCACTATTTGTTGTTCGCAATCGCGTAACTTCGCGTCGATCATGGCAAGTTCGTCTATCGGCCTTGTGTGCGCCCTGGTGGCCCTCCCAGATTGCCGGGCGCTGTGTGCGGCGAACGCCACGACGCCAAGCCTGATCCTACGCCATGATGCCCAATCGCTGCACGCTAGCGACCCGTACTTCGCACACGGATCAGCATTGCGCAGTGCACAAGGCGGATGCGAATTGCCCGTATTGCATAATCTGGTAGACGGCGGACTCGCGGCCGGGGAACATGCCGGTTCGTTTCGCCTGGTAACGACGGAACGCGCAATGGCCGCCTGCCTATGCGCTGCAAGGGCGCAGTCTTGAATTTTATCGGACGTCGACATCGACGAGGGGGGGCTGATGGAAGGCGACCAGTACCACGACATCGATTCTTTATGGCTGCGGTCCCTGGTCATGCGCGTTTCGGAATACGCAATCTTCAGGCTCACCGAGCTAGGGGAGGTTGCCAGCTGGAATCCTGGCGCCAGGCGTATCACTGGCTACCACCCTGCCGAAATCATCGGCCGGCAATTCTCCACCTTCTACACGGAGGAGGACCGGCGCAACGGCGTCCCGGAAGCCGGGCTTCACGCCGCGCGGGAGCACGGGCAATACGAAACCGAAGGCTGGCGGGTGCGTAAGGACGGCACGCGTTTCTGGGCCAGTGTCCTGATCACGTCGCTCCGCACGGTTGGCGGTACATTCATCGGCTACGGCAAGATCGTGCGTGACATGACCGACAAGCGCCGCGCTCATGAAGCTGTGACGGAAAGCGAGCGGCGATTCAGGCTGCTGGTGCAAGGCGTGGCCGACTACTCGATATTCATGTTGTCACCGGAAGGATATGTGACGAACTGGAATCTTGGAGCGGAACGCATCAAGGGATATGAGGCGAGCGAAATAATCGGCTCGCATTTCAGGCGGTTTTATACGGCCGAAGACGCGGCAGAGGGGCTGCCAGAGCGCAGCCTGGGCACCGCCGCGACAGAGGGGCGCTTCGAGACTGAGGGATGGCGGGTCAGGAAAGACGGCAGCAGGTTCTGGGCCAATGTCGTCATTGACGCGATACGCGACGAGGAAGGAAAGCTGATCGGCTTTGCCAAGATTACGCGCGATGTCACGGAACGCAAGACCGCTCAGGAAGAACTTGAAAAGGCGCGCGCGGCGCTGCTCCAGTCGCAGAAGATGGAGGCCCTCGGAAAGTTGACCGGCGGCGTCGCGCACGACTTCAACAATGTGCTGCAGGTGTTACGCGGTAACCTGGAACTGCTCGAAGGCCGGCATGGCCGCGATGTGTGGACGAGAGAGCGTCTTAACAAGGCAATTGACGCGGTCGAGCATGGGGCGAATCTGGCGTCGCAGCTGCTCGCGTTCGGGCGCCGGCAGGCGTTGCAGCCAATCGTCGTGAACCTGGCCGTCATGTTGCGCAGCATGGACGACCTGCTCAGGCGGGCCTTGGGCGAAGTCGTCGATGTGGAAACCGTCATCGCCGGCGGTCTGTGGAATACGCTGGTCGATCCGAACCACCTCGAGAACGTTGTATTGAACCTTGCGATCAACGCGCGCGACGCCATGCCGGAAGGCGGCAAGCTGACGCTCGAGCTGTCGAACGCAATGCTCGACGATCACTACCGTGCACTCGCCGCGGACGTTCGCGAAGGGCAATACGTGCTGCTCGCGATCACCGACACCGGAACGGGCATGCCCTCGGACGTACTTGAGCGAGCGTTCGAGCCTTTCTTTACAACCAAGCCGGAGGGGCAAGGCACCGGCCTGGGGCTGAGCATGGCGTATGGCTTCATCAAGCAGAGCGGTGGCCATATCAGGATCTACAGTGAGCCCGGGCACGGGACTACCGTCAAGATCTATCTGCCCCGCTCTCTGGAGAGCGCTGCGGATATTGAACCCGTGGAAAGCGTTGCGCCCACCGGCGGTTCCGAAACCATTCTTGTCGTCGAGGACGACCGGCGCGTCCAGACAACGGTGGTCGAGACACTAAGGCAATTGGGCTATACGGTACTGAAAGCCGACAATGCACAAAGCGCGCTTGTGATCCTGCAAAGCGGCGTGCATGTCGACCTTATGTTCACGGATGTTGTGATGCCCGGCAGAATGCGAAGCGTCGAACTCGCGAAACGCGCGACGCGCGCGCTGCCGCATCTGAAGGTTCTTTTTACCTCGGGATACACGCAGAACGCGATCGTGCATGGCGGCCGCCTTGACCCGGGCGTGCACCTGCTAAGCAAGCCCTACAGCCGCGAGCAGCTTGCCTCCAGGATCCGCCGGCTGCTTGGCCCGGCCCGCAATCAGGACACAGGCAACCCGTCGGTCGTGCAGTCGTTGGACCGGACGGCGCACGCGCCTGCCCAGGCGCCGGCGGACGTCTCGATTCTTATCGTGGACGACGACGACGGCTCGCGGGAGGCAGTGAGCGAATTGCTGTCCAGCCTGGGCTATGACGTGCAACAGGCCGGCAGCGCGGAACAGGCAATGCAAGTATTGATGGCGGGAAAAGCGGATGTGCTTCTCACGGATATCGTGCTTCCAGGACAGTCGGGCGTTGAACTCGCCCGGGCTGCGGTTGAGTGTCATCCGGGTATCAGGATCGTGTTCGCGTCCGGCGGTGAAGCCCCGTCTCCGGACGCGCTTGGATTCGACTTCGCTTCTCTTCGCAAGCCGTTCACTGCAGAACAGTTTCATTCGCTTATCGCAGCGATGCACGGACAGGCTAAGCGGAATGAAGACGAATAAGCCGATAGTTGTCCCAGTGATAACCCTGTAGCGATGGTTGTTCAACAACTGAAGCAACGTCGTCACCGAACTCGATTGCGTGGCTGCTGGACGTGGGCGGACCGCGAAAGCGATTCCCGGGTGGCTGCCGGGAAAGAGGGGAAGCAAAGCCCCTTCTCGACTCCATACGTAAATCGTACCGTGCGGACATCAAATCTGGACGGCTGATCGGAAGAAATTGGGCAGGGAATAACCTGTTCGCATGCCGCTTGGATTTGGCGTACACAGTAGAGGGTCGTGGATAGACTGAAGTTCAGTGCGCCAATGGCAGTTGGCTGACATACGCATTGGGCGTCCATTGCAGCACAGAGAGGGATGCCGGAAACGAAAGCAGAGGCGCTCGAAGCGCCATCTTGCGCATAGCTTCGCAGGAACCAGGAGAGACAAGAAAACCCGCCGCGTGGACTGCCACGTTGAGTACACGCGTTGTCACGTCGAGAGGAATTCGCTGAAGAGCGTGGGCACGGGGGCAGGTGGAGTGCATGCATGATCCCGCGGCGCTTGCAGTCACAACAGGCTGGTGATCGATGACGACCAGAATTGACCGGGCGTTTCCCGTTCTCGATGCATCGGCTGCCACAGTTGCGCCGGAGCCTGTTCGCGCGGCGCCTTCGATCTTTCATGAGCGCTGGTGGCTCGATATCACCACACAGGACAACTGGAAGCTTGCGATGGTGAAGCGCAATGACGAGGTCATCGGCGAAATGCCGTATGCGATGCAGCGTACGCGACTGTGGCGTGTCTCGCACCTGCCGCCGCTCACGCGAACGCTCGGGCCGGTGATCAAGCGCGTGTCGGGCAGCGAGGCGCGCCAGTTGCATCATGAACTCGACGTCATCGGACAACTGATCGAACAATTGCCCGACTGCGATAGTTTTTTCCAGGTGCTGGATCCTCGCATTGACGATGCGCTCGCGTTCGCGCTGCACGGCTTTGCGGTATCGGCGCGCTACACGTTCCGCATTGACCCGCAGACAACACCCGACGAAGCATGGAAACTCCTCAACAGCAAGACGCGTAATGTGATCCGCAGCGCCTCGCGCGAATTGACGATCGTGCCCGACCTCACGCCCATGGAATTTCTTGAGTTATACGAAGCGAATCTCACGGCACGCTCGCGTGACAATGCTTATGGGGATGCAGTCATGCGCGAACTCGTCAACGCGTTCGTCGAGCGAAAGGCCGGCATGCTGCTCGGCGCATATGATCAGGGCGGAAAGCCCGTCGCGGCAGTTGGTCTCGTGTGGGATCAACAGGCGATGTATTACCTGCTCTCGTCACGGTCGCAGGACGCGCATTGCGGCTCGATCAGCTTGCTGCTGTGGACGGGCATTGGTCGCGCGCTGGAGCGCAAGCTTACTTTTGACTTTGACGGCTTTTCGAGCCCCGATGCGTGTCACGACAATGACGGGAGCGGTCGGATGAAAACCACTTTTTTTTCCAACGATGCGACGCTGGAACTGGCGCACATTACCACCATGGTTTCGCAACTCGAACAACTCGTTCAAAGCGAGATCACCTTCCCGAAGTCAACAGTCGTGACATTGCCGGCTTACTGGCGCGCACGCATCAAGGATATTGGCTCCGCCTCACTGGATATGCAGTCCCAGGTCCGGACGCTGCTGGCACGGCTCGATGCACTTGAAGCAGCGAAAGAGCGCCACTAGCGTATTTGCGTTCTGTAAGCTTTGAGTCGTCGCCGCCATGGCAATGCGTTCGGGCGCCGAACACAGTCGCGTGGCGAGAAAATCGATCCGTGTCCGTATTGCAGGGATGCCGATCTCCAATGCTTCACGGAGCGCGCTATTAGCAGCATTAGAGACGATCAGGATTGCCAGGAAACGCATTGTACCGTTCAGGCAGACCACCGGCGAAACAGCCGATAGCACTCCGGGAGGTGGCCTTAGCCAAGACCGAAGGAGGGCGGGGGATGGGGTTGCCGGAGTTGCGGTTGACGACGAACCGCTATCAAACAACGAGCAAGCCAGGCTACGCTTTGCCAGCCAGGCCGTCAAGCCGCGTCGGCTGCGCGAAGTCATTGGCAAGACAAGAGCGCGTCATACTACTGTCGCCAGCCGACATGAGAATCGTCGGGCGACCACGTCCACAGCGGCGGGCCGGTGGCCAATTAGACGAAACGCGTGCATAATAGCTCCCACGCATTCTGAGCCAGAGACTTGCCGCGCATGCTCTGAGCTGCCGCACAGAGGCTGTCTTACCTCTGTCCCTATTCCGCTGTCGCGTCCATCGTGACTACATTACGCGCCATCCGCCTTGGTAGGCGTGGCGCAGCCCTCCCGGACGGCACGCGCCGTTCGTTGAAGCGTCTGTATTCCAGTTCGCGTGCAGCGAGCACGCCTTTTCACAGTCGCGTTTATCCAGATCATCGCCTCAGCATCGCATTGGCAATGGCCGTTGCAATGCCCATGCGTCTTTTGCCTTGAAGTCGCGCTGGCGACGCTTTGCCCCTATTTGCTCAGGAGAATTGATTGGCAAAAGAAGAGCTTCTCGAACTCGATGGAATTGTCGACGAAGTGTTGCCCGACAGTCGCTACCGTGTCACGCTGGACAATGGCGTGATCGTAGGGGCGTACGCTTCTGGCCGCATGCGGAAGAACCGCATTCGCATCCTGGCCGGGGATCGGGTTACGCTTGAGCTCTCGCTCTACGATCTCACCAAAGGACGCATCAATTTCCGACACAAGGACGAGCGAAGCGGCGCCCCGACGCGCAGCAGCACTTTCCGTCGTCACTGAACGGGAGCAACGCAAGGGCGCCAACTACCCGCCGTTCCAGGACCTGACTGCCCGCCGACAGGCCGCATGAGTCCGGCAGCATGCAGGCTGCAAGTCTGAAACTTTCGCTGTACAAACGGCTGGAGGGGCGTAGCATGAAAACATCAGTTGACCTGCGACCGATCCCAGCCCGCCTCCTGTACCCTTCCTCAGGGATCGAGCCGCTCCCCTCCATCGCAGACCTCGAAACGCGATCGACCGCCGTCCGGATGTCGAGGCGGTCGCGTGCGCCCTTATTCTCTTTTGCCGCAAACCGTGCGGCCAGAAGGTGACTCCATGACTGTCGCTACCCGTCTCTACCGTGGACTCGAAATTTGTCCCCTGGTTTATCCGCACCGTCCAACCGCGTCCGGATCCGGTCATAACTACGACGAGGGGTTTGACGCTGCCGTACGAATCCTGGAACCGCAGGAGCCCGACGGCACTCAACGGAGCCGGGTGTTTGGCGTCGTAGCCAGTCGGCCGTTTATCAATTCGGGTGATGCGCGTCGTGCATCGATCGAATACGCAGAGCGCCTCATCGATACCTGTACGCCGGGTGCGACTTTCCTCGATATGACGTCCTGAACGTTTTTCTCTTCGTGCAGCCGTTGTTCCCCACTGGAACAATGGCTTTCCGGAATCGCCGGAGGTTCGCCATGAACAGAGACGACCTGCTCAGACGCATTCAGGTCCGCGGCCGCGAGATTGTCGATGAATACCTACCCTCGGATGCGAACGTCGACCTGGATAACCTGATAGGCGATCACCGCCATGAGGTCGACGCGGATGCGTACCGGATGTTCGTCTCGGTGCGTGCACTGTTACACGACAGTGGTATGTCGAGTTGCGAGTCGGACTGCGAGGCGGGGCAGATCATGGCCCTTCTCAACGGTCGCACAGCTTGACGATGACGACGTACATTGCGGCACAAGAATGCCGCATATTGATTGAGAAGGTGAAAACATGCGTTCCGATTCAACCCGATTCCGGATCGACCCAACACCCCGTCGGGCGGACGGCGAATACATAGCGCATGCGCGCATCAGCACCAGCCGTTCGGATGGACTCGAACATGACGTTCACCTCAGTGGAGACCTCGCTGGATTCGACGCGCGTGAGGATGCGATCGCCTACGCGACGAACTGGGCACAGCAGTGGCTGGACACCCGCTTCGGGTAGAAGCGCGAGGGCGCCGCGGTCGGGCATGTGGTCGGATCTGCTTGTGTTGGATGACGGCATCGTACCCGCCGGGCCGATCGGCCTTCTCCTGTGTCGGACGGAAACGGAGCGCGGCCCGATCGCGGAACAATGTCCGCCATCGCGAGACTGACTTCACGGGGTTTGATGGGAGGCCTATGGAAACGCGGCTCGATACATTCAACGGTTGGCAAATGAAAGCAACAGTTGCAAGCAGACTTACCCCGGCTGGGGAAGCCAGGTACTTCGTCGTAGAGCCACCCACATACATGGAATCATCGGCAGGCGTGCCGAAAATGCCCGAGAACACCAGATGCATCGAGGGTTCATTCGACGATCCTGACGATGCGTTCCGCGCTGCTTTTGATGCCTGCAAACGTGCGATCGAGCATGCGGAAAGTGCGCGAAACGTGTGAAAGTCCGATTAACCGAATTCCCGTATCATTTTCGCGGGGCTTCCATGCATCGAGTATTCTCGCATCGTGGTTTTGAAATTCATGTGAGGCTGACGGAGGTTTCTCCGGGCCTGTACGACGCGGTTTTTCAGATCAAGGGCGGTGATAATGTCGAGGTGATTGACGAGCTTGGCGCCGAAACAAAGCTTCGTAGAGGGCCCTTTGGCCGGGAAAAGGCGTTTCTGAACGCACAGGAAGCGGGTCAAGCGGCTATCGATGCCGTTATCGGAGAAGACGAGTCGTAAAACCACCGGCATTGCGTCGGAAACGGTGACTGCGCCTGATTAAGAATTGCCGCGCCGGAACGCTCACAGGGAGACCAGAAGCCTCAACTGGTGTGTGCTTTCCGCCCCATCTATCAGGGAATAGGCACGAACTGACGTACGTTCGAGGACCGAGAGGGATTCCGCGGCCGAAAAATCATCCCATGCATCATCGGAGATCGAGGTCGCTGAGCCTCGGGCTTTTGCGAAAGCTTGAAGGAGTGAGCTCGCTTCGCGACGCAGGATGAGGCGGTCGATATCGAGCACATAAGGTGGCCAGCCGGCGCGCAGGACCAGGTAGTGGGGAACGGCATGGCGATCAACTAGCATGTCGGCGTTTCCGTTGGGGGTGTTCACGGGTTTCTACCGTTCCGTACACTCGACTCTCAGCGATTCGGCTTGTATGGTACCGCCTGCCGCTCGCTTGAGCAATTGCGCCGAGCATCAGGCTGTCTGCTCCGAGCTGGTTCCAGTTTCTTCACTACAATTTCTGACTGGTCGAAGTGAAAAGCGGGTCCATGCTATCACTGTCAATCGGCCGAAAGTGCTTTGGCTTTGATTTGCGCATGTTCGCCAGATGCGACTTTGCTTGATATGAAGTCCTGAATATTTTTCTCTTCGCCGGAACGTCGATATGAAGTGGAGCAGTGGCTAGCCCCGGGTATCGATCCATTCGCATCCCCAATTGATCTGAAAAGCCGAGGGCTTCCATTTCGGTGGCGAAATATCCTGGGGAATAAAACTCGTAACGCGAACGTTCTTCGCGATTGGCGGGGCGTGTGAGTGTGAGGTTTGAAGAAAAGCAACCGTCGGGAATACGGTGAGCCGGGGGAGATCGCCAGATGGCTCCCGTTTTGAGAGTGTCGGCGTGCCGCCGTCATGACGGCGGCACGCACAGATGACTTACAGCGGGGTGATGTTGGATGCCTGCATGCCCTTGGGGCCGCGCTTCGTCTCGTAGCTGACCTTCTGGCCTTCTGCGAGGGTCTTGAACCCGTCGCCGCGAATTTCCGAGAAATGCGCGAACAGGTCGTCGCCACCTGCGTCGGGCGTGATAAATCCAAAACCTTTGCTGTCGTTAAACCACTTTACGGTACCGGTGTCCATGGAATTCTCCTGAATATGAACAGATGTAGGCGCGCTCCAGACGGGCGCGGGGAAAAAGGATCAAGGAGGGGAGAGGACAACGAATACCGCAGGATGCGGTCAATGATGAGCAGCAATCGCGCTTCTTGAAGACTTCAACACTTCAGATTATCCTGGAAAACGCTGGAAGTCAACATGTTTCCGTTGTTGCTGCCGTCGGCCGCTTTAGCCAGGCTTGCCCTGTACGTAATGTTCCCCCGTTTCGCCGCTATCCCGCGACGTGGAAAATCGGTGTTTCATGTTGCATCGCACAACAGAATCGGGTATTATTTAGGATTCCCCAAGCTTCGCGCGCCGGATCTCTCCGGGGTATCCCAGCCTCGATTGCCCATCCGCCATTCCACGATTCCGTTTGCACCCCGACAGTTAAGTTCATCTGCCGTCCTGCCTGCGCCGATCGTCAGCCAACCTGTCGAGGAGAACGTATTGGCCAATCCCGTTCGTGACGATTTAGCACCCCGCGTGATCGCGGTTCTGCCAAAGGCCACCCGCCGCGGGACAAGAGGCAAGCCCCGGGCCGTCGACGCACCGCTCGACATCGAAACAATTGCCCGACAGGATGACGAGCGGCAACGGCAGATGCGCGCACTGATCGCGCTGGGCCGTGAACGCGGCTATCTCACGCACGTGGACATCAACGACCACCTGGCTGACGACTTTACGCAAACTGCAGCAATGGAGGCGATCGTCAGTACGTTCAGCGAAATGGGCGTGGCGGTGTACGAGCAGGTACCGGACGCGGCAACGCTCCTGTTAAGCGGCGCCACCCTCGCCGTATCGTCTGACGATGAGGCGAACGAGGAAGCGGAAGCCACACTGTCAACTATCGATTCCGAATTCGGCCGCACGACGGATCCTGTGCGGATGTACATGCGGGAGATGGGCGCCAGGGAACTGCTGACCCGAGCCCGCGAAATCGAGATCGCGAAACGCATCGAATACGGCCTGCAGGACATGATTCAGGCGATCGCCGCATGTCCGTCGGTCGTGGCCACCATTCTTGCCGATGTGGACCGCATCATTGCCGGCGACCTGCGTATCGACGAACTGGTCGCTGGCATTTGCGACGATGTGAACGCAAGTGCATTGACGGTGGCCTCCGAAGAAAATGAGCCGGAAGCATCCGCTCGCAGCGATGACCCCGACGGTGACGACGTCGGGCCGGAGGCTGAGGATCCGGAGATGGCGAACGCAGTCCGCCTCGAGGAACTCACGAACGACAGTCTCGCGGTTTTCGCTCGTGTGCGGGCACTGTTCGCGGAGATGCCGAATGTGCCTGCTACCGGCAAGGCCCGTTTCGCAGCCGTTGCGCGGGTGCGCGCGCAGATTCAGCGCGAACTGGGAACAATCCGCTTTACGCCCAGAACCATTGATCGTTTGTGTGCCAGTGTGCACGAACGGGTTGCGGAGGTTCGTGCGATTGAGCGCAGCATCCTCGAGATCGCGGTAGTCCGTTGTGGCATGTCACGTGAGTTGTTCGTCGAGTCGTTCCCGGGCCACGAAACGGACCTTCGATGGACCAGCCGCATGGCGGCGACGTCACAGCAGTTTGGCGCGGCGTTCGAGCGGCATCTCCCGGCCATTCAGGCCGGTCAGCAGAAACTCGCGGACATCGAGGCGAGGGTTTCGCTGCCGCTGCAGCAGCTCAAGGAGGTCAGCCGCACGATGCGTGCCGCGGAGTCGAAAATGCGGGAGGCCAAACGGGAGATGATCGAAGCGAATCTTCGTCTCGTCATCTCGATTGCCAAGAAATACGTCAATCGCGGCATGCCGTTTCTGGATCTCATCCAGGAAGGCAATATCGGTCTGATGAAGGCAGTAGACAAGTTCGAATACCGGCGCGGCTGGAAATTCTCGACATATGCCACATGGTGGGTCCGGCAGGCTGTCACGCGTGCGCTTGCCGATCAGGCGCGAACCATTCGCCTGCCGGTGCACGTGATCGAGACGATCAACAAGCTCAACCGCATTTCGCGCGAAATCCTGCAACAGACGGGACAGGAGGCGCATCCCGCCGTCCTTGCCGTGCGCATGGAGATGTCCGAGGATCGAGTGCGTGGCTTCCTCAAGGCCGCGAGGCAACCTTTGTCGCTTGAAATCCCGGCGGGCGACGATGCGGATGCGACGCTCGGCGACTTGATCGAGGATGTCTCTGCGGGTTCGCCGGCTGAGGCAGCAATTCACGCGAGCATGCGCACCGCGATCGATGAGGTGCTCAACGGACTGTCGCCACGGGAGGCCAAGATCCTGCGGATGCGTTTCGGGCTCGATACAACCTCCGACCACACGCTTGGAGAGGTCGGCGAGCAGTTCAACGTGAGCCGCGAGCGAATCCGGCAGATCGAGAGCCAGGCGATGCGCACGCTGAGGAATCCCCGTAATGCTGACAAGTTGAGGCCCTTTCTCGAAGGCTGAGTCAGGCATCAAATGTCCAAATGCGCGAGCGCGCGCCGTACGCAGACGGGAGCGTTTCTTGCGCACCTCGTGACCCGCCATGGTGCTCGGAGCAGGTTCATCGGCGCCGAGCCTGCCCGACAAATGTTCATCCCATTTCCCGAGCGCCAGGTGCCGATGGTGTGGCACGCGGGGGCGCTCCTCCCCGCTGCACGCCGCAGCGAAAACGGAGAATTCCATGACTCAGTCTTTGTCTGCGGAACAGGGGGCCGGTTGGGAGAAAACGCTGGTGGCCCGCGTATGCGAATACGGCATCTTTCGTCTGACAGAAGCGGGCGTCATCGCCAGTTGGAACCCGGGCGCGGCACGCATCAAGGGATACAGCGCTCAGGAGATCATTGGTCAGCACTTTTCCGTCTTCTATTTGCCGGAAGACCGGGAAGCGGGCGTTCCCGACGCGGTGCTGCAGACCGCGCGCGAGTATGGCCATTGCGAGACCGAGGGATGGCGCCTGCGCAAGGACGGTACGCGTTTCTGGGCCAGTGTCGCGATTACACCGCTTGCGGGGGATGACGGAAGGGTGACCGGTTTCGCGAAGATCGTCCGGGATGTGACGGACAAGCGGCTTGCCCACGAGGCGGTGCTTGAAAGCGAACGCAAGTTCAGACTGCTGGTGCAGGGCGTGACGGACTACGCTCTGTTCATGCTCTCGCCGGAAGGCATTGTGACGAACTGGAATCTCGGCGCCGCGCGTATCAAGGGATATGAAGCGAACGAGATCATTGGATCGCATTTCCGCCGGTTCTATACGCCGGAGGATGCCGCTAACGGTCTGCCCGAACGGGGCCTTGAGACAGCGGCGCGCGAAGGGCGCTTCGAAATGGAGGGATGGCGGGTAAGGAAGGACGGGAGCCGGTTCTGGGCCAATGTCGTCATTGATGCGATACGTGACGAGGATGGCAAGCTGATGGGCTTCGCAAAGATCACACGCGACGTGAGCGAGCGCAAGGCCGCCGAGGAACAGCTTGAAAAGGTAAGGGGGGCTCTGCTACAGGCTCAGAAGATGGAGGCCATTGGCAAGCTCACCGGCGGCGTCGCTCACGATTTCAACAATGTTCTACAGGTACTCCGGGGCAATCTCGAACTGCTCGAACGTCGTCACGGGCGCGACAGCTGGTCGCGCGAACGCCTCGAAAAAGCCATCGATGCCGTCGAGCAAGGCGCGAACCTCGCCTCGCAGCTCCTCGCCTTTGGACGCCGCCAGGCTCTGCAGCCGGCAGTGGTCAATCTTGCGGTGATGCTGCGGAACATGGACGATCTGTTACGGCGAGCAATCGGTGAGACGATCCATGTGGAAACCGTCGTCGGCGGTGGGCTCTGGAACACACTCGTCGATCCGAATCATCTGGAAAACGTAGTCCTGAATCTGGCGATCAACAGCCGCGATGCCATGCCGCGCGGCGGGAAACTGACGCTGGAGGTCTCGAATGCGACGCTGGACGGTCACTACAAAGCCCTGCCGGAGGACGTGCGCGAGGGACAATATGTACTGCTGGCCATATCTGACACCGGCACTGGCATGCCGCGGGAGGTGCTCGAAAGGGCATTTGAGCCGTATTTCAGTACGAAACCGGAGGGCGAGGGGACAGGGCTTGGACTGAGCATGGCCTACGGCTTTGTGAAGCAGAGCGGCGGGCATATGCGCATCTACAGTGAGGTTAATCACGGTACAACTGTCAAGATTTACCTTCCGAGGTCGACGGAAGAGGTCATCGAAACTGAGGCGTCGCATGCTCCGATGATCGCGGGCGGCTCGGAGAGCATCCTCGTGGTCGAAGATGACCGGCGGGTGCAATCGACTGTTGTCGAGACGCTTGGGGAACTCGGCTATACGGTGCTGAAAGCGGACGACGCCAAAGGTGCGATGGCCATCGTCAAAAGCGGGATAAAGATAGACCTCCTGTTCTCCGACGTGGTGATGCCGGGTCCGATGCGTAGCACGGAAATGGCGAAACTGGCTACGCGAGCCATTCCGGACCTGAAGGTGCTGTTCACGTCAGGCTACACGCAGAATGCGATCGTCCATGGCGGCCGGCTTGACCCCGGGGTGCATCTGCTCAGCAAGCCCTACAGCCGTGAGCAGCTCGCCACAAAAATCCGGCAGATGCTGGGTAGAAAAAAGGAACGCCGTGCAGGAGGGCGGCAGGCGAGCCATTTCGATGAAAAGCCGACAGTCTCGACACATCCGCTGTCCCTGCTCATCGTCGACGACGAACCGGCTTCCCGCGAGGCAGTTAGCGAACTGCTTTCCGCAATGGGCTACGACGTGCAGCAGGCATCCGACGCTCAGGAGGCCCTACGAATCCTGAGCGAGAAAAAGAAGCATCTTCTCATCACCGACATATGCCTTCGCGGCAGCTCCGGGATCGAACTTGCCAGAGCGGCACTGCAGCGGGTTCCGGATCTGCGTGTCGTGCTCGCCTCGGGCGCTGAGCCATCGCGTCCTGGTGACCTTGATTTCGATTACGGTTTTTTGCGCAAGCCGTTTTCACTTGTCGAATTGCGACGGCTCATTGAAGCGGTTGCTCCCCCGATCGGTGGAGAGGATGAGTGAAGGCTATCGTTTTCTCGACGCCGGCGATGACACGGCTCCCACACGGCGTACACGCCTGGGAGGATACCCATAATGAGTGCCGCTACGGCGAACCATTGACTGAAGCGACCTCCTGCGCCGGGACTGAGGGCTGGCTCAGTCAAGGCCTGACTGCCGTGAGGTCTGACTGGGCTGGAGAACGCGTGCGGCCCCGGAGGAGCGCGCCGGGGCGCGCGGGGGCGCGGCCGGGTAATCACGTGGCCGTTTTACCGGGAAGGCGCCGAAATATCCGGCCGCGGGTTGTGGAACGGGTCGCGGCCGATCATACTTGTTCTTGATTCGTTCCGCATTTGCACCGCTGCAGGAATGCTGGAATCACGTGTTTTGAGCCCCATCCGGTTCGTTACGCTCTCAATGACGTAACAGTCACCCGCTATGCCGTTGGGCGCCTGGCTGCACGTGACCCGCGTGTGTTGCTGCCGGCGAAACTTCAAGCTCATGGTACCGGCTTCCATTCGATGTGAAGGTGCGACTGCTTATCCTCTCCGAACCGCAGCTCCCAACGTAGGCCGTCGTCTCTCGCGGACGGGCGGCGGCGCGGCGTCGATCGCGGCCCAGGGGATGTCACTGAAGTTATCCAATAACAGATAGGGGTTCCACCCTGTCGGGTCTCAAGCATCTGGCGAATAGTGATCCGGCGGCCTTCGCGCCTGCTGTTCGTGCAGTGATTTGAGAGCGCTGTATGGAGCGGATGGTGCGGGACACGACTCTTGAAGGTTTCGATTCTGCAAGAGGAGCCTGCACGGCGAGCTTGCGCGGCTGAAGCCCCGCTTCGAGGTAGCCGCAAGTCGCAGGAGGACAACGATGATCACGTTGACACGTAGATATTTCGTGTGCCTGAACGGACACGAGGGCGAAGAGGTGACGTCCGAAGACGATCAACCCGACTCGCCGCAGTGGGAGTCGAATCGCACGTCCGGACTCGTGGACAACGGCACGGACTCGAACGGATTCGCGTGCTATCGATGCAAGACATGCGGCGAGCCCATGTCCGAAGCCGGGAGGCACTAGCCTATGGAAAACCTGACATGTAGTTCGACGTTCCGCATGGACTTGCGTGATCGACTACTCGATTGAAATTTGGGAAACGGTGACCTTCTGACGCGATGCCGGCCTGGCATCGCGTCCTGTTCGGTGTTCCCCGCCAGCATATGCCTGCAGATAATGATTCCCGCCGTCTGCGTGAATGCCGCGGCGAGTTCAAGATCGATCTGTGAGGGTTCGCGTGGCTCCCCGAAATACATGGCGAGCGAGCCGACAGGTGGGCTCCGCAGCTGTCCGCTCCATTATGTTGGCGAGAACGTTCGCACGACGCTGTCGTGCCTGGCGGTTTGGGTTACCGCGGAACGATATTTGCTACGTGCTGGCGTCTGGACCGGGGGGCCGGAATTGCCAACTGTAATTCTCGTGGACGACGACCCGCGGCTGCTCGATGCGATGTCCGCGCTTGTCGAGTCCGAGGGCTTCGATGTCTTGAAAGCGCTCGATGGAGCGGAGGCGCTGCGCCTCGCCCGTATCCAGCGGCCGGCGATTGTCGTGACGGACTACATGATGCCGGTGATGAGAGGCGATGCCCTGGTGTCTGCGCTGGCGGGAGAACCGGGGCTTGCGGACCTGCCGGTCGTGCTGTGCTCGGCGGTAGCTGCACCGCCCGGGAGCCTGGCGGTAGCCGCGTTTCTGCGCAAGCCGTTCGCTGCCGCGCAGCTGCTCGAACTGCTGCGCCAGCACACCGCACGAAACTGAAGAAGGGCATCGCGGCATTCCTCGATTGCAAACGTGGCATAGGCACGGTATCAGCGTCCGCGAGTCGCGAAGTGCCAAAGACTTCGTACGCGGGCGCGCGCAGGGTATCCGGACAGCTTTCGCTTCAGGAACGGTCTATGCGCGCATCACAAGTTCATCTGGCGGCGACGAAGGTGCGCGGGGATGGTTACGACACGTGCAGACATTGCAGACGGGGACCCCCGAGCGCAGATTCGCGGCCGCCGCGCGACGGCGCTGATCCAGTACGCGCGCAAGCCGATCCGTCTGCTCTTGCGTTATGTCCGGGCACATCCGTACGGCCATCTGTTGATCCTGTCGAGCATCGTCGCGGCCGTTGCCTGTTCACTAGGGGCCCAGTTCGCGACGAAGAATCTTATCGACGCGCTACCTGCGGGTCACGCGCATCCCGCTCGCGTAGTGGAGGCATTCCTTATCATCGTTGCCCTCCTGTTCGCAGATAACCTGTTCTGGCGTCTTGCAGGTCTGGCCAGTGTGCGGACCTTCGTTGCGGTAACGGGGGAAGTGCGCCGCGAACTGTTCGGATACCTTACCGGCCATTCGCCCGCCTACTTTTCGAACGTGCAGCCGGGAACGCTGGCAAGCCGGATCTCGGCGACCGCCAACGCCATCTTCACGATCGAAAATACGTCGGCGTGGAGCGCTATTCCGACGTTCCTGTCCGTATTGGGATCCGTTGTGCTGATCGGCTGGGTGAGCAAAGGGATGGCTTTCGCCCTCGTTGGAATTTCCGTATGCATGACTGCGCTCCTCTTCTGGCTCGCCAGAATGGGAGGGGAGCGTCATTTGCAATTTGCTTCACGGGCAGCGTCCGTCGACGGTGAACTGGTCGACCTCATCGGCAATATGTCGACGATCCGGTCATTTGACGCGACAGCACGCGAATGCCTGCGCTTCGGCAACTTTCTCGACAACGAGATCCATTCACGTCAATCGTCATTGCGCCACCTCGAAAAGCTCCGACTGGTGCACGCCATCATGACGGTGCTGCTGTCATGTTTGCTGCTGGGGTGGGTCGTCTGGCTTTGGACCCAGGAGCGGGCCACCACTGGCGACGTCGTGCTGGTGAGTTCGCTAGGCTTCGCCATTCTGCACGGCACGCGAGATCTTGCCGTGGCGCTTGTGGATATGACCCAGCACGTCGCCCGGCTTGCGGAGGCCGCGCAATCCTTGCTCATACCGCGGGAAATGGAGCAAAGGATGGGCGTGCCCGACTTGCAGATTCGCGACGCGAATATCGATTTTGAGAATATTTCGTTCTCGTATCCCGGACGACGTCGTGTGCTGGATCACTTCAGCCTTCACATCGACGCCGGACAACGCGTTGGCCTGGTCGGATCGTCCGGTGCCGGTAAAAGCACGGTATTCGCGCTGCTGCTTCGCTGGTTTGACCCACCAGCAGGCGCCGGCGCGGTATGCATATCCGGGCAGCGGTTATCCGATGTGAGCCTGAAGAGCCTGCACGACTCAGTGAGTATCGTCCCGCAGGATGTTTCGCTGTTCAACCGCTCGCTGTTCGATAACCTGCGCTATGGGCGGCCTGAGGCGACAGAAGAGCAGGTACTGAAGGCCTGCGAGCTTGCCGGCTGTCTCGATTTGATCCGCTCGTTGCCGGATGGCTTGAACGCCGTCGTGGGCGAGCGTGGAGCGCGTCTTTCGGGCGGACAGCGGCAGCGAATCGCGATTGCACGCGCCTTCCTGAAAAATGCACCGATTCTGTTACTCGATGAGGCGACGTCCGCACTCGATAGCGCGTCGGAAGCTGTCGTCCAGGCGGCGTTGGACAAGCTAATGAAGGGCCGTACGGTTGTTGCCATCGCTCACCGGTTGTCGACATTGCAGAACTTCGACCGCATTGTTGTGATCCAGCACGGGCGGCTGGTCGACGATGGCACGCCACGGGAGCTTTCGCTTCGGCCCGGAATCTATCGCGATGTCCTGCTTCATCAGGAACGGCGCGCCGCGGTAATGCAAGCCTGACACGCAGGAAGAGCGGTAACGGTGGGAGAGCGGGCCGGTGCCTCCAGATGCACTTTGACCGCTGACGAGTTCACTCGCTCACACTCTCGGACTAGCATCGCCACCGGGAATACGCCGATTTGCGCACGTGAAATGTTCGTGCTAGTTTTTCATGAAATTCAATATGAAAAATTTCACAGACACTCATGTTCGCCGAATCGACTCGTCATATCGAAAGCTATTACGCACGTCACTACGCCCAGCGCGGCGCGCTGCCCGAGCGCCCTGCGCTGGCGGGCGATTACCACGCAGACGTGCTGGTCGTGGGCGCGGGCTTCAGCGGTCTGCACACGGCGTTGCGGCTCGCGCTGGCCGGCCGCCGCGTCGCGGTCGTCGAGGCGAGCCGCGTGGCCTGGGCCGCCTCGGGGCGCAACGGCGGTCAGGCTCTGCTCGGCTGGTCGTGCGATATGCCGCCGTTCGAGCAGGCGCTGGGTCTGGCGGGCGCGCGGGAGTTGTGGGACAGCATGCGCTGGGCCGCCGCCGAAGTGCGCGAGTTGCCCGCGCGGCATGGCTTCGACATCGACTACCGGCCAGGCAGCCTGTGGGTGGCGGTCCGGCGCTCGCGTGTCGCCATGCTCGAAGCCGCGCGCGACGAGGCCGCGCAGACGTGGGGCTGCGATCGCCTGCGCGTCATTGCCGAGCCGGAGATGCCGGAGTGGATCGGCAGCCGCCGTTACCGCGCCGCGCTCTACGATCCCGAGGCGGGGCATCTCGACCCGCTCAAGCTGGCGCTCGGCCTCGCCGACGCCATCGAGCGCGCGGGCGGCGCCATCTTCGAGCAAAGCCGCGTACTCGCGTACCGCGAAACGCCGGGCGGCTACGTGGCGAGCACGCGGGAAGGCACGGTGCGCGCGGGCACGCTGGTGCTCGCCTGCAATGCCTACATCGACCGGCTCGATAGCGATCTGGCTAGCCGTGTGCTGCCCGTGGGCACCTGGCAGATCGCCACGCGCAGGCTCGACCCTGCGCTTGCCCGTTTGCTGCTGCCGCGCAACAGTTGCGTGATCGACAATCAGTTCGTGCCGGACTACTTTCGCCTGAGCCCCGACGATCGCCTGCTCTTTGGCGGCGCGTGCACGTATCTCGGAGGCATCCCGAAGGACATAGGCGCCGCGATCCGCCCGAGTCTCGAGCGCGCATTTCCGCAGTTGCGCGGCATCGAATTCGAATACGCGTGGGGCGGTCATATCGACATCAGCATCCGCCGCACGCCCGACGTCGGTCACGCACGCGATCGGTACTGGCTGCAGGGTTTTTCCGGGCACGGCATCCTGCCGACGCTCGCGGCGGCGCGCGCCGTTGCCGACGCCATCCTCGGCGAGCCGCACTTGCTCTCGCTCTATGAGCGCATTCATAATCCGCGCTTTCCGGGCGGCGAGCGCTTCGCTGCGCCGCTCGAGGCGCTCGGCAAGCTGTGGTATCGCCTGCGCGACGTCGTGTGACAGAAAGAATCGCATGGACCAGCAGGACGAAATCGAAGGCCTCGCGATCCTCATTCGGGATCTGCGCAAGCACAAAAAGGTGACGCTCGCGGAACTCGCGCAAAAGATCGGCCGCTCGGTGGGCTTTCTTTCGCAGGTCGAGCGGGGCCTTTCGCGGCCCACGGTGGCGGATCTCACGGCCATCGGCGAGGCGCTGCAGACGCCTACCACGTACTTCTATAGCGTGAGCATGCCGCGCGAGCTGCCGTGGGTCACGCGGCCAGGCGAGCGGCGCACGCTCTACTATGGCGGCGGCATTACGGACGTGCTCGTTTCGCCCAGCATGTCGTCGGGTTTCTCGATGCTGGAGAGCCGGCTCGAGCCTGGCGCGACGAGCGGCGAGCGCCCCGTGGACGACAGCGACGAGCAGGGCGGCTTCGTGCTCGAGGGTGAGCTGACGATCTGGGTGGAGGACAGCGACGAGCCCGTGACGCTGCGGGCCAACGACAGCTTCCAGGTGCCGGCGCGTTGCCGCTTTCGCTACGCCAATCTCGCCGATGCGCCCGCGCGTGTGCTATGGGTTTTCACCTGAGCCTCGGTAATCAGCATCACTGATCAATCTATTGGCTGACGACGCGATTTCCGTCTGCGCAGACGACACCCAAGGCGCAAGGTGTTCATGCGGCCTTACGTTGCGCAACTGAAAGACAGGATGCGATTTTGGCCCGCCGCTATCCCCGCTCTCGATGACAGCTCCGAAGTTGCGCGACGATCCGCTCGACCCAGCCCGGCTGGCTCGCCGGATGCCGCACGGGCGGCGTCCCCGAGGGTGACTGCAGGCCGGCGACTGTCCCGGCGAGACATTTTTTTCAGGCTTGGTCAAAATCGGAAATATCGCCGATTTTCGTTGTGCCTCAGCGGTCATCGGCACGAATCGTTCCTGTATAAACCCGCCTGAAACTGCCGCAATGTCGTTTTTGTGCATTTTTGCCAATTTTTAACGTGTTTTTGTCTACACACTGACTCCGTGTTGTGCTATTGATTCGGCTTTCGCCGTCATGCGCGTGGTCCGCAAAACACGTGCCGGGCGGGCGATCGGCGCGTTTCCATATGCAACGCGATTTGCCTGTTTCGCCCGCGTGAGGTAGGGTATGCAGGTTTTCTCAACTCAATACAGGTAGCAGATGAACAAACAGGAACTCATTGACGCAGTCGCCGCTAGCACGGGCGAGACCAAGGCAGCCACGGGCGCAGCCATCGACGCGATCCTTGACGTCGTCACGCGTGCGGTCACCTCGGGTGACTCCGTGCAACTCGTCGGCTTCGGCTCGTTCTCGACTGGCCAGCGTGCCGCCCGCGTGGGCCGCAACCCTGCCACGGGCGCGGAGATCCAGATTGCCGCCGCCAAGACGGTGAAGTTCACCGCTGGCAAGGCATTCAAGGACGCCGTCAACGCGTAGTGATGCCAGGTCCGCCGTCCTGGCGGACGCGCGCGTTGCCGGCTCGCTTGCTGGCGCGCGGCGCAGCATCACGCCAGTGCGGTGGCCCACACTCGGGCACGTGGCGTCACGCCGCTGGCCTGAGTGTGTGAAACGAGGGCGCAAGGCCCTCGGCAAGCCGGCATGCTCACATGCCGGCCGCTTTTTCTCCCCTGCTTTTCTTACGGTATCCGAAGCGTTTCCCGCGCTTCGAGCGTCAGCCATCACGCGCGGCGTCGGCCTCCAGCGACGTACGGCTCGTTTCGTTGCGGCGGCGCTTGGCCTCGTACATCGCCGCGTCCGCTTCACGCAGCATCGCTTCCACGCTTTCGCCTTCCTCGCAGCTCGCAAAGCCCATTGAAAAGCTCAGCTTCGGTCCGCCGTAAAACTGGTTGTTCAGCTCCACCAGTTTGGTGATGCTGTCCACCACGGTTTCCGCATCGCGCACGTCGGCGCCGGGCATCAGCACGGCGAATTCATCGCCGCCGATACGCGCGGCCTGATAGGGCTTCTGGATCGCTTTCGCGAGCACTTCACCGGCGCGGCGCAGCAACGCGTCGCCGGCCGCGTGGCCGAGCTGGTCGTTCACCGTCTTCAGGTTGTCCATGTCGACGACGATCGCGCTCACCGGGAACGGCCCCTTGCGATGCAGACGATTGAGTTCGTCCACATAGAACGAGCGGTTCTTGAGCTTCGTGAGCACGTCGTGCTTGCCCAGGAATTCGAGGTAGGCCTCGGCTTTCTTGCGCGCCGTGATGTCGGTGAGCGCGAGCAGCACGAGATCCCACTGCGCTTCGTGGCCGGGGAACACGGAAAACTGCAGGTGCACGTTGACTTCGCTGCCGTCGAGCGCGTAGTTCACCACCTCGCGCTGCTGAAAGAGGCGGCCTTCCCAGAGATCGAGCAACTGCTCGCGGAAGTGCGGGCGCATTTCGTCGCGGAACACCTCGGGCAGGCGCGCGAGCAGCGTGGCTTTGTCTGGTGCGCGAAACATGCCCAGCGTGTAGTGGTTCACGTCGAGCACCTGGATTTCGCTCATGCAGCGTTCGACGAATTCGGGATGTACGTCGGTGAAGGTGCGAAAGTCGACGATGCCCTGCTCGCGGACCTCGTTGAGCAGTTCGCGAATGGCGGAGAAGTTTTCGACCCACAGTGAAACCGGCGAGTGTTCGAAAACGCCGAGCGCGTATTGCTCGCTAGCGGCCGCCCGATGGCGCGCTTCTTCGAGCGCCGAGACGTCTTCGATCGCCACGAGCACGCGGCTCCAGTCGGCTTCGTGGCCCGGCAGGATCACGCCACGCAACAAGATGTCCATGCGCCGGCCGCGCAGCGTGTAGTTCACGCTCTTGCTCTCGAACGTGGTGTGGCCGGCCCACATCTGCTCGAGTTCGCCCACGTGCGCCTGGAACATGTCGTCGCGCAGCACCTGCGGAAGATGCGCGGCGAGTTCTTCGTAGTCGCGCGCGCCGTAGAGATCGAGCGTATGGCGGTTGACCTTGAGCACGCGGATGCAGGCCGAGCAATCGGCCACGCGGCGCGGATCGTCTTCGAGGAATTGGCGCAGGTTGGTCACGCCTTGTGCGCGCCAGCGATCGAAGAGCGCGCGCAGCTGACTATAGTCTTCGAGCCACAGCGAAGTGGGCGTCACGTCGAAGAAGTCGAGCAGATCGACGCCCATGTTGGCAAAACTGGCCGCGGTGGCCGGGGTGCCTTGTTGCATGTCGGTTGGATGTAAGGGAGCGGGGCGCGGCGGGCTGCGCCGCACGAATAACAGAATCCTGGCACACCTTGGGGTCCGACTGGGCATCGACGATGCCGATGTCACGTCGCCGCGGCGTCGGTGGCGGCCGATGGGTGGTTCAGCGAGCCGGCATGCATAGCGGCCGGCTCGGGGCAAAACTTGAGCGGGTAAAGTCGCATGATGATGCGTAACGCATCGAAAGGCGGCGCGGGCGCTCAGTCGGACGTTTCGATCGAATCGACGCGATCCGGGTAGAACGCAAGGTGGTCCTTGATTGCCGATACCGCTTCATGCGGCGTTTCATAGCTCCATATTGCGTTCACGGCTCGCGCGCCGCCTGGCGCGATCGAGTAGTACGAGGCCTCGCCCTTGTACGGGCACCAGCTCTTGTGTTCCGTGCGCGAGAGCAGCGACATGTCGGCGTCCTCGCGCGGTATGTAGAACACCGCCGGAAAGCTCGCCTCGCGCAGCGTGAGCGCGCGGCGCGTGTCGGCGACCACGCGGCCGCCCGCTTTCACCACCACGCGCGTGTGCGCCGGTTCGACCGTGATCGGATGATCGGGGCCGGGAATCTTGACGGTCCGTGTGTCCATGGCTGGGGTCCTCGTGAAAGGGGGAGTACGGGGTGTTTAGCCGAATACATCATATGCAATTGCAGATTAACTGGTAGGGGAAAGCGCTGCAGGCTGTTTCAATGAGGGCGCGACTGAGTTCGACGCACGGGCGGCGATAGTCACGCGATTGCGCCGTATGCATTCGTGCTTCAAGTCGCTACCCGCGCCTTCATTTACCCGCAGCAGGATCATTGATGAGCCTCGATATCTTCTGGTTCTTGCCGACTTCCGGCGACACCCGCTACCTCGGCAAATCCGATTTCGGCCGCGCGCCGACCAACGCCTATATGCGCCAGATCGCCGTGACCGCCGAAGAACTCGGCTACGACGGCCTCCTCATTCCCACCGGCAGCAGCTGCCTCGACCCGTGGGTGACGGCGGCGAGCCTCGCGCCCGTCACGCAGCGCATCAAGCTGCTCGTCGCGCTGCGTACGTCGCTCGGCGGTCCCACCGCTTCGGCGCGCCAGGCGGCCACGCTCGACCAGGCGTTGAACGGCCGTTTGCTGCTCAACGTCGTGCCGGGCGGCGACGCCACCGAACTCGCGGCCGACGGCGTGTTCCTCGCGCACGACGAGCGCTACGAAGCCGCCGACGAATTCCTGACGATCTGGCGCGACCTGCTGCGCGGCGAGACGGTGAACTTCGAGGGCAAGCATTTGCGCGTGCAGGGCGCGCAGAACTTTCACGCGCCGGTTCAGACGCCGCATCCGCCGCTGTATTTCGGCGGCTCGTCGCCGGCGGCGCACGAACTGGCGGCCAAGCACGTGGATGCCTATCTAACATGGGGCGAGCCGCCCGATGCCGTCGCGCGGAAGTTCGCCGATATCCGCGCGCGGGCGGCACGCCATGGCCGCACGCTCAAGCTCGGCGTGCGCCTGCACGTGATCGTGCGCGAGACCAACGACGAAGCGTGGGCCGCCGCCGGGCGCCTCATCAGCAAGCTCGACGATGACGATATCCGCCGCGCCCAGGAAAACTACGCGCGCATGGATTCGGTGGGCCAGCGCCGCATGGCCGAGCTGCACGGCGGCAGCCGCGACAAGCTGGAGATCAGCCCGAACCTGTGGGCTGGCGTGGGCCTCGTGCGCGGCGGCGCGGGCACGGCGCTCGTGGGCGACCCGCAAACCATGGCGGCGCGCCTCAAGGAATACGTGGACGCCGGTGCGGACAGCTTCGTGCTCTCCGGCTATCCTCACCTCGAAGAGGCGATTCGCTTCGCCGAACTGATGTTCCCGCTGCTGCCGGGCAAGAAACCGGTGACGCTGCGCGACCAGGCCTTGACGGGCGGCGCGTTCGACGTGCGTGCGCGTGAGCGGGCGCAGGAGGCCGCGCGCGCGTGAAGACTGCCGTGCGCGGCAAGCGGGGCCGGATCCGGGAGGCTCGCCGGACAATTATTCGTGTGAGCGATATTCGCGATTTATTCGTGTGAGTGATATTGGCGAAATATTCCCCACAGGCATATAATCGGTTTATGTCTCACAGGAATATGCCATGAAGATCATCGTCCAGACGCCAGGCGGGCTTGCCGAGATTCTGCAATCGGCCCGCAAGGCGCGCGGCATGACCCAGGCGCAGGCCGCGGCGCATCTCGGCATCGGCCAGCCGCGCCTTTCCGCGCTCGAAACCACGGGTGCCGCCAGCCTCTCGCTCGAGCAGATGCTCGCGCTTTTCGCGCTCTACGGGTTGGAACTCTGCGTGCAGTCGCGCGATGCGGCGGCCGGCGCGCCGGAGTGGTGAGCATGGGCCGCAAATCATATTCGCGCGCGCTATCGATCTGGGCCAACGGCGAGCGCGTAGGCACGTGGGTCATGACGTCCGCCGGCGACACCGAGCTGCGTTATGACGACGACTGGAAGCGCTCGGCGGTAGGCCGGCCGCTTTCGCTCTCGCTGCCGTTCGGCATCGGCGACGCGCCGTTGCGCGGCGAGCGCGTGCAGCACTATTTCGACAATCTCTTGCCCGACAGCGAGCCCATCCGCCGTCGCATCGCCACGCGCTTTCGCACCGATACGCTCGAGGCCTTCGACCTGCTCAAGGCCATCGGGCGCGATTGCGTGGGCGCGGTGCAACTGCTGGGCGAGGACGAAACGCCGGGGCGCGTCGACCGCATCGAAGGCACCGCGCTGAGCGATGCCGTCATCGAGCGCCTGCTGCTCGAAACGGCCGGTGCGCTGCCCGGTGGCTCGCTCGAGACTGAAGATCTGCGCATTTCGCTGGCGGGTGCGCAGGAGAAGACCGCGCTTTTGCGCCACCGCGGCAAATGGCTGCTGCCGCGCGGCGCCACGCCCACCACCCATATTCTCAAGCTGCCACTGGGGCTGATCGGCCATCGCAAGGTGGACTTCAATACCTCGGTCGAAAACGAATGGCTTTGCCTGGCACTGCTGAGGGCCTACGGGTTGCCCGCTTCGCAGGCGCAGATCATCCAGTTCGGCGCGCAGAAGGTGCTCAGCGTGGAGCGCTTCGATCGTACGCGCTCGCGCACCGGTGGCTTGCTGCGCCTGCCGCAGGAGGACTTCTGCCAGGCGCTCGGCGTGCCGCCGCATCGCAAGTACGAAGCGCATGGCGGCCCCGGCGTGCGCGAGATTGCGGGGCTCTTGCGCCAGTCGCTGCAGGCGCGCGAGGACCTCGAAACGTTTCTCACCGCGCAAATCGTCTTCTGGATGCTCGCGGCGCCGGACGGCCACGCGAAAAACTTCAGCATCCGCCTGCTGCCGGCAGGGCGCTTTCAGCTCGCGCCGCTCTATGACGTCATGTCGATCTGGCCCGTGGAGGGCGACGGCGGCAATCAATGGTCGTGGCACAAGGCGTCGCTCGCCATGGCGGTGTGGGGCAAGGCGCGCCACTATCGCATGCGCGACGTGAAGCGCGCGCATTTCGACGCCACCGCCCGGCTGTGCCACTACGGGCCGGATGCAGGGCCGTTGATCGAGCGCGTGCTGGCGCGTACGCCCGGTGCGATCGAAGAAGTCGCGGCGGCGCTGCCGGAAGGCTTTCCCGGGCGGGTGGCCGAGCGGCTCTTCGACGGCTTGCGTTTCTCGGCGGAGCGGCTGGCGGCGCAGTGACGGTGGGCTTCAGCGCACGCAGGCGGCAAGCCGCGCGACGGCCGCGTCGATGCGCTGGGTATTCATTGCGTCCAGGAGGATTCGCCGCACGAGATCGGCGCCGCCGTACGCGCATTCCTGAACGAACTGGGGTAGACGGCATATCGCTTCAAGACTTTTGCTTCTTCGCCGGCAGCCACCGCTGGGGCTCGGCGTACATTTCCTTGACCAGCTGCTTCACGAGCTCGACGTAGACGGAGTTGTCGTTCACGCGGTGATTCAGGATGATCGGCGAAGTCGCGTGGTCGCTGTCTATCAGACGGTAGTGCACGTCCTGGCGCAATTGCCGCGCTGAAGCGGGGATCACGCATACGCCGAACTCGGCCGCAACGAGACCCAGCGCCGTCTGGATTTCCCGCACTTCCAGCACTTCACCCGGTTGCACGCCGTCGCCGTGCAACACGTTCAATACCTGATCGGCAAAGCTGGGGCGCGGCTCCTTGGGGTAGACAATCAGTTTCTGCCCGGCCAGTTGCTCGATGGGGATGGGCGTCGATTCCTGTGCCATTTCGCTGCCGATCGGCACCACCACCGCCAGCGGCTCTTCGCGCAGGACGATGCCGGCCACGTTGGGGTCGCTGTGGCGCACGCGCCCGAAGCCGACGTCGATGCGGCCTTCCTTCAACGCCTCGATCTGCTGCACCGACATGAGTTCGACCATCTGGATGTCGAGTTCGGGCGCATTCTGGCGCAGCTTGCGCATCAATGGCGGCAGACCCGAATACAGAACGGAGGCGACGAAGCCGATCGACAACACGGTGCGGTGGTGCAGTCCCACGTGTTTGGCGGTCGCCTGCAGTTGTTCGACGCGCCCAAGAATCTGCATGGCCTGCTCGTAGACGAGACGCCCCGCATCGGTCGTGCGCACCGGTCGCGTATTGCGAATCAGAAGGGGCACGCCGATCTCTTGTTCGAGCAACTGAATCTGACGGCTCAGCGGCGGTTGAGCGATGCAGAGCTGTTCCGCGGCGCGCGTGAAATTGCGCTCGCGGACAACGGCAACGAAGTAACGAAGCTGGCGGAGATCCATGGTTTCTTCCCAAATGAAGCATCAATTTATCAATACTCTGAGAATATGATGCGCTGCAATATCGGCCGGTTTATGGGCTGTTGCGGGGCTTCCATATTATAAAGGTATGGAACTGGACGCAAATAGTATTGGATCGGGCGGATGCGCGGCGTGTATAAAGCCACCATACCTTCTTCACTTACGCAGCCTTCGACATGACTTCCGCCACGATCGAACGTATCGAAACCCGCCTCGTCGATCTGCCGACGATTCGCCCTCACAAGCTATCCGTCGCCACGATGTACGGGCAAACCCTGATGCTGGTGAAGGTGTATTGCAGCGACGGCGTAACCGGCGTCGGCGAAGGTACGACGATTGCCGGCATGGCCTACGGTCCCGAAAGCCCGGAAGCGATGAAGCTGGCGATCGACGCCTACTTCGCCCCGGCGATGATCGGCCAGGACGCCACGCGTATCCAGGCGCTCATGGCGCACCTGGGCAAGCTCGTGAAGGTCAATCACTTCGCCAAGTGCGCGCTGGAAACCGCGCTGCTCGATGCACAGGGCAAGCGCCTCTGCGTGCCGGTGAGCGAACTGCTGGGCGGCCGCCGCCGCGAGCGCCTGCCGGTGGCATGGACGCTGGCTTCGGGCGAGACCGCCAAGGACATCGCCGAAGCCGAGACCATGCTCGAAGTGCGCCGCCACAAGATCTTCAAGCTGAAGATTGGCGCGAAAGACTTCAAGACCGATATCAAGCACGTAGCCGACATCAAGAAGGCGATGGGCGACCGTGCCGCCGTGCGCGTGGACGTCAACATGGCCTGGAGCGAGACGCAGGCGGCATGGGCGATTCCCGCACTGGCGGAAGCCGGCTGCGAGCTGGTCGAACAGCCGGTGGCTTCGCCCGCGGCGCTGGCGCGCCTCATGCGCCGGTTCCCGGTGGCGTTGATGGCCGATGAAATCCTGCAGGGACCGGAAAGCGCATTCGAGATCGCAAAGAACGAGGGCGCGGACGTATTCGCCATCAAGATCGAGCAAAGCGGCGGACTGTTCGCGGCGCAGCGCGTGGCGACGATTGCGGACGCCGCGGGTATCGAGCTGTATGGCGGCACGATGCTCGAAGGCGCGTTCAGCACGGTCGCGTCGGCGCACCTGTTCGCAAGCTTCGCCAACCTGCAGTGGGGCACCGAACTGTTTGGCCCCTTGCTGATCACCGAAGAGATTTTGACGAAGCCGCTCGATTACAGCGACTTCGAGCTGACGGTGCCGAATGGCCCGGGCCTCGGCATCGAGCTGGACGAAGCGAAGGTCAAGCGCTTCACTCGCGACGGCCTGATGAAAGTCACGAAGTAATCCGGACACCTGATAAACGGAATTTGACGATGCTTTTCCACGTACGCATGGATGTGAACATCCCGGCCGACATGCCGGCCAATGTCGCCAACGAAATCAAGGCGCGCGAAAAGGAGTACTCGCAGGAGCTGCAGCGCAGCGGCAAGTGGCGCCATATCTGGCGACTGGTGGGCGAGTACGCGAACTACAGCATCTTCGATGTCGAGAGCAATGCAGAGCTGCACGACATTCTCACCGCGTTGCCGCTTTTTCCGTACATGAAGATAACGGTCACGCCGTTGTGTCGCCACCCGTCCTCGGTCAGGGACAACGACGCTTGAGCTGATTCCCCCTCAATACCAGCAAGCACCAGGAGACAAAGATGAGTGCAAAAGTATTCGACACGAAGGAAGTGCAGGACCTGCTGAAGGCCGCTGCGAATCTGAACGGCGGTAGCGGCGACGCGCGTTTCCAGCAGATCGTTTATCGACTGCTGGGCGACCTGTTCAAGGCCATCGACGATCTCGACATCACGCCCGATGAAGTCTGGGCGGGCGTGAACTATCTGAACAAGCTCGGCCAGGACGGCGAAGCGGCGCTGCTCGCTGCCGGTCTCGGTCTCGAGAAGTACCTCGACATCCGCATGGACGCCGCCGACAAGGCGGTGGGTCTCGAAGGCGGCACGCCGCGCACGATCGAAGGGCCGCTTTACGTTGCAGGCGCACCGGTGCGCGAGAGCGTTTCGCGCATCGACCTCAACGGCGACGCCGATGCGGGCCCGCTCGTCATCCACGGCACGGTCACCGGACTCGACGGCAAGCCGCTCGCCGGCGCCGTGGTCGAATGCTGGCACGCCAATTCGAAGGGCTTCTATTCGCACTTCGACCCGACCGGCGCACAGGACGACTTCAACCTGCGCGGCGCGGTCAAGACCGGCGCGGACGGCAAGTACGAATTCCGCACGCTCATGCCGGTGGGCTACGGCTGCCCGCCGCAGGGCTCGACCCAGCGGCTGCTGGACGGCCTTGGCCGCCACGGCAACCGCCCGGCGCACGTGCACTTCTTCGTCACGGCTGATAACAGCCGCAAGCTCACCACGCAGTTCAATATCGAGGGCGACCCGCTGATCTGGGACGACTTCGCCTACGCAACGCGCGAAGAGCTGATTCCGCACGTGGCGGAAAAGACCGGTGGCACCGCGCTCGGCCTGAAAGCCGATACGTACAAGGACATCGAGTTCAACTTCACGCTCACGCCGCTGGTCCAGGGTAAGGACAACCAGCTCGTTCACCGCCCGCGCGCCGCAGCCACGGCGTAACCGCCCCAGCATGGCGGCGGCATGTTGCCGCCGCCCCCCGTTTCACCGCGATCATCATTCGACACCGATGCAGGAATTCCGTACCGCGTGCGGAGTATGCATAGGAGAGCTAATATGTCAGCCATCATCGACAAAGCCAGTGACCTGGATCACCTGCTGTCCACCGCCGTGCAGGACGACAGGCAAAACGGTGTGTTCCGTTGCCGCCGCGACATCTTCACCAATGTCGACCTGTTCGAACTGGAGATGAAATACATCTTCGAGAAGAACTGGGTCTACCTCGCGCACGAAAGCCAGATTCCCGAAAACAACGACTACTACACTACGTGGCTGGGTCGTCAGCCGGTAGTCATCACGCGCGACAAGACCGGCACGCTGAACGCCGTGATCAACGCCTGTGCGCACAAAGGCGCCATGCTGTGCCGGCGCAAGCACGGCAACAAGGGCAGCTTCACCTGTCCGTTCCACGGCTGGACGTTCTCCAACACCGGCAAGCTGCTCAAAGTGAAGGATGAAAAGACTACCGAGTATCCCGTGCAATTCAACAAGCAGGGCTCGCATGACCTGAAGAAGGTCGCGCGCTTCGAGAACTATCGGGGCTTTCTGTTCGGCAGCCTCGATGCCGACGTGCAGCCGCTGGAAGACTACCTCGGCGAAGCGAAAATCATCATCGACCAGATCGTCGACCAGTCGCCGAACGGCCTCGAAGTGTTGCGCGGCAACTCCTCGTATGTCTACGACGGCAACTGGAAGATGCAGATGGAGAACGGCTGCGACGGCTACCACGTCAGCACCGTCCACTGGAATTACGCCGCAACCATGGGGCGTCGCAAGGAAGACGGCACCCAGGCCGTGGACGCCAATAGCTGGAGCAAGTCGGTGGCGGGTGTCTACGGCTTCGACCACGGCCACATCCTGCTGTGGACCAACACGATGAACCCGGAGGTGCGGCCGGTCTACAAGCATCGCGACGAAATCAAGGCGCGCGTGGGTGAAGTGCAGGCCGATTTCATCGTCAATCAGACGAGAAACCTGTGCCTCTACCCGAACGTGTTCCTGATGGACCAGTTCAGCACGCAGATTCGCGTGGTGCGCCCGATCAGCGTGGACAAGACCGAGGTGAATATTTTCTGCTTCGGGCCGAAGGGCGAGAGCGCGGAAGATCGTGCGACGCGTATTCGCCAGTACGAGGACTTCTTCAACGTCACGGGCATGGGTACCGCCGACGACCTGGAAGAGTTCCGCGCCTGCCAGGCGGGTTACGCCGGCACCACGGCGATGTGGAACGATCTCTCGCGCGGCGCGCCGCTGTGGGTCGAAGGTGCGGACGACAACGCGAAGAAGATGGGCCTCAAGCCGGTCATTTCCGGCGAACGCAGCGAAGACGAAGGGTTGTTCGTGGTTCAGCACGAGTACTGGGTGCACGCCATGCGCGACGCCCTCAAGCGGGAACTGAATCACGAACAAGCGGGAGCGCAGGCATGAGCAACGATTACCACAAAATCTGCGCCGCGCTGTACCGCGAAGCGCGTCTGCTCGACGATCGCCAGTGGGAAGAATGGCTCGCCTGCTACGCAGAAGACGTCACGTACTGGATGCCCGCGTGGGACGACGATGACCAGCTCACCGACGACCACGAATCGCAGATCTCGCTGATGTACTACCCGGATCGCGGCGGCCTCGAAGACCGCGTGTTTCGCATCAAGACCGAACGCAGCGGCGCATCGATGCCGGAGCCGCGCACGAGCCACAACGTCACGAACGTGGAAGTGCTGGCGGACCGCGGCGATGAAGTGGAGGTGCGCTACAACTTCCACACGCTCAACCATCGCTACCGGGCCACGGATCATTTCTTCGGCACGATGTTCGTCACCATGCGCCGAGCTGGCGACGGCTTCCTGATTGCCTGCAAAAAGATCGTGCTGAAGAACGACTACATCCGGCAGGTGCTCGACGTTTATCACGTGTGAAATCACGTTTGATATCGAGCTTCAGTTTCAACATGGGATAGAAGGAGACACCATGTCCAGCTACAAGATTGCACTCAACTTCGAAGACGGCGTCACGCGCTTCATCGAATGCAAGGCGGGTGAGAAGGTCCTCGACGCGGCCTTTCGCGCGCGCATCAACCTGCCGATGGATTGCTCAGACGGCGTATGCGGCACCTGCAAGTGCCGCGCAGAAAGCGGCAGCTACGACCTGGGCGAAGACTATATCGAGGACGCGCTGACCGACGACGAAAAGGACAGCGGTCTCGTGCTAACCTGCCAGATGGTGCCGGAAAGCGATTGCGTAATCGCGATTCCCGCGTCGTCCACGGTCTGCAAGACAGGGCAGAGCAAGTTTGCGGCCACGGTGGCGAAGATCGAGCAGCACAACGATGCCGCGGTCGTGCTCGAGCTGGACGTCGACGCAGCGGGTCCGGTGTTCCTGCCGGGCCAGTACGTCAACATCGACGTGCCGGGCAGTGGCCAGCATCGTTCGTATTCCTTTTCTTGCGCGCCGGGCGAATCGAAAATCAGCTTCCTGATCAAGAAGATTCCGGGCGGCGTGATGAGCTCGTGGCTCGAAGCCGCGCAAGCGGGTACGAAGCTCGAATTGACGGGGCCGCTCGGCAGCTTCTATCTGCGCGACGTGCAGCGGCCGTTGCTGTTCCTCGCGGGCGGCACGGGTCTGGCGCCGTTCCTCTCGATGCTGGAAGTGCTCGCGCGCACCAACGCGCAGCAGCAGGTGCACCTGATTTACGGTGTGACGCGCGACCTCGATCTGGTGCTGGTCGAAGCCATCGAAGCCTACGCGGCGAAGCTGCCGAACTTCAGCTTCGCCACCGTGATCGCCGACACGGATTCGAATCATCCGCGTAAAGGCTGGGTCACGCAGCATATTCCCGCCGACGCCCTGAACGATGGCGACGTCGACGTGTATCTGTGCGGGCCGCCGCCGATGGTGGACGCCGTGCGCAAGTATTTCGACGACGAAGGCGTGAAGCCCAGCAGCTTCCACTACGAGAAGTTCACCCCCAACGTAGTTCCGAAGGCGGCATGATCATGCAACGATTCGCAGGCAAGGTCGTCGTCGTCACCGGGGCGGCGCAGGGAATTGGCCGCGGCGTGGCGCTGCGGGCGGCGGCCGAAGGCGGCAAGGTGGTATTCGTCGATCGTGCGGATTTCGTCGCCGAAGTCGCAGCCGAGGCGCAGGGCGCGCAAACGGCGGGATTCGTCGCCGACCTCGAAACGTATGAAGGCGCGCAAGCGGCAATGGAGTTCGCCGCGCAGAAATTTGGCGGCATCGACATTCTCATCAACGGCGTGGGCGGTGCCATCCGCATGCGGCCGTACGCGGAATTCGAGCCAGCGCAGATCGATGCGGAAATCCGCCGCTCGCTTATGCCCACGCTGTATACGTGCCATGCGGTGCTGCCGCATTTGCTCGAGCGCGGGCGTGGAACCATCGTCAACGTTTCGTCGAACGCCACGCGCGGCATTCGCCGTGTGCCCTATTCGGCAGCGAAGGGCGGTGTGAATGCGATGACGCAATCGCTGGCCATGGAATACGCGGAGCACAATATCCGCGTGGTCGCCACGGCGCCGGGCGGCACCGAAGCGCCGCCGCGCCGCATTCCACGCAATGCCGCGGGTGACAGCGAGCAGGAAAAGGCCTGGATGGGCGAGGCGGTGCGCCAGGTCACCGAATCGACCTTCTTCAAGCGCTACGGCAGCCTCGACGAACAGGTCGCGCCTATTCTGTTTCTCGCTTCCGACGAGGCGAGCTATATCACCGGCTCGATCTTGCCGGTCGCCGGCGGGGACACGGGCTGAGCGACGAACACATGGGGGCGGCGGGCGCGCACAGGCGGGCGGGGTGTTATGCTCGAAAGACCCTGATTTTCGTCCCGCGCTCTCCATGAACTTCGATCCCGCAGTCGTCAAAGCCTTCGCGCCCACGGGCACGTTGCGCGCCTCCATCAACCTCGGCAATCCGATACTCGCGAATCGCGATGCGGCGTCGGGCGAACCGTTCGGCGTTTCCGTCGATCTCGCTCGTGCTTTCGCGCAGCATCTGGACGTGCCGCTCGAACTTGTCGTATTCGACGCAGCAGGCAAGTCCGTCGAAGCCGTGAGCGACGAACGCGCGGACTTCGGCTTCTTTGCCGTCGATCCGAAGCGAGGCGAGACGATCGCGTTCACCGCACCTTACGTGTTGATCGAAGGTTTCTATCTGGTTCGCAACGATTCTGCGGTGCGCACCAATGCCGACGTCGACCAACCGCATAACCGCGTGGCCGTCGGAAAAGGCAGTGCGTACGATCTCTTTCTCACGCGCGAATTGAAGCAGGCGCAAATCGTGCGCGCACCGACTTCGCCTACGGTCGTGCAAACCTTCCTCGAACAAGGGCTCGAAGTGGCCGCGGGCGTGAAGCAGCAAATCGAAGCCGACGCCGCGAAGGCTGGCGGCTTGCGCCTGCTCGACGAGCGCTTCATGGTGATTCGCCAGGCCATGGGTGTCGCGAAGCGCCGTGGTCCCCAGGCCGCCGCAGCGCTTGGCGCGTTCGTCGAAACGATGAAGGCATCGGGATTCGTCGCAGAGGCATTGGAGCGCCACGCAATAGCGGGCGCATCGGTTGTGCCGGCTGCTTAAACGAATCATGTCAGGCAAAAAAAGAGAGCGCATTAAAAGAACAATCAACACGCTCCGAGGGCCAATTGCCTCATGGATTCTCAATGTAGATAATCGGTCTTTCTCGCCGGTTTTAATGCACCACCTCGAAAGCATTATGTAATTTGTCCGCCGATATTCATGCCCGCACATTCCTCGACGCGCGTCGAGCGTTGCCGGGTGCGCTTGTGCCATTGACGCCACGCAATCTGAATTTCAACACCATTTTTATTTTCGACACCCTATGATGCGGGTGTTCGATTCGCGCCGCACTCACCGCACGATTCCCGTTTTGCCATTGCATTTTCAACACCGATGAATTGCGTAATTTGCAATAATCGTCGGCGGATAGCTTTTTGCTTTTGAGTCTGCACCGAAATGGAATGGACGCGTATGAGATTGCACGTCGAAGGTGCCGGCTGCCTGAATTCGATGCATTGACCCACCGCCCAATCCGGAGCTTGAAAACATGAAAAAATCGCTACTCGCCGCAGCACTCCTGAGCGCCTTTGCTATTTCGGCGCACGCGCAAAGCAGCGTGACCCTTTACGGCCTGATCGATACCGGTCTCGTCTACACGAACAACCAGTTCGGCCATAGCAACTGGCAGCTGAACAGCAGCTCCACGCAAAACACGGTGTTCGGCCTCAAGGGTTCGGAAGATCTGGGCGGCGGTCTGCATGCAATCTTCAAGCTCGAACAAGGCTTCCTGCTCAACAACGGCGCGCAGGCGTTCTCGGGTCTCGGCTTTGGTTCGCAAGCGTGGGTGGGCCTGCAAAGCGATCCGTACGGTACGCTGACGTTCGGCCGCCAGTTCGACGTGATGAACGACCTCGTGGGCCCGCTTACGGCCGGATCCAACACGTGGGGCGGCAACCTCGCGGCGCACCCGTTCGAGAACGACAACCTCGCGGCGAACTCGGTGGTCGTCAACAACTCTGTCAAGTACGCGAGCCCGACGTTGTACGGCGTGACGTTCGAGACAATGTACTCGTTCAGCAACAAGGCCGGCGACTTCGCGAACAACCGCTCGTACGGCTTCGCTGTTTCGTACACCCAGGGCCCGCTGAACCTCGCGGCCGGCTACCTGCAGTTCAACAACGCGGGCAACAGCAGCGGCGCAGTCACCACCAGCGACACGAGCGCGAACTTCCTGGCGGAGCGTCAGCGTGTCTGGTCGCTCGGCGGCAACTACACGTACGGGCCGGCCACGGTGGGTCTCGTCTGGAGCCATACGCAGATCGACAACGCCGCAGGCGTGTACTCGTTCGGCACGGGCACTTATCTCGGCTCGAACGACGACTCCGCCGGCTCGCTCGCCGGTTCCCTGCGCCTCGACAACTTCGAAGCGAACGTGAAATATGCGCTCACGCCGGCGTGGAGCGTTTCGGGTGCGTACACGTACACGCACGGCGCCTACAACGGCACGAACCCGGGCTGGAACACGGCAATGCTGCAGACGGATTACGCCGTCAGCAAGCGCACCGATTTTTACCTCGAAGGCGTGTACCAGAACGTGCACGGCGCACCGCAAGGCTCCGTGCTTTCGCACGCCATGATCAATACGCTTTCGCCTTCGTCGACCGATACGCAGGTCGCTGTGACGGTGGGCATGCGTCACGCGTTCTAAGTCGATTCAGCGATGACTTCGGCGGGGCATCTGTCCCCGCCGGACGTTTCCCTCTGCGCGGCGCGCTTCCTCTCGAATGGGGGCCCGCCGCGTTGTCATATCTGCGCCCGCTTTGTTCCCCCTGAGCGAGATAGTTGAAATTTTCAACTATTTGACTATACTGCCGTCCGGCTAGCATACGGATGGGAGCACGCATTTGTATTCGGATTTCCTCACCTTCAGGCTCGATCAAACGAGCGCGCTGCTGATGGATCGCGCCAACGCGGTCTACCGCGAGCGCTGGGATCTCGACGTGCGTGCCATGCGCGTGCTGCGCATCATCCGCGCCGAGCCGGGCATCACGCCCAAGGCTGTATCGCAGCGCGCGCTCATCGAAAAAACGCTGCTTTCCAAAACGCTCGGCGAACTCGAATCGCGTGGCCTGATTGGCCGGGGCACGCATGCGCAGGACCGGCGCAGCGTCGTGCTGCGCGTCACGCCCGAGGGCACGAAAGTGGCGAATGCCTCGGAAAAAGCCGGCTCGAAGCTCGAAGCCGAACTCGCTGCCGTGCTCACCGATCACGAGCGCAAGACGCTCGATCAGTTGCTCGCCAAGCTTGCGCAGAGCCTGATCGACGGTGTTTGAGATCGCGGCGCGCACGCCGCACATTGCACAATGAAATACGCATGAAGGAGTCTTCCATGCCGAATCTGGTCGAAACTGTGGCGCCCGCCATTGGCGCGCTGCTGCCCGAACTCGAAGCGCTCTACAAGGATCTGCACCAGCATCCTGAACTCTCGATGCAGGAGTTCCGCACGGCGGCGCTCGCGGCTCAGCGCATGGAAAAGCTCGGTTACGAAGTCTCCCGCGAAGTGGGCGTGACGGGCGTCGTGGCCCTGCTGCGCAACGGCGAGGGCCCGGTCGTGATGCTGCGCGCCGACATGGATGCGCTGCCCATGGCCGAGGCCACCGGTCTGCCGTATGCGAGCACCGTGACCGCGAAAGACGAGGAGGGCGTGCAGGTGGGCGTGGCACACTCGTGCGGGCATGACCTGCACGTGACATGGCTCCTTGGCGTGGCGCAGTTGATGGCGGCGCATCGCGACGCGTGGAGCGGCACGCTGCTTGCCGTGTTCCAGCCAGGCGAGGAAGTGGGACGTGGCGCGCGCAGCATGATGGACGACGGCATGATCGAGCGCTTTCCGAAGCCCGACGTGATCCTCGGCCAGCACGTGATGGTGGGCCCGGCAGGCACCGTGGGCTATCGCAGCGGCACGATCCTCTCGGCCGGCGACAGCCTGAAGGTGAAGCTGTTCGGCCGCGGTTCGCACGGCTCGCAGCCGCAAACCTCGATCGACCCGGTGATCATGGCGGCTTCCACCACGCTGCGCCTGCAGACAATCGTCTCGCGCGAAATCTCGCCGCGCGAGGCCGCCGTGCTTACGGTGGGCTCGCTGCAAGCGGGCACGAAGGAAAACATCATCCCCGACGACGCCACGCTCAAACTCAACATGCGCACCTTCGACGACGACGTGCGCGAGTACATGCTGGGCGCGATCCGCCGCATCTGTTGCGCCGAATGCGCAGCCTCGAATGCGCCGCGCGAGCCGGAATTCACGACGCTGTCGAGCTACCCGCGCACGGTGAACGACGACGCCACCACGGCGCGCCTGCGCAAGGCTTTCGAAGCATGGTTCGGCGCGCGCGCCTACGAAACGCAGCCGGCCGCCGCCAGCGAGGACTTCAGCGTGTTCGGCCGCGAATGGGGTGTGCCGTACGCGTTCTGGTTCGTGGGTAGCACCGACCCCGGGGTCTACGCGCAAGCCAGGGCTGCGAAGAAGCTCAACGAAATCCCGAGCAACCACTCGCCGAAGTTCGCACCGGTGCTCGACCCCACCTTGCGCACCGGCCTCGAAGCGATGCTGTGCGCGGCCGCCGCGTGGCTTGGCTGCGAAAGCGAGGCGGCGTGAGCGTGGCACTCGGGGCGCACGTGGGCGCGCATCTCAACGCCCACACGGCCTATACGGCACTCGACCTGATCGGCACGTTCGCCTTCGCGATCTCCGGCGCCGTGGCCGCGCGGCAGCGGCGGCTCGATCTGTTCGGCATCGTCGTCGTGAGCTTCATGGTGGCGTGCGGCGGCGGCATCATCCGCGATCTGTGCATCGGCGCGGTGCCGCCCGTTGGGCTCGCGAACTGGGCTTATCTCGCGGTCACGCTGCTGGCTACGGGACTGACCATTGCCGCGTATCCGCAGGTGCGGCGGCTGCGTCATCCCGTGCTGTTGTTCGATGCGATCGGTCTTGGGCTCTTTGCGGTAGCGGGCGCGCAGAAGGCGCTTGCGTATAGCCAGAGCGCGGAGCCCGCCATCATCCTTGGCATTGTGAGTGCGGTGGGCGGCGGCGTGTTGCGCGACGTGCTGCTCTCGCGCGTGCCCGCCATTCTCGATCGCGAGATCTATGCTTCGGCGGCGCTGCTTGGGGCCTCTGTGCAGGTGGGGCTCACGTATGCGGGCTGGTCGACGTTCTGGACGCCCTGGGTGGCCGTGATTTCCTGCGTGGCGTTGCGGCTCGCCTCGCTCTACTTCGGCTGGCGTTTGCCGGTGTTTCATACGGTGCGGGCCGCTCAGCCGCAGCCGGCGCAGGGCGGCGACGCCGCGAAGCTCACCGGCAAGGCGGATTCGCGGCACGACGCGCGCTAGCGTCAGCCACCTTACGCCGCTGGATCGAATGCGATTTCGGCGGTGCGCACCGCACTGATCTTCGGGCCGAAGCTGCGCATATTCGAAAGCGTCGCATTGTGGTGCGCGCGGATCAACGCTGCGTTCGCGTGCGGCTTGTCGTGCGTGGTATGGGCATCGGCAGCGAGCGTGACCGTGAGGCCATTCGCGGCGGCGCGCCGTACCGTCGTGTCCACGCAGAATTCGCTCGCATAGCCGCAGATCACCACGTGCTTCACCGCATGCGCGGCGAGCAGGGCGGCCAGCCCGGTGCCGAGAAACGAATCGGGCGTGCGCTTGCCGATGAGGTGGTCGCGTAATTCCGTCGCGAGTGTGGCCGACAACGCCCACGCGTCGGACCCGCAAACGAGCGCCGTGTCGTCCTCATGCTGGATCAGCACGACCGGCGCGCCGGCATGCCTTGCGCGCTGCATCAGCGCGTTGATGTTGGCGCTGATCATGGCGATGTCGCCGGGCAGCGGTTCGGTGTCGATGAGTTCCTTTTGAAAATCGATGACGAGCAGTGCGGTGGTCATGGCGAAACGTCCGTGGCAAAGCGCTGATTCTAGCGCGTGACCTTCGCCCACGCTGCACCGTGCATGGTGCGGCGCGGCACGCAATATGCTGGGTGCCGCGGGCGCCGTCGCGCGCATGCAACTGTACGTCGTTCGCCGTCCAGCCAAAATACGGTTTTTTTCACCACGCGCTATGCTTTTTAGTGCGCGATGTGGCCGGCATGAGACCAGGCGCGCCGGTTTGTCCGCACGTTCAACCACGCTATCCGCCCCGGCATGGACCGGACCAGGAAAGAAGACTCCACGAGGGAGCCAACGTGAAAACGACTTTGGGCGCAGTGGTGCTGCTCGCCGCCAGTTCGGCCGCGAGCGCACAATCGAGTGTCACGATGTATGGCCGCGTGGATGGCGGCATCGAATACCTCAATCACATCGCGAACGGCAACGGCGGCAGTTCGAGCCGCTGGAGCGCCGAAGGCGGCGACTGGGGCACCAGCATGTTCGGCCTCAAGGGTACTGAGGACCTGGGCGGCGGCAGCGCCGCGATCTTCAACCTCGAAACCGCCGTGCAGATCATGAACGGCACCACGGGCGGCGGCCGGCTCTGGTCGCGGCGCGCGTATGTGGGCTTGAAGAACGACACCTGGGGGCAACTGCAAGCCGGCCGTAATCTCTTCATCGACAGCGACGGCGTGTGGGCTTTCGATCCGTTCGTGCAGCAGGCGGTGTCGTCGGCCTCGCTCGTGCGTGGGCGCAACTGGCAGCAAACGAGCAACAACGTCGAATATCACAGCCCGGTGTGGAACGGCCTCGACGTGCAGGGCCAGTATTCGTTCGGCAACCAGCCAGGCAACTTCAACGCCGGTGCCGAAGGCGAGTTCGGCCGCTCGGACGGCATCATGCTCTCGTATCACTCGCCGCTCTTCGACCTGCGCGGCATCTACGACGAACTGCGCGATTCGAGCGGGCGCTTTTCCAACATCTTCACGGCCTCGCGCGAATACTTCGTGGGCGGCAACCTGCGCGTGCAGAAGTTCAAGATCCAGGCCGCGTACACGCATTACTCCGCACCCGATTCGCCGCCCGGCATTTCCGATACCGCCGACCACTACTGGCTGGGCGCGACCTGGCAGGCTACGCCGAAGTGGGCGGTGACCGCCGCGGGTTTCTATATTCACGTAGGCGAGGGCGGCGGCGACGCCTCGCACGACCCCGCGAGCCACGCCATGCTCTACGCGCTCGGCGCGACGTACAACCTCAGTGCGCGCACGTTCCTGTATGGCACGGTGGCCTACGTGGACAACAGCAAGAACGGCACGTTCTCCGTGTTCGCGACGCCGCGCGACTCGAGCACGCCGACCAGCCCCATGGCCGGCCAATCGCAAACGGGGGCCTACGTCGGGATGATGCACGTGTTCTGACGCCTCGCTTTTTCCGCCATCGCAGACGACATTCTTCGAGGAAGGTTGAGATCATGGCCAGACTATCGAAACCGCTGGGCTTCATCGGAGTCATCTCCGTGCTGTTCACCTTGCTCACGGCGGTGTATCTGCTGGCTGGTGGCGCGTGGCTCATTTCGCTCGGCGGCTCGCCGTACTACGTCGTGACGGGCGTGCTGCTGCTCGTCTTCGCGTGGCTGCTGTGGCGTGCGAGCCCCTCGGCGTTCGTGCTCTATGCGATCGTGCTGATCGGTACGGCGATCTGGGGCCTCTGGGAGTCGGGGCCGGACTTCTGGGCGCTCGTGCCGCGCTCGGGCGTGCTGGTGGTGTTCGGCATCTGGCTGCTCGTGCTCATGAGCTGGCACCTGGAGCGCCCGCGCCAGTTCGGTGTGCTCTCGCTCGTGGTCGGGCTGCTCGTGTGGGGCGGCGTGCTCGTGTATGCGCATTTCAACGACCCGCAGCAGATCAACGGCTCGCTCGCGGCGGTGAGGGCCACGCCCGCGCCGAACGTCGACGGCATCGAGCCGTCCGAGTGGCCCGCTTATGGACGCGACCAGCAAGGCACGCGCTATTCGCCGCTGCAGCAGATCACGCCCGATAACGTGCATAACCTCCAGGTGGCCTGGACCTTCCGCACCGGCGACACGAAAGGCCCCAACGATCCGGTCGAGATCACCAACGAAGTCACGCCGATCAAGATCGGCGATCTGCTTTACCTGTGCTCGCCGCACCAGATCCTGTTCGCGCTCGACGCGCAAACCGGCGAGCTCAAATGGAAGTTCGATCCTAAGCTTCAGGCCGATCCCTCGTTCCAGCACGTGACCTGCCGGGGCGTGTCGTTCGTGGATCTTTCGGCGGCGTCCGTGAACGCCGCGGCGGCGGCGCTGGGAGCGACGGCTACGACGCCCGTGGGCGCATCGGACGCCGCGGCGGCTTCGGGAACCGAAGCGGCTGCGCCCGCCAGTGATCCCGCTTCGGCAACGGAAGCCGCCGCGCCCGCGAGCGTACCGGCGGCCGCAGCAACACCTGCCGCCGCGAACGGCACCTGCATGCGCCGCATCCTGCTGCCCGTGAACGACGGCCATCTCTATGCACTCGATGCGCTGACGGGCGAGCGCTGCGCGGGCTTCGGCAACAACGGCGACCTCGACCTCCAGCACGCCATGCCGGTCACGACACCGGGCATGTACGAGCCCACCTCGCCGCCGATCGTCACGAACAAGGTGATCGTCGTGGCGGGCGCCGTGGAAGACAACTTCTCGACGCGCGAGCCCTCGGGCGTGATTCGCGGCTTCGACGTGCGCACGGGCGAACTGCTTTGGGCGTTCGATCCGGGCGCGGCGGACCCGAACAAGATTCCCGGCCCCGGCGAGCACTACGTGTGGAATTCGCCGAACTCGTGGGCGCCGGCCGCCTACGATGCGAAACTCGACATCGTTTATCTGCCGATGGGCGTGAAGACGCCGGATATCTGGGGGGGCGACCGCACGCCCGACCTCGAGCGTTACGCAACCGGCCTGCTCGCGCTGCACGCCTCGACCGGCAAGCTCGCCTGGTTCTACCAGACGGTGCACCACGACCTGTGGGACATGGATCAGCCCTCGCAGCCCACGCTCGCCGACATCACCGACAAGGACGGCAAGACCGTGCCGGTGGTGTACGCACCTGCGAAGACGGGCAACCTGTTCGTGCTCGACCGCCGCACGGGCGAGCTCGTCGTGCCTGCGCCCGAAATGCCGGTGCCGCAGGGCGCGGCGCCGGGCGACCACGTCTCGGCCACGCAGCCGTTCTCGGCGCTCACGTTCCGGCCGTCGAAGAATCTCACCGACGCCGACATGTGGGGCGCCACGATGTACGACCAGCTCATCTGCCGCGTGATGTTCCACCAGCTGCGCTATGAAGGCACGTTCACGCCGCCTTCGGTGCAAGGCTCGCTCATTTTCCCGGGCAACCTCGGCATGTTCGAGTGGGGCGGTCTCGCCATCGACACGGACCGGCAGATCGCCGTGGCGAACCCCATCGCGCTGCCGTTCGTCTCGCGACTCATTCCGCGCGGGCCGGGCAATCCGCTCGAGCCGCAGCCGGGCGCGAAGGGCAGCGGCACGGAGGCGGGCATCCAGCCGCAATACGGCGTGCCTTACGGCGTGACGCTCAATCCGTTCATGTCGCCGATCGGGCTGCCCTGCAAGCAGCCGGCGTGGGGTTATATCTCCGTCGTCGACCTGAAGACCAACCAGATCGTCTGGAAAAAGCGTATCGGCACGACGCGTGACAGCTCGCCGATTCCCGTGGCCTTCCGCACGGGCATGCCGATGCTGGGCGGCCCGATGGTGACCGCGGGCGGCGTGATCTTCATCGGCGCGACGGCGGACAACTACCTCCGCGCCTTCGACGTGAACAACGGCAACCGGCTCTGGCAAGCGCGGCTGCCCGCGGGCGGTCAGGCCACGCCGATGACGTACGCGGTGAATGGCCGCCAGTTCGTCGTGATCGCGGCAGGCGGGCACGGCTCGTTCGGCACGAAGCTCGGCGACTACGTGATTGCCTACGCGCTGCCGAAGCAATAAGCAATGCGCGACCGCCCGGCAGCACCGGGCGGCCGCGGCTTGCGGGCTTTTCACGCGGCGGCAGGCGAGAAGCACAGCGCAAGCCGTCCCTCATGCAGCATGCGACGCACTGCTCGTGCGCCTCACCCGCATTTCCCTCATGAATCGAACATTGCGCGCGGCGCGCGCCTGGGCGGTGTTGTCTGCGGCAACCTTCGCCACGCTGCACACGATATGCGCACGCGCGCAAAGCTCGGTCACGCTGTACGGGGCGCTCGACACGAGCATCGAGGTGACGAATCCGGGCGCGGGCTGGGTCGCGCGCATGGACTCGGGCGCGTATCGCGGCTCGCGCTTCGGGCTGCGCGGCGTGGAGGATCTCGGCGGCGGCATCAAGATATTGTTCGAACTGGAAAACGGCTTCGGCTCCAACGACGGCACCTTTGCCGTAGCCAATACGATCTTCAACCGCCAGGCGTGGATAGGCCTCGGCACGCAGTGGGGCACGGTACGGGTGGGGCGGCAATACTCGCCGATCTATATTCCGTTCAAGGGACAGCTCGACGCGTTCGGCGCTGGCACCATCGCCTCGGGCCTCAACAATCTTTCGAAGATCACGCCTTACGAAAGCAACGCGATCACGTATCTGTCTCCCGACATCTACGGTTTCTCGACCACGCTGATGGCCTCGCTGCGCGATCCGTCCGCGGGCAGCAACGGGCTGGCCGGCAACATCGAAACCGTCGAGTGGCGGCGCGGAGCGTTTCGCATCTCCTGGGCGCATCAACAGCAAAACGGCGATGGCGCGCTGCGAGCCAATCTGGGCGGCATGTCGTACGCGCTCGGACCGGTGACCGGATTTCTCGCGTACTTCAACGGCGATGGCGGCACGCCGCGTAACCACAACAACGGCGTGTCGGTCTCGGCGCGCTATGCGCTCACCTCGCAGTTTCGCGCTTCGCTCGGTTACGCGTGGGTGCACGATCTCTCGGGCGCCGGCAACGACGCCGACCAGTTCAGCGCCGCGTGCGAATACGACCTTTCGAAGCGCGTGCTGCTCTACGCGAGCGCAGGGTGGCTGCGCAATCGCGCTGAGGCGACCTTCACGCTGCGCGGCGTGAACGTGACCGGGCTGCCGCCGTCCTGGCCGGGCGCGCCTGTGCGCGGCGTGCAGTTTGGCATGATCGACCGCTTTTAAAGCGTACGGCTTGTGCCAAGGCATCTCTCGTTGTTATCATGCGCGTTCCATCCCCGCACACCGGACTCCAGCCAAAGTGGACAACTAAGCTTTTCCCCAAAAATGTTTTCGCGCCAGCGTGATACACGCCGCGCGAGTGGATTCATACATTCGGGAGAAGCTTATGGCTCGAGTCACGCCAGTCGCGACGCTTGTCGCACTCCATCACATTTCATACCGGTTCGATAGCGGCGTCACGCTATTCGACTCGCTGGACCTCGTTCTCGATCGCGTGCCCACGGGTATTGTCGGGCGCAACGGCGTCGGCAAAAGCATGCTCGCGCAACTGATCGCTGGGCGAATCGAGCCGACGTCCGGCTCGATCGACCGGCACGTCAGGGTTGCGTTTGCGGCCCAGCAGCCCCTCGACGCCTCGCACGACAAACAGACCGTTGCGCAAGTCGCGGGGCTCGACGCGCCGCTCGCGGCTCTGGCGCGGCTAGCGAACGGCGTGGCCGACACCGGCGATTTCGACGTGATCGGCGAGCGCTGGGATCTCGCGGCGCGCCTGCGTACGGCGCTCGATGCGGCGGGACTCGATCATCTGGAGTCCGACACATTGGCGCAAACGATCAGCGGCGGCGAACTTGCGCGCGTTACCTTGATTGGTGCGCTGCTGGCGGACGCCGGCTTGCTCGTGCTCGACGAGCCGACCAATCACCTCGACGCCGTCGGCCGCGCGTGGCTGCGTGGCACGCTGGCGGGATGGCGCGGCGGCCTCGTCGTCGTGAGCCATGACCGTGCACTGCTTGCGCAAATGCAACGCATCGTCGAGGTCACGCCCAGGGGACTGCGAACGTATAGCGGCAACTACGCCAGCTACCGCGCCCAGCGCGATGCGGAACACGAAGCGGCAAAGCGCGTGCTCAGCCATGCGCGTACCGAACGCGAGCGCGCCGCGCGCAGGCTTCAACGCGAACACGACACGATCCAGCGACATGCCGCCGGAACATGCCGTTACGCGAAGACGGCCAATCTATCTTCGATGGCGAAAGAGGGGATCAATAGCGGTGCGCGCAATGTGATGGGGCAGGTAAGGGCCGAGCAACGCGAGCACAAGGCGGCGCTCGATGAGCGCGTTACCGAGGCTGCCGCGCGCGTCGAGCCCGACGCACCCGTGCTGGTGGCGCTGCCGGGCGCAGAGGTTAGCGCGCGCCGCCAGGTCTTCACGCTCGAAGAGGCGAGGCTGCCGTGGCTCGCGCACGACGATCCCGCCGCCACGCTCAGCTGGTCGTGCAGCGGCCCGGTGCGCGTGGCGCTGACGGGTCCGAACGGATGCGGGAAGTCGACGCTGCTGCGCCTCCTCGCGGGACAGCTCGCGCCCAAAGCGGGGCATAGCGTGACGCATGTCCGCAGCGCGTACCTCGACCAGAAGCTCGCGCAGCTCGATCCCGACCGCTCGATCGTCGAGCAGCTTGGGTTGCTCGACACACCGCTCGCAAGAGGGGGGCTGCGCAGCCGGCTAGCGTTGTTGCAACTCGATGCCGCGCGCGTGACACAGCCGTCGCGCCACCTGAGCGGCGGGGAGCGGTTGAAGGCCACGCTTGCCTGCGCGCTCTGGCGCGGCGCGCCGGCGCAGTTGCTGCTGCTCGACGAGCCAACCAACCATCTGGACCTGGAATCCGTGCGCGCGGTCGAAGGGGCGCTAGCGGACTTCCCGGGCGCGCTGATCGTGGCCTCGCACGACGCCGATTTCGTCGCCGCGCTGGCACCGACACATACGATGCAATGGAGCCGCGACGGGTGGCGCTGCGATCCCGTTGTTTGATCCATCGGATAACGAATCGATTTTCTAATCCGCGCCTGGAAGCGATACGTGACCGCCACCTGCGCGACGGGATACCAGCGATAGCGTTCGACGTCGCGCGCTATGGCGGCGCATTCGGGCTGGCCCGCGCGTTGGCGTGATACATGGCGTTTGCAGCGCGGAGATCGCGTTGCCTAGTCGAACGCCGTGCAGAGGCGCTCGATCGGTACCGCGATCAGTATGCAGATCGAGAAAGCGAGACCGAAGGTGAAGGCCACGGAAGTGGTCGCGCCGCACCACGCGATGAACCGCCTCGCGTCGCGCTTCTCGTGAGCGACGTAGGCAATCTTGCGCCAGGCGCGGCCCGCGGCGTAGGTAATGGCGAGCGCGAGCACGAGCGCGCAGACCGAGGCGATGCCGAGGATCCACTGCGTGCCGTGCCAGCCTGGCATCGGATCCTGCGTGACGGCGTCGGCACAGGCCGTGGAAACGAGCGTGACGCCGAGCGCCAGATGTAGCAGCCAGATGAGCGGTACCGCGCACAGACCGAGCCAGGCTGCGACGCGCTGTGCGCGCGTCGGCTCTGAATGCGAGCCTGCGCCGGTGGGTTGCCCGGATGTGGGGGCGGACGTCATGGGTTCCTCCTGTGAGGCGGCATGGGTTCGCGGCGCAGGAGGTGTGCCTGGGTGGGGTTATTTGATTTTACATAACATAAATTATCGAAGTTTTATATGTGGGGGCTACGTCTTAATGTCGTGTTCTGGCTATTTACAGATGTCGTGTTTTTGAGCGCTGGCAAGCTGGCAGACTGCTGCAACCGCTGCGGGGCCTGCCATGAAGCCGGACACGACGCTGGTGAGTTTGAGCATGCGCGAACTGGACAGACTGAAGGTTATACAGGCCGTCGTTGAGACGGGCCTCAAGCCCGGCCGTGCCGCCGAACGGCTGGGTCTGACAGTACGTCAGATCGAACGGCTGGTGATCCGGTACCGGGAGCACGGGCCGTCTGGCGTGGCCTCGGGCCGGCGCGGTCTGCCAGGTAACCGCAAGCTCGACGAAGGCCTGGCGTTGCGCGCCCTGATGATCATCCGCGAGCGCTACGCCGATTTCGGGCCGACGCTGGCCCGCGAGAAGCTGGACGAATGCCACGGCATCCGGCTGTGCAAGGAAACGGTGCGCCAACTGATGACCCAGGCCGGCCTGTGGGTGCCGCGCAAACAGCGTCCACCGAAGGTCTACCAGCCGCGCGCACGGCGTGCATGTTTCGGCGAGCTGGTGCAGATCGACGGCAGCGACCACCGCTGGTTCGAGGACCGGGCGCCGGCCTGCACGCTGCTGGTGTACGTGGACGACGCGACGAGCCGGCTGATGCACCTGCATTTCACGCAGACTGAATCGACGTTCAGCTATTTCGAGGCCACGCGCGCGTATCTGGAGCGCCACGGCAAACCGGTAGCGTTCTACAGCGACAAGGCGAGCGTCTTTTACGTGAAGCGCCGCGCCGAGACCGCAGGCAAAGGTGTCACCCAGTTCGGCCGGGCGATGTATGAGCTCAATATCGACACGTTCTGCGCGAACTCAAGCCCCGCCAAGGGCCGCGTGGAGCGCGCCAACCTGACGCTGCAGGATCGCCTGGTGAAGGAACTGCGCCTGCGCGGCATCAGCACGCTGGACGAAGCGAACGCCTGGGCACCCGCCTTCATGGCGGCCTACAACGCCCGCTTCGCGAAGCCGCCCAGAAGCCGGTTCGATGCACACCGGTCGCTGCGTGCGGACGAGGATCTCGACGCAATCTTGACCTGGCGCGTACAGCGCAAGGTGTCGGATTCACTCACGCTGCTGAACGACCGCGTGATCTGGCTGCTGAAGGACACGCCGGCAACCCGCCGGCTGATCGGCCGCTACATCGAGGTATGGGAGTATCCGGACGGTCGCATCGAGCTGCGGGCCGGCGGTGCAGCACTGCCCTGTATCCCCTATGACAAGCTCTCGGAAATCGACCAGGGTGCCGTGATCGAGCACAAGCGGCTCGGCCATGCGCTGCGCGTCGCCCAGGCGCTGCAGGCGCAACGCGATAACCGTCGCGTATCAGGCTCGCCATCCCGCACCAATCGCGGCGCCGCGGTACGCAAACCGAAACCATTGCCTGGCGCGAGGAAGCAGCGCGAAGTGACACTCGAGGACTTGAATGCGGCGGTAATGGGGACTCACCGCAACCCGGGAGGCTCGGTGCTAAAAACCCCCTCCAGATAGATATAAAGGACTGCAAAACAACCACACCCAGAACCAACCTCAACCCCGATATCTGTATTTAGCCGGGACCCCGACATCTGAAAATGGCTTTGACATTATATGTAGGTCCAAAGTTCAAATGTCGCGTTTCCGCTAAATAGATGGAATGGTCGCCTCCCGCCTTAATGGGCCGTCCAGCGCCGCAGTCTCGCGTCCTGAACATGCGACATTGCTGGTTCGGCAGTCCAGCCGCCAAGGAGAATCAGATGGAACCCACGACCATTGCCATCGACCTGGCCAAGCGCGTTTTCCAGATTCATTACGTCGAGACCGAGACCGGCGCAATCCGCAGCAAGGTACTCAAACGCGC
>NZ_JAMBPS010000025.1:0-105047 GCF_024206515.1 Paraburkholderia sp. CNPSo 3281 | reverse complement strand
GCCCCGGAAACCGCCCCGGAAACTGCAGCGCCAGAATGAGCAAACGTCTCTCCAAACGAGCGTTTGCTCTTTTCATCGAACGCTCCGACTAAAGCCTAAAGCCGCCGCAGCCCTCGCCGTTATTCACCACAAGACGCCGGTCTTAGCCCCCGGCGTGCGCTCTCATTTCACCTTGCAAGCCGAAGGAACCGGTGAAGCATGAAGAGACCCATTAAAACGGAGACGAGCCGGCTTGCCCCCGGTTGGCACGGATTGCGGCGCACGACCGTAGTCTTGCTGCCGCTATGGCTGCTCGCCGCCACCATGGCGGTGATCGCCGCGGTCAGCCTCGCGATCATGTCGATCCTGCTTGCGTATGTGGCGGGGGAAAGCAGCTGGTCGAAGGGCCAGAAGGACGCGGTTCACGCGCTGGAGCGCTACGCGCGCACCGGCGACGAGGCGGACTACCGCACGTTCCTCGCCGGCATTGCCGTGCCGCTCGGCGACCGCGCGGCCAGGCTGGAGATGAACCGCGCGCAGCCGGACACCGCGGCGATCCGGCACGGTTTCGAGCTGGGCCGCATCGCGCCCGCCGACATCGACGGCATGACCTGGGGCTACCGCACGCTCAAGAACACGCCGTGGATGCGCCCGGCCGTGGCGTTCTGGGACATCGGCGACCGCTATATTCTGCGTCTTGCCGATACCGGCGAACGCCTGCACGCGCTCGTGCAGGCGGGCAAACTGCACGCGCCAGAGTCCGCGAACCTCGTGCACGAGCTGCGCGAGATCGACAGCCAGCTCGCGCCTGTCGAAAGCGGCTTCTCCCGCTCGCTCGACGACGCGGCGCGCGCCACGCGCTCGCTCCTCACGCTCGCGCTCGCCGCCTCCGCGATCGTGCTGCTCGGCGTGTTCTCGCAATTCATCCGCCGAGCGCTTGCACGCAGCGACCGCCTCGAAGCCGAAGTGCGCAAGAACGAGGAGCGCCTTACGCTAGGCTTTGAAGGCATCAATGCCGGACTCTGGGACTGGGAGGTCGGCAGCCGGCAATGCTACTTCTCGAACTGGCTCTACGAGCAACTCGGCTACGACGTGGGGACGCGCTTTGAAAGCGACACGGGCCTCACCCAGCTCGTCCACCCGGATGACCTCACGCTCGTGCGCCAAGCGCTGCGCCAACACCTTGCGCGCGCAACGACTTTCGACGTGGAGTTTCGTCTGCGCACGCTCGCGGGCACCTACTGCTGGTGTCGCGCACGCGGCCAGGCGGTGCGCGACGCGCGCGGGCGCGCCGTGCGCATGGTCGGTTGCCTGTTCGACATTTCCGAATTGAGGACTGCCGAAGCGACGGCCTATACCGAACGCGAACTGGCGGAGGTCACCCTGGCCTCGATCGGCGAAGCCGTGATCCGCACCGACGAGCACGCGCGCGTGACCTACTGCAACGCGGTGGCCGAACGCATGCTCGGCCGCGAGGCCGCCGACATGCTCGCGCAGCCGTTCGACGCGATCTGCGACCTGCGCAACGACGCGCACGAACCGCAGCGCTTCGATATCCTGATGAATTCACAGGCAACGGGCAACGCAGGCGGCGCGACTCTCCACGTGCTGCGCCCGAACGGCTCGCGCCTCGCCGTCGACTACTCGGTGTCGAAGCTGCGCGACGCGCAACGCCGCGTGATCGGCACCGTCATCGTGCTCTACGACGTGAGCGCACTGCGCGAGCATGCCGCCCGCCTCGCCTACCAGGCGACCCACGACGAGCTGACCGACATCTACAACCGCCGCGAGTTCGAGCGGCGCCTCGCCGCGTTGCTCGACGACAGCGCGAGCGCACCACCCGGACAGCCTGGTCACGCGGTCATGTTTCTCGACCTCGACCAGTTCAAGGTCGTCAACGACACCTGCGGCCACTCGACCGGCGACGAGCTGATCCGCCAGGTCTGCCGCGTACTCAAAAGCGAGTTGCGCGGCGAGGACATCATTGCGCGCCTGGGCGGCGACGAATTCGGCGTCGTGCTGCCGCACTGCACGGCGGCGCACGCGTCGCTGCTCGCGGAGAACCTGCGTGCGGGCATTGCCGCGATCCGCTTCACGGGCGCGGGGCGCATCGTGCAGACAAGCGTGAGTATCGGCCTCGTCGGCGACGCGGCGGGGCTCGTTTCCGTGAAGGAGGTGATGAAGGCCGCGGACGTCGCGTGCTACATGGCGAAGAAGAAAGGCCGCAACCGCGTGCACCGCTTTCGCTATGACGACGAGGAACTCTCGCGAACGCACGCGCAGATGGCGTGGGTCTCCGACATCAAGGCGGCGCTCGAAAACGGCCAGTTCTGTCTCTTCGGCCAGAAGATTCTCTCGCTCGCACCGGCGTCGGCGGCCGACGACACGCACGTCGAACTGCTGTTGCGCATGCAGTCCGCCTCAGGCGCGCTCGTCGAGCCTTCCGCGTTCATCGGCGCGGCCGAGCGCTTCGACCTCATGCCGGCCATCGACCGCTGGGTAATCGCGAGCGCATTCGCAATGATTGCCGAAGGCACGCACGATTACGGCACCTGGTCGATCAACCTCTCGGGCGCCTCGCTCGGCGACGAGCAGCTCGCCGACTATATCGAGGATCAACAGCGCATCTGGTCGATCCCGTTCGAGCGCGTGTGCTTCGAGATCACCGAAACCGCCGCGATCACGAACCTGAACGAGGCGATCGCCCTCATCGAACGCCTGCGCGCGCAGGGCTGCCGCTTCGCGCTCGACGACTTCGGCGCGGGCATGTCGTCGTTCAACTACCTCAAGCATCTGCACGTCGATTATCTGAAGATCGACGGCAGCTTCATACGCGGCATCATCGACAGTCCGCTGGACCAGGCCATCGTGCGATCGATCAACCAGGTCGCGCACGCGGCGGGCAAGCTGACGATCGCCGAGTGCGTGGAGGACGCCGCCATCGTGGACTGGATGATCGCGATGGGCGTGGACTACGCGCAGGGCTACGGCGTGGGCAGGCCCGCGCGGCTCGACATCCTGCGCGGGCCCGAGCTGCGCGACGTCGCCGAAGTGGGTTGATCGAGCGCCCATGAAAAAACCGCACGGCCCTTGCAAGCCCGTGCGGTTTTCAATCAAACCAGAAGCGCGCGATTTACTTCTTGAAGTTCGCCACGCCGTCCGTGATTTCCTTGTGGGCGGCTTCGATGCCGACCCAACCTTCGACCTTGACCCACTTGCCCTTTTCGAGCGCCTTGTAGTTCTCGAAGAAGTGCTTGATCTGGTCCTTCAGGTACTCGGGCACGTCGTCGAGCGACTTGAGGTTGGCCGTCATCGGGCAGACCTTGTCGTGCGGGACCGCGATCAGCTTCGCGTCGACGCCCGACTCGTCGGTCATCTGCAGCATGCCGAGCGCGCGCGAGCGCACAACGGAGCCTGCCAGCAGCGGGAACGGCGTGATCACGAGCACGTCGACCGGGTCGCCGTCGCCGGAGAGCGTCTGCGGAATGAAGCCGTAGTTCACCGGATAGCGCATGCCCGTGCCGACGAAACGATCGACGACGAGCAGGCCCAGGTCCTTGTCGGCTTCGTATTTCACCGGATCGCTTTGCGCGGGAATCTCGATGATCACGTTGAAGTCTTGCGGCAGATCCTTGCCGGCGGGGACATTTGCAAAGCTCATGAGCGCTCTCTGTTGAGAAGAAGAAAAACCGACGGTTTGCGCGGAAAACCGGCGCAGAACCGGGCGTTGGAGGATGGACGCCATTATAGCCAATCGGCCAGGGCGGCCGGCGGTTCGGCCCAGGGCTTTCCCGCACGCAGATGAAGTGTCTGCTGAATTCCTGCGCGTAGCGCCCGCAATTGGCGCGATAATCGACCTGCCGGCGCGGCCCTCCATCGGGCGATCCGCGGCACGCTTCGGCGACGTTTCCCGTTTTGCGTTTCCCTCCCTCGTTTCACCCCCATTTACGAGGCGCATGCATGGAAGAAGCGAAGCACTTCATCGGCGGCGAATGGCAATCGCCCGCCAGCGGCGAGACGCTCGCCGCGATCGATCCCTCCACCGGCGAGCCCTTCGCGCAGCTTGCACGCGGCAATGCAACCGACATCGACTCGGCCGTCACGGCCGCACGCAAAGCCTTCGAGGGCGCCTGGGGCGCACTGAGCGCTTCTGAGCGCGGGCGACTGCTGTTCGCGCTCTCGGGCCTGGTCGGCCAGCACAAGGAAGCACTCGCGCAACTCGAAGCGCGCGACACCGGCAAGCCGCTCAAACAGGCGCGCGCCGACGCCGCCGCGCTCGCGCGCTATTTCGAGTTCTACGCAGGCGCCGCCGACAAGCTGCACGGCGAAACGCTGCCCTACCAGGCCGGTTACACGGTGCTCACGGTGCGCGAGCCGCACGGGGTGACGGGCCACATCGTGCCCTGGAACTACCCCATGCAGATCTTCGGCCGCAGTGTGGGTGCGGCGCTCGCCACCGGCAACGCGTGCGTGGTGAAGCCCGCCGAGGACGCCTGCGTGTCGCTGCTGCGCGTGGCCGAACTGGCGCGCGAAGCCGGTCTGCCCGCCGGTGCGCTCAACATCGTCACCGGGCTTGGACATGAGGCGGGCGCAGCGCTCTCCGCGCATCCCGGCATCGACCACATCTCGTTCACGGGCTCGCCGCAAACGGGCAAGCTCGTCGCGCAGATGGCCGCCGAACACCACGTGCCCGTCACGCTCGAACTGGGCGGCAAGTCGCCGCAAATCGTCTTCGCCGATGCCGATTTCGACGCCGCGCTGCCCGTGCTCGTCGCCGCCATCGTGCAGAACGCGGGGCAGACCTGTTCGGCGGGCAGCCGCGTGCTGATCGAGCGCGGCGCCTACGAGCCGCTCATCGACCGGCTCGCCGCGTCGTTCGGCAAGTTGCGCGTGGGCCCGGCCAGTGCCGATCTCGACTGCGGCCCGCTCATCAACGAGAAGCAGCGCCAGCGCGTGCGCGGCTTTCTCGACGAAGCGGCCGCGAGCCGCATCGCCACGGCGGCGAGCGGCCGGCTCGAAGCCGATGCGCCCAGCGGCGGCTTCTACGAAGTCCCGACGCTCCTGCGCGACGTGCCGCCGCAAAGCCGCCTCGCTCAGGAGGAAGTGTTCGGCCCGGTGCTCGCGGCCATGCCATTCGAGAGCGAGGAAGAAGCGCTCGCGCTCGCCAACGGCACGCCTTATGGCCTGGTCGCCGGCATCTGGACGCGCGACGGCGCGCGCCAGATGCGTCTCGCCCGGCGCGTGCGCGCGGGCCAGGTGTTCGTCAACAACTACGGCGCGGGCGGCGGCGTCGAATTGCCGTTCGGCGGCACGCGGCATTCCGGGCACGGACGCGAAAAAGGCTTCGAGGCGCTCTATGGCTTCACGGTGCTCAAGACCATCGCGATTCGGCACGGCTGAATCATGTCGATAAACATAAACGGAGACACCATGCGACTCAAAGGCAAGACGGCCGTCGTGACCGGCGGCGGCTCGGGCTTCGGCGAAGGGATCGCCAGGACCTATGCGCGCGAAGGCGCGAACGTCGTCATCAACGATCTGAACGGTGACGCCGCCGAGCGCGTGGCGAGCGAGATCGCGCTCGCGGGCGGCAAGGCCATCGCCGTGCAAGGCGACATCACGCGCGAAGCCGACTGGCAGGCGCTGCGCGAAGCGGCAATCGACGACTTCGGCAGCGTGCAGATCGTCGTCAACAATGCGGGCACCACGCATCGCAACAAGCCCGTGCTCGAAGTGAGCGAAGCGGAGTTCGACCGCGTGTATGCCGTCAATGTGAAGGGCCTCTACTGGAGCGTGCGCGCGTTCGTGCCGCATTTTCGCGAGCGCGGCGGCGGCGCGTTCGTCAATATCGCATCGACGGCCGGCATCCGGCCCCGGCCTGGGCTCGTCTGGTACAACGGCAGCAAGGGCGCGATGATCGTGGCCAGCAAAGCGCTCGCCGCCGAGCTGGGCCCCGACCAGATCCGCGTGAACTGCGTGAATCCCGTGATCGGCGATACGGGGCTCACGGCGGAGTTCATGGGCGTGCCCGACACGCCCGAGAACCGCCAGCGCTTCGTCGCGACCATTCCGCTCGGGCGATTTTCCACGCCGCAGGACGTGGCCAATGCGTGTCTCTATCTCGCCTCGGATGAGGCGGCGTTCATCACCGGCACCTGCATCGAAGTGGATGGCGGGCGCTGCGTGTAGCTGGGTCTCGCTGCGCCAGGTCGCTGACCGATCGGTGTTTTCCCCGACATTGACGCGCCGTCGCGCCACGGCGGCGCGTATAGAATGATCGTGCTTTCGCGTCGAATACCCGCCATAACAAGGCGGCAATACAACAAACACGCCAACGAGCAAGATCGCGCTTAGGAGACACCATGGCCAGTCCAGCGAATCATCTGCCGCAAGCGGGAGCGGGCGCCCCGCCCTCCGCCTTCGAAGAAGCCACGTACCGCAAAGTCGCGTGGCGCCTCATTCCGCTTCTCATGCTGTGTTACGTGGTCGCGTATCTGGACCGCGTCAACGTGGGCTTCGCCAAGCTGCAGATGAGTTCGGCGCTCAATCTCTCCGATGCGGTTTATGGCTTCGGCGCGGGCATTTTCTTCATCGGCTACTTTCTGTTCGAAGTGCCAAGCAATATCATCCTGCATCGCGTGGGCGCTCGCGTGTGGATCGCGCGCATCATGGTCACGTGGGGCCTCGTCTCCATCCTGACGATGTTCGTCACCACGCCCACCATGTTCTACGTGATGCGCTTTCTGCTCGGCCTGTGCGAGGCGGGCTTCTTCCCTGGCATCATCCTCTATCTCACCTACTGGTATCCCGCGCACCGCCGTGGGCGCATGACCACGTGGTTCATGACGGCCATCGCGCTGTCGGGCGTGATCGGCGGGCCGGTGTCAGGCTGGATTCTCAAGTCCTTCGACGGCGCGAACGGCTGGCAAGGCTGGCAGTGGCTGTTCCTGCTCGAAGGGCTGCCTTCGGTGATCGTCGGCGTGCTGGTGTTCTTCGTGCTCGACGACCGCATCGGCCGAGCGAAGTGGCTCACGGAAGAAGAGCGCGCGCTGCTCGAACGCAACATCGCACTCGAGGACGCCACCAAGGAAGACCCGCCGCTCATGACCGTGCTCACGAGCGCGCGCGTGCTGGTGATGAGCTTCACCTACTTCTCGTTCGTGATGGGCCTATACGGCGTGAGCTTCTGGCTGCCCACCATCATCAAGGCGACGGGCGTGAAAGACGCGCTCACCATCGGCCTGCTTTCGGCGATTCCGTTCGCCGCGGCCGTGGTCGGCATGGTGCTGGTGGCCAAGAGCGCCGACCGCACGCGCGAGCGCCGCTGGCACATCGCCGTGCCGGCCGCCATCGGCGCGCTCGGCCTCGTGCTTTCGGTCACATGGGCGCACGACACCACGCTCGCCATGACGGCGCTCACCATTGCGACCATGGGCATTCTCACCACGCTGCCGCTATTCTGGAGCCTACCCACGTCCTGGCTCGCGGGCACGGGCGCGGCGGCCGGCATCGCGCTCATCAACTCGATCGGCAATCTCGCGGGCTTCCTGAGCCCGTATGCGGTGGGCTGGCTCAAGCAGGCCACCTCGGCCAACGATTCGGGCATGTACATGCTCGCGGCGTTCATGATCCTGGGCGGTTTGCTTGCGCTTTCGGCACCGGCCAAGCTCGTGAACCGCTAAACGCATTACGGCTTCACCAAAAAGAAACGGCCGCCTGTTTTGCAGGCGGCCGTTTTCGTTGCGGCTTCAGATTCGTGGCGGGCTTCTTTAAACCACGTTCATCGACAGTGCGCTTTCGCGATAGTGCGAAGCGGCCTTGTCGCCGTCGCCGAGCTGCTCGTGCAGGCGCGCGAGTGCGCGATGCGAGCGGATCTTGAGCGGCTCGTTCTGCGTCGCGTCGGCAGACTTGAGCGCGGCTTCGAGGAACGACTGCGCCTTGCCCCACAGTTGCTGCTTCAGGCACAGGCGGCCCAGCGCGAACAGCAGGTCGCCGTCCTCGGGACGTTCCTTGCGCCACGCCTCGGCCTTCTGGATGAGCGGCAGCGCGTCGCTGCCCGCGGTGTCCGGATAGCGGCGCAGCAAGCGCGCGTCCCAGTTCTGCGCGAGCGCTTCTTCGACGATCTTGCGTGCGTCGGCCTGGCGATCGAGTGCGATCAGCAGTTCGGCGGCGCAGTCGGCGAGACGCGGCGAGTGACGCTCGACGTTCGAGAGCGACTGCCACAGCTCGAGCAGCGCGTCGGCGTTGTGACGGCGGTCGCGCAGCAGATTTTCCGCCGCGAGCTGGCGCAGGCGCACGGCCACGGCCGGGTGCAACGCCTCGCGCTTTTCCAGCGTCTTCACGAGCTTGAGCACTTCGCTCCAGTTCTTGAGCTGCTGCTGCGCGCGCAGCGCGATCTGTTGCGCGTGGATGCGGCGGCCGCCCTGCGTGCGCATTTCGGTGAGCGCGGCGAGCGCGCCATCGGCGTCGCGGCCGTCGGCGCGCATGTCGGCGGTCGCCATGAGGCGCGCTTCCTGGAGGTCGGGGTCGTCGACCTGGGTGAGCCATTCGTCGCGACGCGCGTATTCATGCAGACGATGCGCGGCCGTCGCGGCGATCAGGCCCGCGGCGCTCGTATTCTTCGCGTCGGCGAGCGAATCGCGCGCGGCTTTCTCGGCGCGCGAGAAGCGGCCCGCGTAAAGATTGCCCACGGCGTCGCGCAGCGCCGAGTTCGCCTTCTCGGCACGCATGCGCGCGCGGTAGGCGCCCACTCGGCGCGGCATCGTCACGATGTTGCGTGCGAAACGCAGGATCGCGTAAAGCAGCAGGAACGCCACCACGATGCCGACCACGAACAGGTTGAGCGAGACGTCCACGCGATACGGCGGATAGACGAGCAGCACCTGCCCGGTGTCGAAGCGCCCGACGGTCGCGAGCGCGACGGCAATCGCGAAGAGAAGCGCGAGCCAGAGGAGTCCACGGATCGCCATGCTTACCCCCGGCTCCGGTATTGCTGGATCGCCTTCAGGCTCGTGTCGAGCGTGGGCAGCGTGACGGCGGCCGAGCCGTCGTTCACTTCCTTGAGCAGCCCGCGCACGGTTTGCGTGTCTTTCGACGCGCCGTCGAAGTAGCGTGCGAGCGTGGCGTCGGCGGCCGCGAGGTCGGACTTGAGCGTTTCCTGGTTGCGCGAGAGCAGCGAAAGGCGCGCCGAAAGCAGACGCAGCTTCAGGTTCTGACGCACGAAATAGCCTTGATCGGGCGAGACCAGCATGGCGTCCGCGTTGTCGATGCGGCGCACCTGCACGAGGCTCGTGATCTGCTTGCCCACGCCGTCGACGAACGTGTCGATCCATACCTTCCATTTCGGCTGGTTGGTCGCCGCGGCAACCTGGGCGATATCGGCGGGCTGTGCAGCCTCCGGCTTCGTATGCGCGACGATCGCCTCACCCGAAAGCGGCAGCGAGTCGATCTGGCCGAGCGCGGTGTCGAGCTTGATGGCGAGACCTGTGAGGTCTGTGGACGGCGCGGCCTTGAGCTTGTCGATGTCCTGCGCGATCGCCTTGCGCACGGCGATGGCCTGCGCGTTGTCCGAGGCGGCGAGGCGCGTGTCGGCGCTTTGCAGCGCGAACAGCGCGAGCTGCGTGTTGCCCGTGAGCTGGAGCTGTTCGCTCGCGCTCGACAGCATCTGGCCGACTTCGGCGAGCGTCCAGTCGTCGCGGCTCTTCGACAGATCGGCATATTGCTGCGCGAGCGCCTGCTGCGAATTCTGCGCGTCGGCGATCTTGCCTTCGAGCTGGGCGATCTGCTTGTCGATCTGCTGTGAGCCTGCGGCGACCTGGTCGGCGCGTGCGCGCAGCGCGGCGGTCTGCTGCTCGCTTGCCTGCTGGCGTTGAATGGCCTGCATGCCGAGGTTGTCGACCTTGCGATTGAGGAGATAACCGCCTGCGCCCGAGCCCGCCGCGACCAGCACCAGGACGAGCCACAGCAGCGCCGTGCCCGCGCCGCGACGCCCGTTGCCCGCGCCCGGCGGCGGCGTCAGCGGCGCGGAAGACCCCGCGCCCGACGACGCATACGACGGCCGCGCCGATGCGCTGCCCGATGCCGACGCGCTGCTGGAAACCGCCGCGCCCGTGGTGACGGCGCCCTGGTTTGCTGTGCTGCTTGAGTTGTTCGAATCTGTCATGCGTGGGTTGGCCGGCGCCTGGGCCGGAGTGTTCTGAACCGGTTGAACAACGGAAGAAGCGAGGCCTCGCAGCGTCTCGACGATGCGTACGTCGCCCGCGCCGGACACCGTAATCCTATCAAAACCCATTGAGCGCGCCGTCTCGGCGATCCGCGGGTGGGGCGCGACGAGCGGCGCGTGACGCAGCTCGACGATCTCGCCCGCCGTGAGGTGCTCGCGCGCGAGTTCGTCGAGGTTGCGCACGCCCTCTGAGCTCGTGACGAGCCACGCGTGCGGCGCGCCTTCGAGCAGCGCATGCACCTGGGTCCAGGCGGCGATGGGAGGCTCGGGCACGACGCGGCGGTAGGCCGCCACGGTCTCCACCTCGGCGCCCGCTTCGCGCAGACGCTCGGCGAGCCACTCGCGGCCGCCGTCGCCGCGCACGATCAGGACGCCCTTGCCCGCGAAGGCGTCCACGCCGAAGGTCTTTTCGAGCGCCGCGTAAAGCGACTCAGAATCGAAGCGCGCGGGCTCTTCCTCCCCCGCGCCCGCAGGGCTGACCACGCGATGCTCGGGGGCCGCCACACCGTGGCGCTCGAGCGCGGCCACGCTTGCCGGGCCGACCACGGCCACGGGCAGCGCGGCCGGCCAGATCGACGACACCGAGGCATAGCACGCGAACGCGCGATCGACGGCGTTCGGCGAAACGAACACGACGAGCGCAAAACGTTCGAGCGCGCCGAGCGCGGCGCGTAGCGGCGCTTCGTCGGTCACGGGCACGATGGAGATGAGCGGGAAGTCGAGCGTGCGCATGCCGTGCTGCGCGAGTTGCCCGGCGAGACCATCCGACTGACCGGCCGGCCGGGTAATGACGACGGTGAACGGTGCGCCGCCACCATGGCTGCTTTCGCCGCTCGACGGTGACGCGCGCTTCGCGCCGCTGGAGGCGTCGCCCGGGCCACCCCACTCGTCGGGCTGGCCGGCTTTACCGTACGGTTGCCAGGAGCCGGCCATCATCTGGAGGCCGGGCCTTCGCCCGCGCCGGTTGGGTTCTGGGTGGCGGCGCCCTTGGCGGGCGCCGCATTCGGACCATCGGCTGCCTGGGCCGCGTCCGCGAGTGCGCGCACGATCTCGAGCGCGCCCTGCGCGATGAGGTCGTCGGCAACGCGGCGGCCGAGCGCCATGGCATCGTCGACCGTGGACGCCGCGGCGGCCTCCTGCGCGGCGAGCACGCGGCTCGCGTCGGGCGTGGCGATCGTGCCGCGCAGCGCAAGCTTGCCGTCGTGCCACTGCGCGTAGGCCGCGAGCGGCACCGTGCAGCTGCCGCCCAGTGCGCGCGAAACCATGCGCTCGGCTTCGACGGCCTTCGCGGTGGCGTCGTCGTGCAGCGGCGCGAGCCAGGCGGCGATATCGGCGCGATCGGCGCGGATCTCGATGCCGAGCGCGCCCTGGCCCGCCGCCGGCAGGCTGTCCTCGGGCTCGATGAGCGCGCGGATACGCGCGCCGAGGCCAAGGCGCTTCAAGCCGGCAGCCGCGAGGATGATGGCCGCGTAGTCGCCGCGGTCGAGCTTGGCGAGGCGCGTGTCGAGATTGCCGCGCAACGGCTTGACGTCGAGATGCGGATAGCGCGCGCGGATCATCGACTCGCGGCGCAGGCTCGACGTGCCCACCACGCTGCCCGCCGGCAACGCGGCAAGCGAGTCGTAGTCGTTGGAGACGAACGCGTCGCGCGGGTCCTCGCGCTCCATGATGGCCGCGAGCGTGAAGCCTTCGGGCAGCTCCATCGGCACGTCCTTGAGCGAGTGCACGGCGAGATCGGCGCGGCCCTCGGCCAGCGCCTGCTCCAGTTCCTTCACGAAAAGACCCTTGCCGCCCACCTTCGAGAGCGTGCGGTCGAGAATTTGATCGCCGCGTGTCGTCATTCCAACAATTTTCACGTCGCAGGCTGGATATAATTTGTGCAGCGCAGCTTGCACATGCTCGGCCTGCCACATCGCGAGGCGGCTCTCCCGCGAAGCGATCACCAGGGTGTTGGGCATGGGCGCGGATAGCGTCTCGGAGTTCATGGCAAGTACATCGAATGACGGGATGAAAAGCAGGATCGGATAACAGGCAATGTTAGCACGCGCCCTTTTTACCGCCTCCCCGCAGGGACAGGCGAACAAGGCGCGGGCGGCGGCAAGGAAGAGACTCAGGCGTTGCAGCGGCGCTTACTGTACCCATCGTAGGCAAACTGGCGCGCGTCTGGCACGCGGCTGGCAGCATACGCGGCCCGCGTGGCCCCGGCTATCGCCGCGGCGCCGCTTCGGCTTGCGCTCGCCCTCTCAGCGGCGCACCTCTCCAGCAAGGCCTGCACCCGGCGCACCGCCATTGGCGAGGCTCGCCGCCTCTGCACTATCCGCACGGCTCGCACAGGGTGGCACCTTCCACCCTCTCCAGGTTGCACCCGCAGTACACGGCCCGGCACGCGCCGCGGCCATGCAGTTGGCAGTTCTCCGACTAACCTGCCCATATCCTGGCAAGCCTCAAGGAAAACATCGTGAAGTCTTCAGGCTCGGCGCGCGCAGAGCGCCGCAACACCGCATCGCAGAACGCAACTTCGAAGGCCGCATCGGCCACGCCGTCCACGAAACCGGCGAAAACGACGAAGACCACGAAGACCACGAAATCCACGACGACCAAACCGGCCGCCGAGGCTGTCAAGGCGGTGAAAACGCCGAAGGCCGCAAAAGCGATGAAGGCCACGCAGGCGGCGAAGGCTCCGAAAGCGCCCGCCGGCGCCTCGCGCAATGGCCGCGCCCGCGACGACAAGGACCAGCCGCTCTTCGAAGACATCCGGTACCTGGGCCGCCTGCTCGGCGAAGTGCTGCGCGAGCAGGAAGGCGACGCTGTCTTCGACGTCGTGGAAAGCATTCGTCAGACCGCCGTGCGCTTTCGCCGCGAAGACGACAACGCCGACGCGCTCGCGCTGGAAAAGCAGCTGCGCGCGCTCTCGCCCGAGCAGACCGTGAGCGTCGTGCGCGCGTTCAGCTACTTCTCGCATCTCGCGAACATTGCTGAAGATCGCCACCGCAACCGCCGCCGCCGCATTCACGACCTCGCGGGCTCGGCGCCGCAGGCGGGCACCATCGCGCATTCGCTCGAACGTCTCGCGCTTGCGGGCGCGGCCGCGACGCCGGTGCTCCAGCAGTTCTTCAACGACGCGCTGATCGTCCCCGTGCTCACCGCGCACCCCACGGAAGTGCAGCGCAAGAGCACGCTCGACTCGCAGCACGACATCGCGCGCCTGCTCGCCGAGCGCGACCAGCCGCTCACGCATCGCGAACTCGAGCACAACGAGTCGCTCTTGCGCGCGCGCGTGACCTCGCTCTGGCAAACGCGCATGCTGCGCGAGTCGCGCCTGACCGTGGGCGACGAAATCGAAAACGCGCTTTCGTATTACCACACGACTTTCCTCACCGAGATCCCGGCGCTCTACAGCGAGATCGAAACGCAGCTGAAGGAGCACGGCCTTTCGGCGCGCCTGCCCGCTTTCTTCCAGATGGGCAGCTGGATCGGCGGCGACCGCGACGGCAACCCGAACGTCACCGCCGCCACGCTCGAAGAAGCGAGCGAGCGCCAGGCGCAGGTGATCCTGCAGCATTACCTCGACGAAGTGCACCGCCTCGGCGCCGAACTTTCGGTGTCGAACCTGCTCGCGGGCGCGAGCGAGGAGCTGAAGGCGCTGGCCGAAGCCTCGCCCGACCAGTCGCCGCACCGCGTGGACGAGCCCTATCGCCGCGCGCTGATCGGCGTGTACACGCGCCTCGCCGCGAGCGCGCGCGTGCGTCTGGGCGAAGGCGTGGTGGCCGTGCGCAGCGCGGGCCGCAACGCCGCGCCCGTGCGCGCCAAGCCCTATGCCGATGCGGACGAGTTCTCGCGCGACCTGCATATCCTGATGGATTCGCTCGCCGAGCATCACGGCGCGTCGCTCGCCACCACGCGGCTTGCGCCGCTCATGCGCGCCGTCGACGTGTTCGGCTTCCATCTCGCCTCGATCGATCTGCGCCAGAGTTCGGACATCCACGAAGCCGTGATTACGGAGCTGCTCGCGCGCGCCGGCGTTCAAGCCGACTACGCGGCACTGTCCGAAGAAGACAAGCAGATCGTGCTGCTCGCGCAGCTCGCCGATCCGCGCACGCTGCGCTCGCCGTACCTCGACTATTCCGACCTCGTGAAGAGCGAGCTGGGCGTGCTGGAAATGGCGCGCGTGACACGCGAGAAGTTCGGCGCGCGCGCGGTGCGCAACTACATCATCTCGCACACCGAAACAGTTTCCGACCTGCTCGAAGTGATGCTGCTGCAGAAGGAAACCGGCCTCATGAGCGGGCGCCTCGGCCACGCGGAAGACCCTGCGAAGGCCGCGCTGATGGTGATCCCGCTCTTCGAGACGATCCCCGACTTGCGCCACGCGCCGGGCATCATGCGCGACCTGCTCGCGCTGCCGGGCATCGACGGCATTGTCGAGCACCAGGGCAACGAGCAGGAAATCATGCTCGGCTACTCGGACAGCAACAAGGACGGCGGCTTCCTCACCTCGAACTGGGAGCTGTACCGCGCGGAGCTGGCGCTCGTCGCGCTGTACAAGCAGCGCGGCATCACGCTGCGTCTGTTCCACGGCCGCGGCGGCACGGTGGGCCGCGGCGGCGGCCCGACCTACAACGCGATCCTCTCGCAGCCGCCGGGCACGGTGGAAGGCCAGATCCGTCTGACCGAGCAGGGCGAAGTCATCGCGAGCAAGTTCGGCAATCCGGAGATCGGCCGCCGCAACCTCGAAACGGTGATCGCCGCGACGCTCGAAGCGACGCTGCTGCCGATGGGCGGGGCAAGCAGCGCCCCCGATCAACTACCCGCATTCGAAGAGACCATGCAATCGCTCTCCGACGCTGCGATGGCCGCATACCGCTCGCTCGTCTACGAGACGCCTGGCTTCACCGACTACTTCTTCGCCTCCACGCCGATCACGGAAATCGCGGAACTGAATATCGGCAGCCGCCCGGCCTCGCGCAAGCTGCAAGACCCGAAGAACCGCAAGATCGACGATCTGCGCGCAATTCCCTGGGGCTTCTCGTGGGGCCAGTGCCGCTTGCTGCTCACGGGCTGGTACGGCTTCGGCAGCGCGGTGGCTTCGTATCTCGACGATGCGGGCAGCGACGCCGAGCGCGCGCGCCGTCTTGCGATGTTCAAGAAGATGTACAAGACCTGGCCGTTCTTCTCGAACCTGCTCTCGAACATGGACATGACGCTCGCGAAGACCGACCTCGCGGTGGCCTCGCGCTACGCGCAACTCGTCGCGGACAAGAAGCTGCGCAAGCTCGTGTTCGAGCGCATCGTGGCCGAATGGGAGCGCACGACGAAGGTGCTCGGCGAGATCACGGGCGCCTCCGCACGGCTCGCCGATAACCCGCTGCTCGCGCGCTCGATCAAGAACCGCTTCCCGTATCTCGATCCCCTGAATCACTTGCAGGTGGAACTCATCAAGCGCTATCGCGCCGGTGACCCGAGCCCGCGCGTGCGGCGCGGTATTCATCTGACGATCAACGGGATTGCGGCGGGGTTGCGCAATACGGGTTGAGCGTTCGCGCTGTGCGCATGCGCAAACGGCGTCGTGCCCTCGCGGTCACGACGCCGTTTTTGATTGCCTCGGGCGAGCTTCAATCGCGCCGCGTCGCCTCGACCATCAGCGCGTCGAGCTTGAACGACAAATCGCTCTGCACATCGAAGTATTGCCGCACTTCATCGGGCGCGCGCTCCCACATCGAGCGGATCGCCGTCACGCGCTCCGGCGGCGTACGCATGCGCGCGACCCACGAATCGAAGTCGAGCGCGATGCGCCAGCGCTCGCTCACCTTCGCGTCGAAGCCGGCCACGTCGAGCATCGCGAGCCACTCGTCGGCGCGGTAGTCGCGAATGTGCGACGCGTCGCGCAACAGTTCGATCGCCTGAATATGCGTGTCGTAAAGCGGGTCGTCGATGCCCGCGATGTCGATGAACTTCAGCCGGCCGCCCGGCTTGAGCACGCGGTGCACTTCGGCAAGCGCCTGCTGCACGTCGCGCCAGTGGTGCGCGCTCATGCGGCTCACGGCCCAGTTGAAGCTCGCGTCGGCGAACGGCAGCGTTTCTGCCGCGCCCTGCTGCATGCGCACGGTCGTCAAGCCACGCGCCTTCGCGGCGGCTTCGACCGTGGCGAGCATCTGCGGGGCGATGTCGTAGGCGACGACTTCGCGCACGTGCGGCGCGACGGCGAAGCTCGCGTGGCCCGCGCCGCAGCCCATGTCCAGCACCGTCGCATTGCCGCAGGTGGCCGCGAAGGTCGCGGCGAGGTTCTCCAGATCTGCGCCGCTCGCGTGGACCTGGCTCGTGAGGTAGGCGGCGGCGGTCGAGCCGAATGCGTCGGCGACCTGATCGTGATGCTTCATCGCATGCTCCTTTTTGCGGTGTCTGATGCGGCTCGTTATGTAGGGCGCGAAGCGGCGAGCGCTGCGCGCCCCGGGTTCTGCAATCTCCGGGCTGGCTGACGTGGCGGCCCGTCGCCGCGTCAGACGCTACAATAGAGGCCGTTTTGTACCAGTACAAGTTAAGCGGTTATTCTGGTATCGCCGCCACTAGCCCCACGCCCATGAGCCTCGACACGCCCTCCTCGGGATCGCCTTCCGCCCCCGCCGGTAAAACCCTCGACGCGACACCCGCACGCGCGCTGGGTGAATTCATCCGCGCCCATCGCGAGCGTCTTTCGCCCACGGAGGTCGGCCTGCCGCCGGGCCCGCGCCGCCGCACACCGGGCCTGCGCCGCGAGGAAGTCGCGCAGTTGTGCGGCGTGAGCCCGACCTGGTACACGTGGATCGAGCAGGGCCGCCCCGTTTCGGCCTCGGCGGACGCGCTCGCGCGCATCGCCGTCGCGCTGCGGCTCTCGCGCGCCGAGCGCGCCTACCTGTTCGAGCTGGCCGCGCAGCGCGACCCCGCCGAGCCTGATCCGGCCACCACCGCGGACGCGCCCGCCACGCTGCTGCAAACGGTGAAGCTCGTGGACGCCCCCGCCTACGTGCTTGACCGCCAGTGGACCGCGCTCGCCTGGAACGCGCATGCGGCGGACCTCTTCACGGGCTGGCTCGACGCCGAGCACGACCGCAACCTGCTGCGCTTCACATTCACCGAGCCGCTCGGGCGCGAGCTGATCGTGGACTGGGAAACGCGCGCGCGGCGCCTTGCCGCCGAGTTCCGCGCCGACTCCATCCGCCACCTGAACGACGCGCCCACGCGCGCGCTGATCGACTCGCTGATCGCCGCGAGCGACGAGTTCGCGCGCTTCTGGGCCTCGCAGGACGTGTTCGAGCGCGAGGGCGGCCGGCGCGAGTTCAACCACCCGCGCCACGGCCGCATCGCCTACGACCAGATCACCTTCAAGCCCGCGCACCGCGAAGATCTCAAGCTCGTGGTGCTGGTGCGGCTCTGAGCGGCGCGGGCCGCCTGGCGGCGTTGCGGCGGACCGCCGATGCTAAAATTGTGATCTTTCCCGCCGTGCGCGGCGCAATGCGCCGCGCGGCACGCCTTCTCACCGCTTGCTCGTTCACGCCCCATCACCATGACGTCCCAACTGCACAAAAAAGGCGAAGCCTGGTCGGCTCGCTTCTCCGAACCCATGTCGGAGCTGGTCAAGCGCTACACGTCGTCGGTCTTCTTCGACAAGCGTCTCGCGCTCGTCGATATCGAGGGCTCGCTCGCGCACGCGTCAATGCTGGCCGCGCAGAAGATCATCTCCGCCGACGACCTCGCCGCCATCCAGGGCGGCATGGCGAAGATCAAGGGCGAGATCGAGCGCGGCGAATTCGAGTGGCTGCTCGACCTCGAAGACGTGCACCTGAACATCGAAGCGCGCCTGACCGCCCTGATCGGCGACGCCGGCAAGCGCCTGCACACGGGCCGCTCGCGCAACGACCAGGTCGCGACCGACATCCGCCTGTGGCTGCGCGGCGAGATCGACCGCATCGGCGGCTTGCTCGGCGACCTGCGCGGCGCGCTGCTCGACCTCGCTGAACAGCACTCGGGCACGATCATGCCGGGCTTCACGCACCTGCAAGTGGCGCAGCCGGTCACCTTCGGCCATCACCTGCTCGCCTACGTGGAAATGTTCACGCGCGACGCCGAGCGCATGGTGGACTGCCGCAAGCGCGTGAACCGTCTGCCGCTCGGCGCGGCGGCGCTCGCGGGCACGAGCTTTTCCATAGACCGCTTCGCCGTGGCGAAGACGCTGGGCTTCGACGGCATCTGCGCAAACTCGCTCGACGCCGTTTCCGATCGCGACTTCGCCATCGAATTCACGGCGGCCGCCGCGCTCGTGATGACGCACGTCTCGCGCTTCTCGGAAGAGCTGGTGCTGTGGATGAGCCCGCGCGTGGGCTTCATCGATCTGGCCGACCGCTTCTGCACGGGCTCGTCGATCATGCCGCAGAAGAAGAACCCGGACGTGCCGGAACTGGCGCGCGGCAAGACCGGCCGCGTGAACGGCCATCTCATGGCGCTCCTCACGCTCATGAAGGGCCAGCCGCTCGCCTACAACAAGGACAACCAGGAAGACAAGGAGCCGCTGTTCGACACGGTCGATACCGTGGCGGACACGCTGCGCATCTTCGCGGAGATGGTCGCGGGCATCGCGGTCAAGGAGCAGGCGATGCGCGCGGCTGCGCTGCAAGGCTTCTCCACGGCCACGGATCTGGCCGACTACCTCGTCAAGAAGGGCCTGCCGTTCCGCGACGCGCACGAAGCCGTGGCGCACGCGGTGCGTATTTGCGTGGACCGCAACTGCGATCTCGCCGACCTCACGCTCGACGAGATGCGCCGCGAACTGCCGGCCGTCTCGCACCTGCTGACCGAAGACGTGTTCGAAGTGCTCACACTCGAAGGCTCGGTCTCGGCGCGCAACCATCCGGGCGGCACCGCGCCCGAGCAGGTGCGTGCGGCCATCGCGGCGGCGCGCGCAGCGCTCAAGTAAGCGCAGCGAAGCGGGCGGAGAACGCCCGCACTCAAAGGCCAACCGGGCGCGCGACGGACAACGTCGCGCGCCCGGTTTGTTTCTGGGCGGCGCACAAGGTGACAATGCGCATGAGGACACACATGACAGCGCGCTGTGCCCGCAGCAAAATGTCAGAAGTGTGCGCCCGGCGGTCGCGCGCCATGGCGTACGATCCCGCGCCATACTGACGACTTGCTCCGTCAGGTTTTGTCTTCGCTCCCGCCCCCTGCCCCAATGATCGTCCGCCCTCATCTCCACTGGTTCCGCATGCTGCTCGCGTGGCGCGGCTCCGTGCTGCCGCAACTTCTGCCGCGCCTTTTCATCGTGCTGGTCCTCTCGATCATCGCGGTGGCCGCGCACGATCACATCCTCAAGCTCACGGTCAACCTGAGCACCGTGCCGTTCTCGCTGATCGGCATCGCGCTCGCGGTGTTTCTCGGCTTTCGCAACAGCGCGAGCTACGACCGCTATTGGGAAGGCCGCAAGCTCTGGGGGCAAATGCTCAATGAGACGCGCTCGCTGGTACGGCAAGCGCTGACGCTCCCGCGCAGCGGCGACGAAGCCGCAACGCGCGAACGGGCCCGTGAGCTGATGAGTCTGCTCGCTGCGCTGCCGCATGCGCTGCGCCATCAACTGCGCAACACCGACCCGCGCGCCGATCTCGAATCGCGCCTGCCGCCCGCGCTGTTCGAGCGCGTGCTGGCGTCGCGCTACCGCACGGCCACGCTCCTGCTGTGCGCCGCGGAATGGGTCCGGCGCGAGACACGCGAAGGCCGCCTCGACGGCTACGCGGTGCTCGCGTTCGAGCACAATCTCAATGGCATTTCGGACGTGATCGGCGGGTGCGAGCGCATCGTCTCCACGCCGCTGCCGTTCGCCTATACGGTGATGATTCATCGCACCGTGTACTTCTTCTGCGCGATGCTGCCGTTCGGCCTCGTCGATAGCATCGGCGGTTTGACGCCGATCTTCGCCGTGTTCGTGGCCTACGCGTTCATGGCCCACGAGGCGATCGCCTCGCAGCTCGAAGACCCGTTCGGCACCGAAGACAACGACCTCGCGCTCAACCTGATGTCGGCCGGCATCGAGGTCGCGTTGCACGACCTGATGGGCGAGCCCACTGTGCTGCCGGCGCGCGCGCCGGAGCAGTTCATCATCGACTGAAAGCCCAGTCTCAGTGGTTGTTCACCGTTTCGGCGAGGCGCTTCAAGGTCGCGAGGCGCCCGCCTAGCAGATCGAGTCGCGCATGCTCGTCGATGAGCGGCGTGGTCGCGTCGCGATACGCGCGCCAGTCGCTTTGTGAGCGAGAGACCGTAGGACGCGCGTGCTTCGACATCCGCGCATAGAGCTGACGGTAGTAGCGATTGAGGTCGTAGCTCACGTGCTCGCAGCGCGCGTCGGCGCTGCAGGCGCGCACCTTCGGCGCGTCGCCGTTGTACATGGCCGCCTGGTTGCGCAGCGCGAGCGCGCGCTCGCGCACCGGCTGCAGATGCATGTCCGCCTCGTAGAGCTGGTAAGTGCTGCCGCTCGTGGTCGCGAACGCGGCGCCGAGCATGGTGTCCTCGGCGTCGCGCCAGGCCACCCACTTCTGCTGGCTCAGTTGCCAGCGCTTTTGCTGCGCGGGCGGCAACTTCGCGAGCAGTTGCGTAAGCGCGGTGTCGGCGGCCGTGCGCCAGGCCGTGCGCGCGTCGTCCATGCACTGGATCTGCCCGGCCGTCGACGACCGGTCCGCGCGCGCGAGACAGGCGCGCATGGCCGTGTCGATCGGATCGGCCGCCGCGACCTCGGCGCGCGCCGCTGGCGCCACGGCGAACAGCACCGTGGCGGCCGAAATCACCGACAGCGTCGAGACCATCGCAGCAAAGTAACGCGCTAGCCGCGCCGATGAACCACCCACCATTCCCCTCCCTTGCGCGTTCAGGCGCGCACGCAATCCACGAAATACTCGATGCGGCCGTTGATGGTCTCGCCCACGAGCCCGTGGATGTCGGTGTGGAAGCCCGGGAAGCGCTCGTTGAACTCGCGCGCGAACTTCAGATAATTCACGATCGTCCTGTTGAAGCGCTCGCCCGGAATCAGCAGCGGAATGCCCGGCGGGTACGGCGTGAGCAGGATCGACGTGACGCGGCCTTCGAGTTCGTCGACCGGCACGCGGTCGATCTCGCGGTGCGCGAGCTTCGCGAATGCATCCGAAGGCTTCATCGCAGGCTCCATGCTCGAGAGGTACATCTCGGTCGTGAGGCGCGCGATGTCGTTGGCGCGGTAGACGCTGTGGATTTGCTGGCACAGGTCGCGCAGGCCCACGCGCTCGTACATCGGATGCTGCGCGACGAATTCGGGCAGCACACGCCACAGCGGCTGGTTGTTGTCGTAGTCGTCCTTGAACTGCTGGAGTTCGGTGACCATCGAGTTCCAGCGGCCCTTCGTGATGCCGATCGTGAACATGATGAAGAACGAGTACAGACCCGTCTTCTCGACGATGATGCCGTGCTCGGCCAGGTACTTCGTCACGATCGCCGCCGGAATGCCGGTCTCGCCGAATTCGCCGTCCACGTCCAGACCCGGCGTGACGATGGTCGCCTTGATCGGGTCCAGCATGTTGAAGCCTTCCGCCAGCGCGCCGAAGCCGTGCCAGTGATCGTTCGGGCGCAGCATCCAGTCTTCGCGCGAACCGATGCCTTCTTCGGCCAGCTCGTCCGGCCCCCAGACCTGGAAGAACCAGTCGTCGCCGTATTCGGCGTCCACCTTGCGCATGGCGCGGCGGAAGTCGAGCGCTTCGGCGATCGACTCTTCCACCAGCGCCGGGCCGCCCGGCGCTTCCATCATCGCGGCGGCCACGTCGCACGACGCGATGATCGCGTACTGCGGCGACGTCGACGTGTGCATCAGATACGCCTCGTTGAAGCGGTGCCGGTCGAATGCGCTGTCTTCCGAGTCCTGCACGACGATCTGCGAGGCCTGCGAGATGCCGGCGAGCAGCTTGTGCGTGGAGTGCGTCGCGAACACCAGTGCCTTGGTGCGCGGACGGCCCGCGCCGATTGCATGCATGTCCTGGTAGAACTCGTGGAATTCGGCGTGCGGCAGCCAGGCTTCGTCGAAGTGCAGCGTGTCGAGCATGTCGCCGAGCAGATCCTTGATCATCTCGACGTTGTAGACCACGCCGTCGTAGGTGCTCTGCGTGATCGTCAAAATGCGCGGCTTCACGTTCGGATTCTTCGCGAGCGCCTCGCGGGCGAACGGATTCGCCTCGATCTTCTTGCGGATGTTTTCCGGCTTGAACTCGTCGCGCGGTATCGGGCCGATGATGCCGAAGTTGTTGCGCGTGGGCGTGAGGAACACGGGAATCGCGCCCGTCATCGTGATCGCGTGCAGGATCGACTTGTGGCAGTTGCGGTCCACCAGCACGATGTCGCCGGGCGCGACCGTCGCGTGCCAGACGATCTTGTTCGACGTGGACGTGCCGTTGGTCACGAAGAACACGTGGTCCGCGCTGAAAATGCGCGCCGCGTTGCGCTCCGAGGCCGCGACCGGGCCGGTGTGATCGAGCAGCTGGCCGAGCTCCTCGACCGCATTGCAGACGTCGGCGCGCAGCATGTTCTCGCCGAAGAACTGGTGGAACATCTGGCCGAGCGGATTCTTCAGGAATGCGACGCCGCCCGAGTGCCCCGGGCAGTGCCAGGAGTACGAACCTTCGTCGGCGTACTTGACGAGTTCCTTGAAGAACGGCGGCGAAAGCGCGTCGAGATACACGCGCGCTTCACGAATCACGTGGCGCGCGACGAACTCCGGCGTGTCCTCGAACATGTGGATGAAGCCGTGCAGCTCACGCAGGATGTCGTTGGGCAGATGGCGCGAGGTGCGCGTTTCGCCGTACAGGAAGATGGGGATGTCGGCGTTGCGCTTGCGCACCGCTTCCATGAACGCGCGCAGCGCGACGATCGCGGGTGCGTGCTCCGGCGCTTCGCCGTCCGAGCCTTCCACGTAGGGCAGCAGCTCGTCGTCGTCGATCGAGAGGATGAAGCACGCGGCGCGGCTCGACTGCTGCGCGAACGACGTAAGGTCGCCGTAGCTCGTCAGCCCGAGGACTTCCGCGCCCTCTTTCTCGATGGCTTCGGCGAGCGCGCGGATGCCGGAACCCGAGATGTTCTCGGAGCGAAAGTCTTCGTCGATGATGACGACGGGAAAACGAAACTTCATGCGCGATTCTCCAAAAGAAACGACCGCTGCTTATGACGCGCAGCGGTCCCCGTATGTCGTTGTGTCCGGTGGTTGTGTGCGTCAGGTCTTCGGCAGGGTGACGCCATGCTGGCCTTGATACTTGCCGCCGCGATCCGCGTAAGAGACCTCGCAGATCTCATCGCTTTCGAAGAACAGCACTTGAGCCACCCCCTCGTTCGCGTAGATTTTCGCAGGCAAAGGTGTCGTATTTGAGAATTCGAGCGTGACGTACCCTTCCCACTCAGGCTCGAACGGCGTGACGTTCACGATGATCCCGCAGCGCGCATAGGTGGACTTGCCCAGACACACGGTCAGGACGTTGCGCGGAATGCGGAAATACTCGACCGTGCGCGCGAGCGCGAACGAATTGGGCGGGATGATGCAGACGTCGCCCTTGAAGTCCACGAACGACTTTTCGTCGAAGTTCTTCGGATCGACGATGGTCGAGTTGATATTCGTGAAAATCTTGAATTCGTCAGCGCAGCGGATGTCGTAGCCGTAGCTCGAGGTGCCGTAGCTCACGATCTTGCGGCCGTCTTCCGACATACGGACCTGATCGCGCACGAACGGCTCGATCATCTTCTGCGCTTCGGCCATGCGCCGGATCCACTTGTCAGACTTGATTGCCATGTTCGCTACTTAACGAGAAATCGGGTCGGGAAAGCATGCGGACGGACCCACCGGGCGCGCGCCGCGTGCGAAAGGCGCCTATTTTACGCGATGTGGATCGGCATGCCTGGAACTGCGTTTCGCGCCGGCGCAAACGCCGCGCTCACTGGGCGCGGATCAGCCCGCAGGCGAGCGCCGGGCCCGTGCCGCGTTGCGGGTACGCGTAGGGGTCGATGGCGTCCCGGTGCACGATCACCGCGCGTTGCAGCACGGAGCGCACGCCGTCGAGCGAGACCTCAGGTGCAACGATAAAGCCCGACGCCACGCCGTTCGAGTCCGCATGGATATTGCCGAGGTCGCCTTCCACGCGCACGCCGGGCTTCAGGCGCTCCGCGGCGGGCGCGAACACGGCGCCGGCGCTCGAGGCGTCGGTGGCGTTGCAGTCGCCGCGCTCGTGCACCTGCAATGCGTGATCGCTGTCGGGCTGCAGGCCCGCGAGGTTGTAGCTCACCTGCACGCCGTCCGAATGCTCGACGAACGAAACCGTGCCGCGCACCTGGCTGCCGACGGTGGGCAGCAACTGTGCGACTGCGCGCTTGTCCTGCTGCCCCATGAAGCTCGTGCAGCCCGCCAGCAGCACGCAGCCGCAAAGCGTGACGAGGGCGATCACCCAGACGACCTGCGCATTCCCCGCTTGCCTGTCGTGTCCTTTATCCATGCGATCCTCTTGCCGGGCGGCGGCAGCCCCGTTGCTGCCGCCATACCGGACCCGATGAAGCCCACATGATACCGCGCAGGCGGCGCGGCGCGCGCCTATCTGTCCCCATGCACGGGGCGCGGCACAAGCGCCGCAGCCCGCACCGGAGCTCAGGTGTTCTGCACGACGATGGTCGGGAACTTCGAGGTCATGTCGCGGGCGCGCTCGGCGATCTGGATCGCCACGCGGCGCGCGATCGCCCGATAGATTTCCGCCACCGGCCCCTGCGGCGCGGCTACCACGGTGGGGTTGCCCGAATCGGCCTGCTCGCGAATGGCGATGTCGAGCGGCAGGCTGCCGAGCACTTCCACGCCGTACTCCTTCGCCATGCGCTCGCCGCCGCCCGCGCCGAAAATGTGCTCGGCGTGGCCACAGTTCGAGCAGATGTGCACGGCCATGTTCTCGACGATGCCGAGAATCGGAATGCCCACCTTCTCGAACATCTTGAGGCCCTTCTTCGCGTCGAGCAGCGCGATGTCCTGCGGCGTCGTAACGATCACGGCGCCCGTGACGGGTACGCGCTGCGAGAGCGTGAGCTGGATGTCGCCGGTGCCCGGCGGCATGTCCACTACGAGATAGTCGAGCTCGCGCCAGTTGGTCTGACGCAGCAGCTGCTCGAGCGCGGACGTCGCCATCGGGCCGCGCCAGACCATCGGGTTGTCCTGCTCGACCAGAAAGCCGATCGAGTTGGCCTGCACGCCGTGGCCTTCGAGCGGATTCATCGACTGGCCGTCGGGCGACTCGGGGCGGCCCTGGATGCCGAGCATCATCGGCAGCGAGGGGCCGTAGATGTCCGCGTCGAGCACGCCGACCGAAGCGCCTTCGGCGGCGAGCGCGAGCGCGAAATTCACGGCGGTCGTGCTCTTGCCCACGCCGCCCTTGCCCGAGGCCACGGCGACGATATTCTTCACGTTGGGCAGCAGCTTCACGCCGCGTTGCACCGTATGCGCGGTAATCTCGCTTCTAACCGCGACGCGGCTCGCCATCACGCCCGGCACGGCGGCGAGCGCCGCTTCGACCTGCACGCGCACCGCGTCGAACTGGCTCTTCGCCGGATAGCCGAGCACGATCTCGACGCCGACCGTCCCGCCTTCGACGGTGACGTTGCGCACGCCCTTGGCCACCGTGTAGGGATGGCCCGTGTTCGGATCCGTCAAGGCCGCGAGCGCGGCGTCGACCAAAGCCCGATCTATGCTCATTGAAACTCCGTGGGGAGAATGCCGGTCTGCATTAGCGCCGATCCGAGTGTGGACTGATCGCCTACGCGCCGGAAATCGAAAGAAATTGTTAAGCTGCATTGCGCAAAATTGCCCGACAGGGCACGCTTCGCGGCAGCATCGATTTTGTGTGCCGACCAGGTGGTCTCGAAGCCGCGACCTAGCGGCTTTCCGCCTGGCGGCGCAAACCTCAAGGCGTCATTGTAGTAGCTGCCGCCGCGCGCCGTTCGAAGACCCTGTTCGCATGCGGGGCCGCGGACGCCGCGGGCAGCGTCCGTTCCACTCAAGAAAGGAAAGCAAATGAACACAAGAATCCTGACTCGCCTGTCCGTCTTCGCCGTTGCCGGGGCGCTCGTCGCCGGCTGCGCGACGCAGCAGGGCACCAACACGGCTGTCGGCACCGGTGTCGGCGCTGGCACGGGCGCGGCGATCGGCGCCATCTTCGGCGGCGGCAAGGGCGCGGCAATCGGCGCAGGCGCGGGCGCACTGGTCGGCGGCATCACCGGCTACAACTGGCAGAACATCCACAACAAGCTCTCGGGCGCCACCAAGGGCACCGGCACGAAGATCACCGAGCAGCCGGACGGCTCGCTCAAGCTCGACATCCCGAGCAATGTGACGTTCGACACCAGCAGCTACGCGATCAAGCCGTCGTTCGCGCCGGTGCTCGACCAGGTCGCGCAGACGCTCCAGCAGAACCCGGAAGTGGTTGCGCAGGTGGTCGGCCATACGGATAACACGGGCTCCGCCGCGTACAACCAGACGCTGTCGGTCAACCGCGCCCAGAGCGTCGTGAACTACCTCGCATCTCGCGGCATTCAGATGCAGCGCATGTCGGCAGAGGGACGCGGCGATACGCAACCGATCGCCGACAACAACACCGAAGCGGGCCGCGCCGCGAACCGCCGTGTGGAAATGTACCTGCGCGCGACGTCGCAGCACCAGGGCGGCTAAGCTGGCCCGACGCAGTCGCCGGGAACGCAGTTGCCGGCGACTGCGCGGAAAAAACAGCGACACATCAACGGGACAGCAGTCATTGCCGTCCCGTTTGCATTTCGAGCGGCCCGAAGACGCGCTCCGAAACCTTTGCCGGACGGCGATCCGACCCCCGCTTCAACGCGCTGGAAGAGAATCGAAATATTTTTCGAACTCTCGAGAAAACGTGCTGTCTGTCTTTACGGTACGTGTGCGGCAGCGCCGCCGCGTCACCATTCTCCTCTTGTCGTTGTTGCTCCGGGGCCATTCTTGCCCCGGTTTTTTTTTGCCGCGATTTGTGCAACGCACCATAGCCGCTGCCTTCGCAGCCCCGCTCCCTCCAGGCGTTTCGCATACGAGCGTCCACCGGCGCGCCGAACGGTGGTGCGCCCGCCCTGCTAAAATCGCGCTTTCCCCCCGCAACATCGGACTTCCCCTCACTTATGTCAGCACCCGCCACCGACCTCGCTGCAGCCGGCGCGCATGCCAATCAAAGCGGCCGCCGCCAGGTTCTCGTTACGTCTGCTCTGCCGTACGCCAACGGTCAGATCCACATCGGCCACCTGGTCGAGTACATCCAGACGGACATCTGGGTTCGCGCGCTGCGAATGCATGGCCACGAGGTCTACTACGTCGGTGCCGACGACACGCACGGCACGCCAGTCATGCTGCGCGCGGAGAAGGAAGGCCTCACGCCGCAGCAGCTGATCGCGCGCGTGTGGCAGGAGCACAAGCGCGACTTCGACAGCTTCGGCGTCTCGTTCGACAATTACTATTCGACGGACTCCGAAGAGAACCGCGTGCTCTCCGAGTCGGTCTATCTGGCGCTCAAGGAAGCGGGTTTCATCGAGACGCGCGACATCGAGCAGGCCTACGACCCGGTCAAGAACATGTTTCTGCCGGACCGCTTCATCAAGGGCGAGTGCCCGAAGTGCGGCGCGAAGGACCAGTACGGCGACAGCTGCGAAGTGTGCGGCTCGACCTACGCGCCGACTGATCTGAAGAATCCGTACTCGGTGGTCTCGGGCGCAACCCCGATCCGCAAGACCTCGACGCACCACTTCTTCCGCCTCTCGGACCCGCGCTGCGAAGACTTCCTGCGCGGCTGGGTGAGCGGCCTCGCGCAACCGGAAGCGACCAACAAGATGCGCGAGTGGCTGGGCGACTCGGGCGAATCGAAGCTCGCCGACTGGGACATCTCGCGCGACGCACCCTACTTCGGCTTTGAGATTCCGGGCGCGCCTGGCAAGTACTTCTACGTGTGGCTCGACGCGCCGGTCGGCTATTACGCGAGCTTCAAGAACCTGTGCGAGAAGCGCGGTCTCGATTTCGAGGCATGGGTGAAGGCCGGCTCGAAGACGGAGCAGTACCACTTCATCGGCAAGGACATCCTGTATTTCCATACGCTATTCTGGCCGGCCATGCTGCAGTTCTCGGGTCATCGCACGCCGACCAACGTCTTCGCGCACGGCTTTTTGACCGTCGACGGCGCGAAGATGTCGAAGTCGCGCGGCACCTTCATCACGGCGGAAAGCTATGTGACCACGGGCCTGAACCCCGAGTGGCTGCGCTACTACTTTGCCGCGAAGCTCAACAGCACGATGGAAGACCTCGACCTGAACCTCGAAGACTTCCAGGCGCGCGTGAACAGCGACCTCGTCGGCAAGTACATCAACATCGCGAGCCGCGCGGCGGGCTTCCTGATCAAGCGCTTCGAAGGCCGCGTGCAAGATAGCGCGATGCATCATCCGCTGCTCGAGCAACTGCGCGCCGCGATTGCGCAAATCGCTGCGCATTACGAAGCACGCGAATACAGCCGCGCGCTGCGCCAGACGATGGAGCTCGCCGACGCCGTGAACGGTTACGTCGATACGGCCAAGCCGTGGGAGCAGGCCAAGGATCCGGCCAACTCGCTGGCGCTGCACGAGACCTGCAGCGTGAGCCTCGAAGCGTTCCGCCTGCTTTCGCTCGCTCTGAAGCCGGTGCTGCCCACGCTCGCAGAAGGCGTCGAACAGTTCCTCGCGATCGAGCCGCTGACCTGGGCCGATGCAGGCAAGGCACTCTCGTCGCAACAGCCGATCAACGCGTACAAGCACCTGATGACGCGCGTCGATCCGAAGCAGATCGAGGCGCTGCTCGCCGCCAACCGCGATTCGCTGCAGGCAACCGATGCGCCTGCCGCTGCGGCGGCGGATGCGAACAAGAAGTCGAAGGCTGCCAAGGAAGCGAAGAAACCTGCCGCCGATGAAACGCCGGAAGTCATCGCCATCGACGACTTCGCGAAGATCGACCTGCGCGTGGCGCTGATCGTCGACTGCAACCTCGTCGAAGGATCGGACAAGCTGCTGCAACTCACGCTCGACGTGGGCGAGGAAAAAACGCGCAACGTGTTCTCGGGTATCCGTTCGGCGTACAAGCCGGAAGACCTCAAGGGCAAGCTCACGGTGATGGTGGCGAACCTCGCGCCGCGCAAGATGAAGTTCGGCATGTCCGAAGGCATGGTGCTCGCGGCTTCCGCCGCCGACGAGAAGGCCGAACCGGGTCTGTACATTCTCGAACCGCATAGCGGCGCGAAGCCGGGCATGCGGGTCAGGTAACACCGTCTCGCGCATGTCGTGCGAAACGCCCCTTGCGAGGGGCGTTTTTTTGCGCCTGGCTTTTCGAGGCGCTAGCGGCGAAGCCGATCGAAACGCCGCGTATAAAGAATATCGGCGCCGTTGAAGGTGCCGCCGTACACCACGAGCGACCAGTAACGCGAGAGGTTGATCGTGGCCTTCACCGCGTTCGACGCCGACTGCAGGCCCTGCTCATAGCCGATCACGAGACGCTGGTTGATGGCCTTCGCGATCATCACGACCTCGGTGTCGGTCAGGCCCACCTCGCTGCGCCCGATCGAAAATTCGTCGAGGCCGATGCTCTGCGCAATGCGCTTGCCTTGCGCGCTGCCGAGCAGGGCGAGCGCCGTCGTCATCGCGCTCTGCTGGCCGAGGTTGTTGCCCTGGTCGGTGCCGTGCCCGAACAGCAGCCAGGAGAGCTTTTCGTTATCGGGCACGTTGGGCTCGGAAACGAGACGCACCGACGGCGCCTGCACGGTGCCGGTGACCTGCACGCCCGCCTCGACCTGCTGGTTGCGCCGCATGGCGAGAATGTTGATGCCTGGATTGCCCACCGGCCCGTTGAACGTGAAGAAGCCGTTTTCGATATTGAGCTTGGTGCCGAACGCCGTGTACGTGGAGCCTTCGGTCACGCGCACGTTGCCGACCGCGCGCAGCGGGACGTCCGGCTCGCTGTTGACCGAGATCATGCCAGCCAGGCCCAGATCCGCGCCCTGCCCGCGGAAGCGGAAGTCGTGGCCAAGATCGATGTCGATGTTTGCACGCGGCGCGAAGCGCGGCGCGGGCCTGGTCGATGCCGTTTCCTCGATGGGCGGCCTGCCGCCGACCGTCGAGCCGTCGGGGCGCACGATCACGACGTCGTCGCCGAGCGACGGCGCAGGCAACTCGGGCATGTCGAAGAGCGCGTGATCGACGGTGAACTTGCCGTCGATCTGCATGCCGCCGAGATGCCCGCCGTTGGCGATGCTCGCGCTGCCGGACAGCGACAGCTTGCGGTCGGGCGAAGCGAAAAGCTCGAGCTTGTCCGCGACGATGCTCGCGGTGAGATCGGGCTCGGCGTTGTCGAGGCGCACCTGGCCCTTTGCGCGCAGCGTGCCGCTCGTCGCGCCGTGGAACTCCACCTGCTGGAAGTCGACGAGGTTCTGCGAGAGCGCGATGCGGATCACGCCGTCCTTCAACTCCACGCCCTGGTCGACCACGGTGGCCGAGATGCCGTCGCCGACCAGCGAGCCCGTCAGATTCGGCTTCGCGACCGTGCCGCCGAGCGCGAGCTGCAGCGCGAGATGGCCGTCGAGCAGGTAAGTCGGGCCGAGCATGCCGCCCGTGTTCCTGAGCGAGGGCACGTTCGCCTTGATGGTGCCGCCGATCGGCGCCTCGTCCGCGACAGTGAGAATGCCGTCGCGCGGCAAGAGTGTCGTATAGGCATCGATGTCGAGCATGCCCACGCGGCCCGCCTGCGCATGCGCCGTGAGCGTGAGGCGGTTGCCGCCGCTGAAGGCCGCGCGCACGTTGAGCTCGCCCACGCCGAGCGAGGCAAAGCCGCGGCCGACCTCGGTCGTGATGTCGCCCGAGCGGCGCTTGATCTGCACATAGCCGGTGGCCGTCGGGCCGACGGCGAAGTCCCAGTCGCCATCGAAGATCAGGTCGGTCCGGAGCGTGGACGGCACGCCCGTGAACTGCTGCCGGATCTGCATGATGCGCGCGAGCGACACGTTGGTGAGCGTGCCCGCCGAGCGGATGCGGCCATGGTCGAGATCGAACGATTTCAGGTCGAGCGACGCGCCTTCCCCCGTAATACGCGTCGCGCCAAGCGTGACCTTGCCCGGGCCCGCGCTCACCGTGAGCGGCGACTGCAGTTTCACACCGGGCACGCCGCGGTTCTCGAGTTGCGTCACCGTGCCGTTCCAGCGCGTGCCTTCGCGCGTGTCCTGGAGGCCGCCGTTGGCCGCCACCACGAAGTCGATCGGCTGGCCCTGCACCTTGCCCTTCGCGCTCGCGCTGAGCGTGTGCTTCGCGCGCGTGCCGTCGAGGCGCGCGGTGAGCGTCGCGATGTCGACGCCCGCCACGGCAATGTCGCTCGCGTCGGTGCTGAAGGCGAGCGCGCCGTTCGCGCCGTCGCGCGCGAGCGCCCGGCCCTCGGCATGGCCGACGCGGTTATCGCCGAACACCACGTGGTCGGCCTTGTAGTCGAGCGAGACGTCGGGATGCGCGAAGGTGCCGGTCACGTCGCCGTTCGCCGCGAGCTGGCCCGCTATGCCAAAGCCGAGCCGGTCGAGCTGCGGCGCATCCACGCGAAAGCGCAGGCGGTCGCCACGCGTGCCGAAGCTGCCTTGCAGATCCACGATATTGCCCGCGACCGAGAGGTTCGCGCGGCTTGGCAGAATACGCGAGCCCGCCAGCTGGATAAGGCCCTGGCCCGTGAGCGGCAGGTCGTCGTAGACGCTCGGGCCGAGCTTGAACTCGGCCCGCGTCGTGAAGGTGGGCGCGAGTGTGCCGCTCGCATTGAGCGTGCCGTTCACGCGCGCCTCGATGCGCCGGCCTGCGGGACGCGTGGCCGGTCGCGGCTTCGCTACGGGTTCGGCCGCCCCGCCCTGCCCGGTCTGTTTCGCGTTCTCCACGCGCTGTTGCTCGGCGGCCTGCTCGCCCGATTGCGCGGGATTGAGCGACGGGTTCAGCGCCGGATTGAGCGCGAGATTGCGTTGCGGACTGAGCGCATCGGCGGCGGGTTGGGCCGCGGGTCGCGGCCGGGCGGGCGGCGCGGGCGACTTCGCGGCCGGGCGCGCCGGCGTTTGCGACGTGAGCGACAACGGATCGAAATTGGTCAGCACCGCCTTGAGTTGATACGTGGAACTGGCGTCGTGCTTGAGCGCGCCCGACAGGTCGATGCGCCCCGCCCCCGAAGTCAGCCGCACGTCGTTGAGCGAGAGGCGCGCTGGGTCCTGCGTGATTTTGCCCTGCACGCGCAGCGCCGCCCGCGGATCGGCGAGATCGAGTGTGACGCTCTGCACGTCGCCGCTCAGCCGCACGCCGACCGGCCCCGCGAATTGCGTGGCGCGCACGCTCGACTGGATCGCGTTGAGGTCGAGGGCGGCCACCTTCAGGTCGAAGCGCCCGTCGCGCCCGCTGATCGTGCCGCCGCCGGTGATCGTCGCGTTCTTCACGAGACGCACGGCGAGCTTCGGGATGCGCTGCGTCTTCGCATCGAGCACGACATCGGCGTGGGCGTCGAAGAGCGGCAGCAGCTTTTCGTCGATGGCGCCCGGCTTCGCGTTCACGATCGAGACCGCGCCCGCCACCGTGAAGCCAGCCGCATTGCTGCGCGCGCGCGCCGCGTCGGCTGCGCCCGAGGCGGCGGAGGCAGCCGCGGCATCGGGCTTCGCGCCACCCGCTGGCGCCGATGCCGACGCCGGCACGGAAGCCGGCGTCACGTCCGACACCGCCGCCGCCCCCGACGCTACCGCTGCGAGCGCCGCCGGCACGCCCGCCGCACCGCCCGGCACTGGCTGCAACTGCGCACGCACCGCGAGGTCGGCGAACGGCGCGCCCGGCGCAAACGCCTGCGGATTGACATGATCGAACGCAAGCGTGACGCGCTGCAGCGGCACGGAAGCAAACGGCGTGGCCTCCACATGCGCGCGGCCGGTGAGCTTCATGCCGCTTGCCTCGACATCAGCCGTGAGCGCCTCGAGCGAGCCGGCGAGGTTTGCGCTGACCTGCACGTCTTCGCCGTTCACCTTGCCGGAGTAGCCCAGGTCGCCCGTGAGCGCGAACGGCCGCACACCGTCGAGCTTCGCCTCGGCGCTCACCGCGCCAAAGGCCGTGTCGAGACGCTCGATGGCGGCCTCGTGATGGCGGCCGTCGCTGCGTCCGTGGAACTGGAAGTGCGAGAACTCGTTGGTCGAGGTGCCTTCGTGCACCGTGAGCTTGTCCACCTGCAGGTCGCGGATCTCGAGCCCGAGCGGCAGCTGCAGGTTTTCCGGCAGCTTCATGGGCGAGGAAGGCTCGTGCGACGGCACGATACGCATCTCGATGTCGCCGGCGTGCAGATAATCCACCACGAAGCGCCAGGGTTTCTGGCCGAAACCCTGCAGCTCCCATTGGCCGCCGATGCGGTCGACCTTGAGCGTGGTGCCGTCCGTCCCGCGCCAGCTCACGTTGGAAAAACGCACACCGGTCGCGAGCGTGCCGCCTTCGAGCCTGCCCGCGAGCTTGCCGTCGAGCAGCCTGACTGCCGCGCGCCACGCGTAGGCCGTGCCGCGCTCGGTGGTCAGCACGCCATAGAGCAAGCCGGCGACGAGCCCGACGAGCAGCACCGGCACGACGATCGCCCAGGCAAGCGCCGTCCAGAGCCGCGGCCCGCGGCGCCGCGGCGGCGCACCATTGTTGTCACCTGCACCGCCCGCGCCGCCGTGGCCGCCATTGCGTCCGTGGCCGCCCGGTTCGCCGCGCGCTTCATCGTCCGGGCTTCGGCCAGCCTCCCCCGGCGGCACCGCGAACGTGGCCGGCAGCCATGCCATCGCAGCGAGACGACGCGCGCTCATGCCACCCCCTCGCCGTGCGGCGCAGGAGGCGTTGAAAAGCGGAACAGCGAGCGCGTCGTCATCAGAAGGCGATCCCGAGTGTCAGATAGGGCCGCACGCTGTGAGTGCGAAAACCATAGGCGAGATCGAGGTTGACCGGCCCGACGGGGCTGCGCCAGCGCGCGCCGATACCCGCGCCCGGATCGAACTCCTTTTCGCCCCAGGCGTCGGTGGCAGTGCCGACGTCGAAGAACGCTGCGCCGCCCCAGTCGTGACTGAACCAGTGCTGGTACTCGGCTGAGCCGGTGACGAGGTACTTGGTCGGCAGGATCGAGCCCGACTGGTCGTTACCGATGCTCTGGAACGAGTAGCCGCGCACCGAGTTCGAACCGCCCGCACGGAACAGCAGCGACGCGGGGATACCGCTCGACGGGCCGCTCGTGAACACGCCGCCCAGTTCCGCGCGGAACACCATGATGTCGCTGTGGCCGATCGGCAGGTATTGCTGGCCGCGCATGTAGGCGCGCAGGAAGCTTTGCTCGGCGCCCACGTTCTTGAGCGCGAAGCCCGCCTCCATGCGGATGATGTTGCCCGAGCGCGGAAAGAGCGGGTCGTCGACGTTGCGGCGCGTCCAGCCCCACGTCGGCACGAGCGCATAGGCCCGCGAGGACGGCCCCACGTTCTGCGTGAGGCGGTCGTCGTAGAACATCAGCGCGTACGCGTAGTCGATGTTCTGCGAGGTGCGCGTGCGCTGGACCCCGACACGCGCGCTATAGATGTTCGTGTCCGAGACGTCGGTGGTCGTGTAGGACGCGACGAGGCTGTTGGTCCAGGCGCGCGGGCCCGGCGGCATCGAAAGCTGGACCTGACCGAACTTCTGGATCTGGTCGAGCCGCCCCTGCACCTGGAACGGCCACGCCGCCCCGAACGTGTTCAGGTAGGTGTAGGAACCCTGGACGTGCGCGCCGGTGTCGGTCGAATAACCCACGCCGCCGCGGAAGTTGTTGTAGGGGAACTCGCTCACCTTCACGTGCACGGGCGTCTCGAGCGGCTTTTGCGTGTTCGCGTCGACGTCGATCGCCACGCTCGCGTAGTACGGCGTGTTCTGCACCTGGCGCTGCAGTTCGGCCACGCGCTTCAGGTCGTAGATTTCGCCCGGCGAGAGCGGATTCACGTTGTCGATGATGTAGCCCGGATAGCGCCGCGGGCCCGAAACATCGAGCTTGCCCAGCGTGAAGGTCGGCCCGCTGTCGAACGTTACGGAGAGTTGCGCGTCATGTCTGAGCGGATCGACCCGCGCCTCCGAAAACGCGATCTTGGCGCCGAGGTAGCGGCGCGCCTGCAGTGCCTTGAGCGAGGCGTTCTTGGCGTCGTCCCAGCCCGACTGCGTAAAGGCGTCGCCGTCGTGCAGCGAGAACGCGAAGCGCGCGGTGTTCTCCTGCGCCGGGTCTTCCGTGAGGACCGGGCCGCGAAACACGAGCTTCACCGAGGAAATCGTCGTGCGCGGCCCCGGATCGACGCTCACGCGCACGTGCCGCCTGCCGTCGATCGTGCGCACGTCGGTACGCACGACCGGCGTGAAATAGCCCGCCGTCGAGGCGAGGTCGCGTACCTGCTGCGGCGCCGCGGTCACGAGGAACTCGAACTGGTCCTCGTTCACGTCGGCGCGCGTGGCAAAGCGCGCAATGTCGAGGTGCGTCTCGAGCAGCTTGCGCAGGTCGCGCGGCGAGGCCTGGATATCGACGTCGTAGTAGGTGCGCGGGCGCATCCACGGCAGCAGGGTGGTCAGGATGTCGGCCCGGGCGGGCGGCGCCACGGCGCAGAACTCGGCGAGGCACACGATCAGGCACGCGGCGAGCCGTGGCCGCGCCGCCCGCGAGGGGCGCCGCCGTGCGCACAATGCTTCGATCACCCATCCCGCCAAACGCCACCTCCGGCCGTCGTAGAACTGGTTGCCACCGGTTGCGCCGCTCGCGCGCAGGGCACGGGAAGCGGCAACGGGCGCAAACGCGTTATTTCACCACATCGGCGCGTCAAAACCCCAGGAGGAGGCGCAAAGCGTGCCACAACGCCGGCGCAGCCGGACGCATGGCGCGCGCGGAGCGGCCCGAGGCATGGCCGACGCGCGCTGCGCCCGCGCGGATGTTCCGCGGCGTTGGCTTGCGGTAAAATTGCCGCCGACAGAATTAGCGGCGCGGCGCAATCAGGCGCCCCGCCTTACTGGACGGACGTCAGCCATGTATCAGTCGGACATCACGCAGTTCATCAACCAGCTCAAGCAGCAAAAGCCGCAGCTCGAAGAACAGCAACGCAAGGGCCGCGCGCTCCTGTGGGACAAGCAGCCGATCGACCTCGACGAGCGCGAGCGCCAGCAGGCTTCGCGCGTGAGGCAAACGTCTTACGTCTACTACCAGAACTTCTGATGGCCGAGGCCGACGGAGCCGGCGCGCCGCCCGCAGGCGAGCACGCGGCCAGTCACGCGGGCCACGCTGCCGGGCAAACGCCCGGTGAGGCGCTGACCACGCCCGCAACCGACTCGACGCCCGACACGGTCGACGGCGTCGCGTTCGCACGCCTTTACGGCGAGCCGCTCTTCAAGCTCCCGCAGGACCTCTACATCCCGCCGGACGCGCTCGAAGTCTTCCTCGAGACCTTCGAAGGCCCGCTCGACCTGCTGCTGTACCTCATCCGCAAGCAGAACTTCAACGTCCTCGACATCCCGATGGCGGATGTCACGACCCAGTACCTCGGCTATGTCGAGCAACTGCGCAAGACCAACCTCGAACTCGCAGCCGAATATCTGCTGATGGCGGCCATGCTCATCGAGATCAAGTCGCGCATGCTGCTGCCTGTGAAGAAGGCCGATACCGGCGAGGAAGCCGAGGACCCGCGCGCCGAACTCGTGCGCCGCCTGCTCGAATACGAGCAGATGAAGCTCGCCTCTCAGCGCCTGGACCAGTTGCCGCAGCTCGGCCGCGATTTCCTGCGCGCCGAGGTCTTTATCGAACAGAGCATCACGCCGCGCTTTCCCGACGTGGACAGCAACGACCTGCGCGCCGCGTGGGCCGACGTCATCAAGCGCGCGAAGCTCGTCCAGCACCACAAGATCTCGCGCGAGGAGCTCTCGGTGCGCGAGCACATGAGCATCATCCTGCGCCGGCTCCAGGGCGAGCGTTTCATGGAGTTCTCCGAGCTGTTCGACACCACGCGCGGCGTGCCCGTCGTGATCGTGAACTTTATCGCCATGCTGGAGCTGTCGCGCGAATCGCTCATCGAGATCACCCAGCCCGAGCCGTTCGCGCCGATTTACGTGCGGCTCGCGTATTTGCCAGCCTGATTCCTGGGCCGCCCTTGCCCGGGCCCGCGCGCGGCGAGCCAATAAATAGGACCGCATCGCGCAGGACCCTCCGACGGGCCGCACAGCGGAACGCCAGGACAACCCCCTACCCGAGGCGGGTGCGCTGCATGCACAAATCCACTACAATCGCCCGCGCCTGCCCGGTCTCGTCCCATATACGGGGCACACGAAACACTTGCCGCGCCACCCGCGCGGACCGGGCGCGCGACGTCCGCTCGCGGCCCTTCGTCCGGGTCTCTGGCTTGCGGCCGTGCCACCCAAGTCTTGCCCCGCGCGAGGCATAAAGCATCCGATCATGAAAGTCATTAGCTCGATTCAGGAATTGCGCGACCAGATGCGCGGCCAAAACCGCACCGCGTTCGTGCCGACCATGGGCAACCTGCACGAAGGCCATCTCTCGCTGATGCGCCTCGCGCGCCAGCACGGCGACCCGGTCGTAGCGAGTATCTTCGTCAACCGGCTGCAGTTCGGCCCGAACGAGGACTTCGACAAGTATCCGCGCACGCTTCAGGACGACATCGAGAAGCTGCAGAAGGAAAACGTCTACGTGCTGTTCGCGCCGACCGAGCGCGACATGTATCCGCAGCCGCAGGAGTACCGCGTGCGCCCGCCGCACGACCTGGGCGACATTCTGGAAGGCGAATTCCGCCCCGGCTTCTTCGAGGGCGTGTGCACGGTCGTCATGAAGCTGATGTCGTGCGTGCAGCCGCGCGTGGCCGTGTTCGGCAAGAAGGACTACCAGCAGCTCATGATCATGCGCGGGATGTGCCAGCAGTTCGCGCTGCCGACCGAGATCGTCGCCGCGGAAACCGTGCGCGACACCAACGGCCTCGCGCTCAGCTCGCGCAACCGCTATCTGAGCGACGCCGAGCGCGCCGAGGCGCCGCAACTGGCGGGCGTGCTGCGCGCGATCCGCGAGTCGGTGCTGTCGGGCCGCCGCGACTTCCAGCAGCTCGAACTCGACGCCATGGCGACGCTCGCCGCGCGCGGCTGGAAGCCCGACTACATTGCGATCCGCAAGCGCGCGAACCTGCTGCCGCCCGCGCCGGGCGTGGCCGGCGACGCCGAGTCGCCGCTCGTCGTGCTGGCTGCCGCCAGGCTCGGCGCGACGCGCCTGATCGACAACCTCGAGATCTGAGGCCCGCGGGCGGCCGCGCCGTCCCGCTTTCACCCGATTCCCCCAGATTCCGCCCACCCGCGGCGGGCCGCGCGCCCGCCCGCCTGAGGAGACCCTCCATGCAACGCCATATGCTCAAGTCGAAGATCCACCGCGTCGCGGTCACGCACTGCGAGCTGCACTACGAAGGCTCGTGCGCCATCGACGAAAACCTGCTCGAAGCGGCGAACATCGTCGAAAACGAGCGCATCGACATCTGGAACATCAACAATGGCGAGCGCTTCACGACCTACGCGATCAAGGGCGAGCGCGGCAGCGGCATGATCTCGCTGAACGGCTCGGCCGCGCGCCGCGCGCAACTGGGCGACCTCGTGATCATCGCGGCCTTCGCGAACGTGGAAGAGGAAGAGCTCAAGGCCGGCTGGAAGCCGGACCTCGTGTTCGTGGACGAGAACAACCGCATCAAGGGCAGCCGCGACCACGTGCCCACGCAAAGCTGGAGCTAAAACGCGGGTCTGGCCGGCGCGGCTCATCGGGCCCGCGCCGCCGTCCCTGCACGCTTATTTGCCGTCGACCCAGCCGAGAATCGACTGCCACTGGTCGAGGTCCTTCTCGACCCGGCTCTTCGCGACGTCCCACAGCGTGAGGCCGTGCGCGGCGAGCTGCACGTAGTTCTGCGTGTCGCGCAGATAGCCCAGCACGGGCAGCTCCAGGCCCTCGACGAAGCGCTGCAGCTGCTCGGCCGAGCGCGTGCGCGCGTCCACCCGCATGCCCACCACGCCCACCTGGATCGCGCCCTTGCGCACGGCCTTTTCCTTGGCCAGGCGGTTCAGGAAGTCCTGGGTGGCGAGAATGTCGAACATCGAGGGCTGCAGCGGCACGATCACCCTGTCCGCCAGCTCGATGATCGCCCCGAGCCGGTTGCCGTGCAGGCCGGCGGGCGTGTCGATGACTGCGTGCTCGAGCCCCTTGGGCGGCTTCGCCGGGTTGTCCAGATCGACCTGCCAGCTTTCGATGGCCGGCAGCGTCGCGGGCCGCAGATCGAGCCAGGCGTGCGAGGACTGCTGCCGGTCGAGGTCCGCGAGCGCCACCCACTCGCCCTGCGCGGCGAAATAGCCGGCCAGATTGGTGGACAGCGTGCTCTTTCCCACGCCGCCCTTGGGATTCGCCACCACGATTACCGTCATGAATGCTCCCGTCAGGATGGCTGGCGCATGGCCAGCCGGATTGCCGTGATTTTGCGTGATGCGTTCTTCGATACCTGGCGAGGCGCCTTGCAGACGAGCCGGCGCCCCGAATCAACCGTCCGATATTATCGGCAAATTGCGCGCCGCCGAAGCCCCCCGCGAGCGCGCACCCGCAATGTTCATATCAAATCAAGGAGACTGACCGAGCATGAGCACGCTACGCCACGAGATCACGATCGAATCCCTGCTTGAGAGGCAGCGCGGCCGCCTGCCCGATTTGCTGGGCTTTCGCCCGCTGGTCCTCGAGCAAGGCCTGCTGCGCGCCGAACTCGACGTGCGCAGCGACCTGCTCGCCCCCAATGGCTTCCTGCACGCCGCCACGGTAATCGGCCTCGCCGACACGGCCTGCGGCTACGCCTGCCTCGCGCACCTGCCGCCCAACGCGAAGAACTTCACGACCATCGAAATCAAGAGCAATCATCTCGGCACCGCACGCGAAGGCACGATCTCGGCCGTGGCGAAGGGCGTGCACCTCGGGCGCAGCACCCAGGTCTGGGACGCCACCGTGAGCGGCCCGGACGGCAAGACCATCGCGCTGTTCCGCTGTACGCAGATGGTGCTTTACTGAGCCGGTCAGCCGCGCTTTAGCCGCGCGTTCAGCCTATAACGCCGAACACCTTCTCCAGATCGAGGTTCGCCGCGAGCGTGTCCGCCAGCCGCTCCAGTGACGCCTCGCGCAACGCCGGATAGTCCACCGCGCGCGCCTGCGCGAGCCCGGCCCAGCGCAAGAGCGCCGCGCACGCCTGCGGCGTGTCGAAGAGGCCGTGCACATAGGTCGCGAGAATCTGGCCATCCGCCGAGCGCGCGCCATCGGGGCGCGTCGCCCCTTCGTCGCCGACAGCGAGCCATAGCGCGGGCGATTCGAGCGAGCGCCCGCGCGTCTCGCCCATATGGATTTCGTAGCCCGCCACGCGCGCCGGGCCCGCGACCGTATCTCCATCCGCGCTTTCCAGCGCGAGCGCGCCCGTCACGTTCTTCAAGGTCTTTTCGCGCGTGAGCACGGTCTCGTAGTCGAGCCAGCCGAAGCCCTCGACCGCTCCCGGCTCGCCCTCCACGCCATGCGGATCGGCAATCGCGCGCCCGAGCATCTGCATGCCGCCGCAAATGCCGATCACGCGCCCGCCATAGCGCAGATGCCGCGCGAGCGCCGTCTGCCAGCCCTGGGCGCGCAGCCACGCGAGGTCGTCGCACACGTTCTTCGAGCCCGGCAGGATCACGAGATCGGCGGCGGGCGGCGCTTCGCCCGTGCGCACATAGGTGAAATCGACCTGTGGATGCGCGCGCAGCGCGTCGAAGTCAGTGTGGTTGCTGATGTGCGGCAGCGCCGGCACGACCACGCGCAGCGTCTCGCCGCCAGCCTGTGCGCCGCTGTGGGCCGCGCCGGGCAGCATGTCCTCGGCGTCGAGCGTGAGGCCGTGCAGATACGGCACGACGCCCAGCACCGGCTTGCCCGTCTGCTGCTCGAGCCAGGCGAGGCCGGGTTCCAGCAGCGTGCGGTCGCCGCGAAAGCGGTTGATGACGAACCCTTTGACGCGCGCGCGCTCGCTCTCCGAAAGACAGGCCAGCGTGCCGATCAGATGCGCGAACACGCCGCCCCGGTCGATGTCGGCCACGAGCACGACCGGGCAATCGACCGCCTCGGCAAAACCCATGTTCGCGATGTCGTTGGCGCGCAGGTTGACTTCGGCGGGGCTGCCCGCGCCTTCCACGAACACCGTGTCGTAGCGCGCGCGCAGACGCGCATAGGACGCCAGCACGGCCTCGCGCGCGAGCGGCTTGTAGTCCTGGTACGCGCGCGCGCCGAGGTTCATGCGCGCCTTGCCGTGGATGATGACCTGCGAGCCGAGGTCGCTATTGGGTTTGAGCAGCACCGGATTGAGGTCGGTATGCGCCTCGATGCCGGCGGCGACGGCCTGCAGCGCCTGGGCGCGGCCGATCTCGCCGCCGTCCACGGTCACGGCGCTGTTGAGGGCCATGTTCTGCGGCTTGAACGGCGCGACGCGCGCCCCCGCGCGGCGCGCGAGGCGGCACAGGCCGGCGACGAGCGTGCTCTTGCCGGCGTCGGAGGTCGTGCCCTGGATCATCAGCGTGCCGGTGGGTACGCGGGCGGGTAGCGTGGCGGTCATGAAGCGCTTGGGTGGGCGGCGAAGGCGAACGCGCATTATCCCATCGCCCCGCCGCCCAATACAGGACCACGGCGCAGGACCACGGCGCGACATTGGCCGAACGGACAACGGCGGGCCTGAGCGCAGCCGTTACAATCACGCGATGAATCCGCGCGATCTCACCTTCATCGTCGGCGGCGCGCGCTCGGGCAAGAGCGCGCACGCCGAACGCCTCGCCGACGCGAGCGCACTGCCGGTCACCTATATCGCCACCGCGCGCGTGACCGGCGACACTGAGTTCGCCGAACGCATCGCGCACCATCGCGCGCGCCGGCCCGCGCACTGGGCGCTCTCCGAGGCGCCGCTCGATCTCGCTCTCGCCCTCGACGCAGCAGCGGCGCCCGGCCAGTGCGTGCTGATCGACTGCCTCACGCTGTGGCTCGCGAACCTGCTTTGCCCCGCCGACTCCGAAGCGCCGCTGCCCGACTGGCGCGAGCGCCTCGACGCCTTCGCCGCCGCCTGCGAGCGCGCACAAGGCGCGGTGCTCGTGGTGAGCAACGAGATCGGCATGGGCGTCGTGCCGATGGGCGCGGCCACGCGCCTTTACGTGGACGAACTCGGCCGCCTCAATCAGCGCATCGCGGCGCTCGCCGACCGCGCCACGCTCGTCGCCGCAGGCCTGCCTCTGGTGCTCAAAGCGCCGCGCGGGACCTCATGATGCTCTCGCTACCCGTCACCGCCGCGCTCGCCGTGGCCGGCGTCGCCGCGGACCGCTGGCTCGGCGAGCCGCGCCGCGCCCACCCGCTCGTCGCCTTCGGCCGCTACGCGAACCGCATCGAGGCGCGCCTGAACATAGGCCGCCGCGGCCGTCCGCTCGGCCTCGTCGCATGGCTCGCCGCCGTTGCGCCGCCCGTCGTCGTCGCCGCGCTGCTGTGCGCGCTGCTGCCCTGGCCGCTCGCCTGGGCGCTCCACGTTGCGCTGCTCTGGTTCGCGATCGGCGCGCGCAGCCTCACGGAGCACATCGCGCCGATCGGCGCCGCGCTCGCCCGGCGCGACCTCGCAGCCGCGCGCGAGTTGACGGGCCGCATCGTCTCGCGCGACACAGCCGGGGCCGACGCCACCGCGCTCTCGCGTGCGGCCGTCGAATCGGCGCTCGAAAACGGCAACGACGCGATCTTCGGCGCACTGTTCTGGTTCGCGATCGCGGGCGGCCCGGGCGCCCTCGCGTTCCGTCTCGCCAACACGCTCGATGCCATGTGGGGCTACCGCACGCCGCGCTTCCTGCGCTTTGGCTGGGCGGCCGCGCGCATCGACGACGTACTCAACTGGATTCCCGCGCGCCTCACGGCCGCGAGCTACGCGCTGCTCGGCGATACGCGCATGGCGCTGCGCTGCTGGCGCGAACAGGCGCATCGCTGGGAGAGCCCGAACGCGGGCCCGGTGATGGCCTCCGGCGCGGGTAGCCTGAACGTGCTGCTGGGCGGCGCGGCCGTTTATCACGGCATGCTCGAGGAGCGCCCGGCGCTCGGCGCGGGCTCGCCGCCGCGCGCGCAGCACGTGGATGCGGCCCTGCGCCTCGTCGAGCGCACCACCATTTTGTGGCTCGCGGCGCTGCTCGCACTGGCCTTCGTGAGCGTGGCGACCCATGTCTGAGCAGCCAGCTGCACTCGTCGCGCACGGCGGCAATCTGCACGAAGCCGCCGAGCGTTACGGCATCGCCTGGGAAGCCTGGATCGACCTCTCCACCGGCATCAATCCGCATGGCTACCCCGTGCCGCCCGTGCCGCCCACGGCATGGCGGCGCCTGCCCGATGACGGCGACGGCTTCGCCGCGTGCGCCGCGCGCTACTATGGCGCACCCGACGCCCGCCACGTCTTGCCGGTGGCGGGCAGTCAGGCCGCGATCCGCGCGCTGCCGGCGCTGCTGCCGGGTGCGCGTGTAGCGATCGCACCGCTCACCTACGGCGAGTACGCACCGGCGTTCGCGCGCGCAGGCCATGAGATCGTGCCGCTCGACGTCATGCAGGACACGCTGCCCGATACCGTCACGCATGCCGTCGTGGTGAATCCGAACAATCCGACAGCCACGCATCTTGCTGCCGACCGCCTGCTGAATTGGCATGCGCAGCTCGCGGCGCGCGGCGGCACGCTGATCGTCGACGAAGCGTTTGCCGATGCCTTCGGCCACGAGCGATCCGAAACGCTTGCGCATGCAACCCGCCGCGAGGGACTCGTCGTGCTGCGCTCGCCCGGCAAGTTCTTCGGGCTCGCGGGCGCGCGCTGTGGATTCGTGCTCGCCGCACCCGCCCTGCTGGCCGTGTTGCGCGCGAGTCTGGGCGCGTGGACCGTGAGCGGGCCGGCGCGCCACGCCGTCACCCATGCATTCGAAGACAGCGCGTGGCAGAACGAGGCGCGCATTCGCCTCGCCGCCGAAAGCGCGCGCCTCGTCGCGCTGTTGCAGACTCACGGCTTCACGCCGCGCGCCACGCCGCTGTTCGCGTGGATGACGGACCCGCGCGCGCCGGCGCTGCAGGACGCCCTCGCGCGCCACGCCGTGTGGACGCGCCGCTTCGACGCGCCGGCCAGCCTGCGCTTTGGCCTGCCCGCGTCCGAAGGCGAATGGCAGCGCTTCGACAGCGCACTCGGGCAAGCCATGCGGACGATCGGCTGATGCGCGCGGCCGCCATTGCGCTGGCGCTGCTGGTCGCGACGATACTGCCCTGCGCCGCGCATGCGACCGTCACCGCCATCGACGACGCCGGCAACACCGTCACCCTCCCCGCGCCTGCGCGGCGCGTGGTGAGCCTCGCACCCCACGCGACCGAGCTGCTCTACGCCGCGGGAGGCGGCGCGAAAGTGGTCGGCGCCGTGGCCTACAGCGACTACCCGCCCGACGCGCAAAAAGTGCCGCGCGTGGGCGACAATCGCGCGCTCGACCTCGAGCGCATCGCCGCGCTCAAGCCCGATCTCATCGTGGTCTGGCGTCACGGCAACGCGCAGCAACAGCTCGATCGTCTGCGCGCACTGCACATCCCCCTCTTTTTCAGCGAGCCGCACAAGCTCGACGACGTCGCGACCTCGCTCATGCGCCTCGGCGTGCTGCTCGGCACCGAAGACACCGCGCAGGCCGCCGCGACTGCTTATCGCCGCGACATCGCGCAGCTGCGCGCACGCTATGCGCAGCGCGCACCCGTGAGCGTGTTCTACGAAGTCTGGGATCAGCCGCTGATGACCCTCAACGGCTCGCATATGACCAGCGACGTGATCGCGCTCTGCGGCGGGCGCAACGTGTTCGCGGCGCTCGAACCGCTCGTGCCGACGGTAACGACTGAAGCCGTCCTCGCCGCCAATCCCGATGCGATCGTCACCGCGTCACAGGGCGCGACCTCGCCGGACCGCCCGCTGCCGAGCCTCGAGCGCTGGCGCGCCTGGCCCGCGCTCGCCGCCGTTGCGCACGGCAATCTCTTCGCCATCGACGGCGATCTGCTCACGCGCCCCGCGCCACGCATCGCCCTAGGCGCGGCGCAGTTGTGCGAGGATCTCGACCTCGCCCGCTCGCGCAATGCCGCGGCGCATTGATTCGCTATCCTCAGCGACTTACCATGCGTTCCAGCGCGCGAGCAGCCATAGGGCGCTCGACGAGTCGTAACGCAAATGCACGATGGCGCCCATCTCCAGCGGCCAGCGCACGCAGCGCGCGAGCGGCATGCCGAGCGCGCGCGCCGTGACGGTGCGAATCACGCCCGCATGCGTGACGGCCCAAACGGTGGACTTCTCGCACGCGTCGAGCGCGTCGAACCAGCCGCTCACGCGCGCATCGAACTGCGCAACGCTCTCGCCGCCGTGCTCACGCGCATGCTCGAAATTCGCGGCCCATGCGTCGATCTGCGCGCGCTCGATCGCGTCCCAGCGCTGCATCTCCCACGCGCCGAAATCCATCTCTGCAAGGCGTGCTTCGGCTTGCGGCGTGTGGCCGCGCAGACGGCCAAGCGCCGCCGCCACGCTCGCGCAGCGCGTGAGCGGGCTCGTTTCAATACGTTGTGGTTCGCGCACACCGAGCGCCGCAATCCGCCCGGCGAGCGATGCGGCCTGCTGCGTCGCGTCGCCCGCGAGCGGCACATCGCTCGCGCCGTAGCACACGCCGGCATCCACCGCCACCGCGGGATGGCGGATCAGAACGAGATCCATGCGAGCCCCACGAGGTAGATGGCAATCTCGAACACCTGTTGCGCGAAGCCGAGACAATCGCCCGTATAGCCGCCGATGCGGCGCACGAAGTAACGCCCCAGCCCATAGCGCAACCCGGCGAGCACGACGAGCGTCGCTGCGCCCGCGCGCCAGTCGGGCGCGCCGGACCCCGCCGGCCAGAACAGCCACGGCAAGCCGAAGACGCACGCGCACAGCCACGCGGGCACGCTCATGCGCTGCGCGACGGGCTTGGCCTTGCCCTCGGGACGCACATACTCGAGCGAGACGAGATAGCTGATCGCGCACGCGCGACTCGCGGCGTGGCCGGCGATCATCAGCATCGCGGCGCGCGCCGGCGGCAGCGCCGCGAGCGTCTGCCACTTGAGCGCGAGCGCCACCACGAGACCGATTGCGCCAAACGCGCCGATGCGCGAATCGTGCATGATGCGCAGCACGTCCTCACGGGTGTACGCGCCGCCGAATGCGTCGAGGCAGTCGGCGAGACCATCCTCGTGGAAGGCACCCGTCGCGAGGAGCGTGAGCGCCATCGACAGCAGCACGGCCACGTTCGCCGGAAACACGCGCAACGCGGCGAGATAGACGAGCGCCCCAAGCGCGCCGATCAACGCGCCGACGAGCGGAAAGTAGCGCGCCGCCGCGTTGAGCCATGCGGGCTCGAAGCCCACCCAGCGCGGCACTGGCACGCGCGTGAAATAGCCCAGCGCCGTGAAGAAATAACGCAGCTCCGCAAGCGGATTCATCGCGCGGCGCTCAGGCGTGGCGATCACTGCGATTGTCGACGCCGGCCGACTCGAAGCTCGCCATGTCGTTGAGGAACGCCACCGCCGCGCGCAGCAGCGGCACCGCGAGCGCCGCACCCGTGCCCTCGCCCAGACGCAGATCGAGCGCGAGCAGTTCGCGCGCACCGAAGTGATCGAGCATGCGGCGGTGCCCCGCTTCGTTCGATGCGTGCGCAAACACGCAGTAGTCGCGCACGTTCGGTGCGAGCGAGTCGGCCACGAGCAGCGCCGAGGTGGCGATGAAGCCGTCCACGAGAATCGCCATGCGCGAGCGTGCCGCTTCGAGGTACGCGCCCGTCATCATCGCGATCTCGAAGCCGCCGAACGCGGCGAGCACGTCGAGCGGCTCGCGCGCGTCGGCGTGATGCGCGAGCGCCGCCGCGAGCACATTGCGCTTTTTCGCAAGGCCCGCATTGTCGAGGCCCGTGCCGCGCCCGACGCATTCGTCGATCGGCACGCCGCACAGCCGGCTCATCAGGCACGCGGCCGACGACGTGTTCGCAATGCCCATTTCGCCGAAGCCGATCACGTTCGTGCCGAGCGCCGCGTGATGGCGCACGCGCTCAGCGCCCGCCGCGAGCGCGGCGATGGCTTCGTCGCGCGTCATGGCGCGCTCGCGCGCGAAGTTGCGCGTGCCGGCCGCGATGGGCACGTCGACGAGTGTGGGCGACGGCGGCAGCGGCGTCGCCACGCCCGCGTTGACGACTTCGAGCGTGAGTCCCGCCACGTTGCTGAACACGTTGATCGCCGCGCCCCCTGCCACGAAGTTCGCGACCATCTGCGCGGTCACGGCCTGCGGATACGGGCTCACGCCTTCGGCGGCAACGCCGTGGTCCCCAGCGAACACGATCATCACGGGACGCTCGACGCTCGGGTGCGTCGTGCCCTGGATCATGCCGAGCTGGCGCGCCAGTGTTTCGAGGCGGCCGAGACTGCCGGGCGGTTTGGTCTTCGTGTCGATGAGGCGTTGCAGTTCGTCGCGCAACGAGAGGTCGAGCGGTTCGACGGCGAGCAGTTCGGTAAGCGATGACGTCATGGTGTGTTTCGTTTCGAAGTGATGCGGGCGACAGCGGCGCACTGGTGCACGCCGTTCGATCCCGGCGAATGCGGTGATGAAGATGTCGAGCCGAGTGCAGGGACAAGCGCCTCGTGCGCGCCCTCGCGTATCAGCACGAGCGGATGACCGAATGCGGCGCTCGCGCGCTCCGGCGTGAGCACATCGCGCACGGGGCCCGCGTGAAAGCCGCCGCGGCCGTCGAGCAGGAGCGCGTGCGTTGCGAAACGCCGCGCAAGATTGAGATCGTGGCACGAAAACAGCACCGTCCGCGCTTCACTGCACACCCAGCGCGAGAGCGCTTGAAGACACGCGATCTGATGATGCAGGTCCAGATGCGCGAGCGGCTCGTCGAGCAGCAGGAGCGGCGCGCCCTGGCACAGCGCGGCGGCGAGCGCGACACGCTGGCGCTCACCGCCCGAGAGCGACAGCACATCGCGCGCGGCGAACGCTTCGAGGCCGAACGTGGCGAGCGCGGCATGCGCGGCGGCGCGATCGGCGTCGCCTTCCCAGCCCCAGCCCGAAAGATGCGGATAGCGATTGAGCAGCACGGTGTCGATCACGCTCGCGCTGAAGGCGTCACGCTGGTCCTGGGGCATCAGCGCGCGGCGCTGCGCGAGGCGCACCGGCGACCACTGCGAGAGCGCGATGCCCTCCACTTCCACGCGTCCGGCCGAGGGCTCGCCCAGGCCCGCGAGCGCGCCAATCAGCGTGGTCTTGCCCGCGCCATTCGCGCCCGCCACGCACCAGATTTCGCCAGCGGCAAACCTTTGCGTGAGCGATTCCACGAGCGTGCGCGCGCCCGCGCGCAACGTGAGCGCGTGGAGCGCGAGCAGGGGTGGATGCGTATCGCTCATCGTCCACGCCTCGCGAGCAGCATCCACAGGAAAACGGGTACGCCCGCGAGCGCAGTCACGACGCCCACCGGCAACTGCGCGGGCGCCGCCACCGTACGCGCGACGAGGTCCGCGCCCATCACGGCCACGCCACCCGCGAGCGCGGCGGCGGGCACGAGCATGCGCTGGTCGTTGCCGAACGCGAGGCGCAGCATGTGGGGCACGACGAGCCCCACGAAGCCGATGGTGCCGCCCGTCGTCACGGCAGCGGCCGCCGCGAGCGACGCGGCAAGATAAATGCCCACGCGCAGACGCAGCACCGGCACACCGAGCGCCTGCGCAGCAGCGTCGCCGCGCAGCAGCACGTTGAGCATCGGCGCGGCGGGCACGATGCACGCAAGGACCACGCCAAGCGTCGCGAGCGCGGGCCATGGCGTGCTCGCGCCATTGAGATCGCCCGTGAGCCAGAACAGCATGCCGCGCAAGCGCGTGTCAGGCGCGAGCGTGAGCAGCAGCGTGATCAATGCGCCCCAGCCTGCCGCCGTCACCGCGCCCGTCAGGAGCAGCCGCGGCGAGCTGTCTTGCGGCTCGCCGCGCCACAACTCGCGGCGCGCGAGGCCGAGCACGAGCAGGATCGAAACGAACGCACCCGCGCATGCGCTCGCCTGCACGCCCCACCACGCCACGCCCGCGATCATCGCCACGAGTGCGAACGCGGCAGCGCCCCCCGACACGCCCAGCACATAGGGCTCCGCCAGCGGATTGCGCAGCAGCACCTGCAGCAGCGCGCCCGCCAGCGCGAGCAAGCCGCCACATGCAAAACCCGCCAACGCGCGCGGCAAGCGCAGCGTGCGCACGATCTCGACTGCCATGTCCGGGGCGCCATGCACGTCATGCACGTCACGCGCGGGAGCCAGCGCCGCCAGCGCCTGCGCAAACGTCACGCTCACGCTGCCGGTTGCGAGCGATGCAGCGAACACCACGAGCGCCACTGTTGCGAGCGCGCCCCAGATCATGCACGCGCGGCGCGCGCTCATCGAGCGGCGCGGCAACGCGTGTATCGGTGGCACAGGCGGCACAGCATGGGACTCATCGCGGCTCATGGAACGCATCGGGAAACTCGGCGGCGGATTTCAATCAAGTTCACACAGAAAGACAATAGGGCTATCGCAGGCCACGACAGAGCGAGTATGTTTGTCGCGAAAGATTCAGCATGACGCGTAGCAGAAGCGGCATGGCACAAGCCGTTCGCGAAAGCACTGGCAAAAGACCATGAATCCGTGATGTTATAACGCGCGGACCACGATCGAGACGATGCGCTGCGCGCGCAGCTTTGGCAAATTACGTTCCCGCCCGGCCTATGCAGCACACGTAGCGAGGGTTTTGGGCCTGATTCGGGTAAGAAGCCGGGTTGTTACGTCTGGAAACGACACAATTATCAAAATACGCGTTAATCCGCGCTAGAATGCCTGTCTTTAGAGGACGCAGCACATGCTCAACGAACTCGAAACACTCTCACAAAACATCGGGCGGCTGATCGAGATTAATCAGCGCCAACACGAAGCACGCCTCGCACTCGAAGAGCAACTCGCGCAGCTGCGTGCGCAATGCGACGAAACACGCACCGAACTCGAACAGGTCCGCGAGGAGCGCGCCGCGCTACAAGCCGAGCGCGATGCACTCTCGGCCAAGATCGACGATGCGCAGGTGCGGCTGAACGCGATCCTCGAAAAGCTGCCACGCGCACGCGCAGGTAACGAGCGCGACAACCAGCTCGATCTGCTTGAGCCGTCGCAGAGCAACGACGACGACAGCAACGCGGCCCGCCACGGAGAAAATGCATGACCACCAAGCAGATCGAAGCGACGATACTCGGCCAAACCTATCGCCTCGTCTGTTCGCCGGAAACGGAACAGGCGCTGCTCGAAGCCGTGGCGCGCGTGGACGCCGAAATGTCGAAGATCCGCAATCACAGCAACGTGCGCGGCATCGATCGCATCGCCGTCATGGCGGCGCTCTCGCTCGCCTCGGAACTGCTGCGCCTGCAAACGAGCGTGCGACACGGCGAAGCATTCCCAGCCGAAGAAATCCGTCGTACAATGCGCCAAATGAACGAACAACTCGGCGCTGTGATTCACCAGTACGGTGTCCAATAAGCGCTATCGTACGTCGCAGTTGTCAGCGCTAATGTGCGGTATGATGTTGTTCATAGGTAGCGTTGATTTGTTTAGAAACGCGCGTTTCTAAACACGCTGCCAACCAGTTTAGTCAGCTTCCCTGCCTGGTTCGCCAAGGTCATATATTCCTTGAACCAATGCCATGTGCACGGTTGCGGAAATTTGTAGCACGGGCGTGCGCGTCACACAGTCTGATGTACCCGAAGTGCTGCTAACTGCGACCAATTCTGAACCCTCGGTTCAGGATGCCGGCCTAGCGGCTATGGCGGGGACCTATTCAAACGGCATCGGACCACAGTCCGATGCCGTTTTCCATTGTGCGGCCTGCACTTGCCTTGTTTCGTGGCGCGCACGCTCGCCCCTCCCCCTTTCGACGTGAACTTCGACTCATGCGCTACTGGCTGATGAAGTCCGAACCCGACGAAGCAAGCATCGACGACCTCGCAAACGCGCCGCAGCGCACGCTGCCCTGGACCGGCGTACGGAACTATCAGGCGCGCAATTTCATGCGCGACACCATGCAGCAAGGCGACGGCGTGCTGTTCTATCACTCGAGCTGCCCTGAGCCCGGTATTGCGGGCCTCGCGCAGGTGTCGTCCACGGCCTACCCCGATCCCACTCAGTTCGATCCGAAAAGCCCTTACTACGACGCGAAATCGACGCACGAAAATCCGCGCTGGATACTCGTCGACGTCGTGTTCAAGAAGAAGTGCCCGCTCATTGCGCTGGCCGCCTTGCGCGAGCACGAGGAACTCGCGGACATGCGCGTGCTCGCCAAGGGCAATCGCCTTTCGATCACGCCGGTCACGACGGCCGAGTGGAACTTCATCACGAAACATCTGATGTGATGAGGTGTTGACGCGGCCGGGCACGCACACAGCATTCGTGCGCGACTTCAAGCACAATCGCGCACAGTCGCGCGGCACGTATGCCTTGCGCGCGACGCCAGTTCTGCAAGGAGCCTCAATGAACCGAAAAACCGCCGTCACGCTCGCCGCCGCATTGGCTGCTGCCCTCCCCCTCGCCATGACGCTCGCGCCGGGCGCCGCGTTCGCACAGAGCGACGCGCGCTTCCAGCAGCCCTCGGGCGTGCTTTCGCTGTCCGCGCAGGCGAGCGCCGAAGTGCCTCAGGACGTCGTGAACATTACGCTGTTCTACGAACAGGAAGCGAACGATCCCGCGTCGCTCACCGCAACGCTCAATCAGCGCGCCGACGCCGCGCTCCAACGCGCCAGAGGCGTCGCGGGCGTGACCGCGCACTCCGGCCAGTTCTCGATCTTCCCTTCCACGGATCGCGACGGGCGCATCTCCGCCTGGCGCGGCCGCACGGAAGTCGTGCTCGAGTCGCATGATTTCGCCGCGGCGTCGAAGCTCGCCGGCGACCTCTCGTCGATCATGCAGGTGGGCAACGTGCAGTTCTCGCTGTCGCCCGAGGCGCAGCGCGCCGCCGAGCAAAAGCTTTCGGGCCAGGCCATCGCCTCGTTTCGCGACCAGGCGCTCTCGGCCACGCGCGCGTTCGGCTACAGCAGCTACACGATTCGCGACGTGAACGTGGGGCACTCGGGCGTGATGCCGCGCCCCATGATGATGATGAGCGCGCGCGCCGCTTCGGCTGACGCGAAGATGTCGGCGCCTGTGCCGCTCGAAGGCGGCACGTCCACGGTGACGGTCAACGTCTCCGGCTCGGTGCAGATGAAGTAAGGCGCGCCAAACAAGCAGTTCAGGCACGCAAGTAAAAAGGCCACGGTGAAAACCGTGGCCTTTTTCATGGGCTAAAATGCGGAGCGCGTCGTGCGCGTGTCAGCTCTTTGCGCCCGCTACCTGCGCGCCGTCGTTGCCACGCTTGGCGCGGCGATACGCCCACGTCATCAAGCCAATCCCCACGATGATCATCGGCAGCGAGAGCCACTGACCCATCGAGAGGCCGAGCGCGAGCAGGCCGAGGAAGTCATCGGGTTCGCGTGCGAACTCGACCGTGAAGCGCGCGAGACCATAGCCGATCAGGAACATGGCCGAAATCGCGCCCACGGGGCGCGGCTTGCGCGCGAAAAGAATCAGCACGACGAAAAGCGCGATGCCTTCCAGCGCGATTTCATACAGTTCCGACGGATGGCGCGGCAGCAGATGGTACTGCGCGAACACTTCGTTCAGATGCCACTGCGCGGCCAGTTGCGGATGCGCGGCGAGCCACGCGGCGTCGTCGTTCGCGGCGCCCGGAAACAGCATGGCCCACGGCGAGTCGGGCGAGGTCACGCGGCCCCACAGCTCGCCGTTGATGAAGTTGCCGAGACGGCCAAAGGCGAGCCCCGTGGGCACCATCGGCGCGACGAAGTCGGTCACTTGCAGCCAGGTGCGCCCGCGTTGCCACGCGAACAGAACCATCGCGAACGTCACGCCGAGGAAGCCGCCGTGAAACGACATGCCGCCTTCCCACACCTTGAAGATGTCGAGCGGATGCGCGAAATACCAGCTCGCCTTGTAGAACAGCACGTAACCCAGGCGCCCGCCAAGTATCGTGCCGAGCACACCGTAGAACAGCATGTCGTCGATGTCTTTCGCGGTCCAGCCCTGCGCGGCCACGTAGGGCAGACGCAGGCGCAGACGGCCGATCACGATCGCCAGAATGAAGCCGACGAGATACATGAGACCGTACCAGCGCACGGCGAGCGGCCCCAGATGAATGGCGACGGGGTCGAAGTTCGGGTGGATGAGCATCGTGGATGAAGTCTTGTCGGCGATATCGATTGAAATCGGGTTGTAAGCAGTAGCGCGCCGCTCACGAAAGCGGGCAAAGCGCGTTGGACGTTTGCATAGCGGCGAGGTTCGCCGCCGGCGCGTCATGGCGTGACATTATCGCCGACGCGAGGGGGCGCGAACCAAAATGCAGGTTTGGCGATGCGCGGCGAGTGTCACGGTGACAGATGACGTGCGCGGCACGCCCAGCTTCAGGCTAGCCCTCGCGCGCCGGCCCGCCCGCTGTCGCCGCGTGCGCGCGCACGATCTCGATGAACGCCGCGAGCACCGGGCTCACCTCGGCCGAGCGCCAGACGAGCCCCGTTTCGATGGCCGGCACCGCCCCGGTGAGCGGCCGATACACGACGCCCGTGCGCCGCAGATGGCGCAGCGACTGCGGCACGAGCGCCACGCCCATGCCGGCCGAGACGAGGCTCACGATCGTCTGCATCTGGATCGCTTCCTGGCCGATGAGGGGCGCGAGGCCGGCCGCGCCGTAGCAGTCCATGATGGTGTCGTAGAAACCGGGGGCCAGATGGCGCGGGAAGACGACGAGCGGCGCATCGGCGAGATCGCGCAGGCTCACGGGCTCGTCGTGCCAGTCGTCGGCGCACGGGCCGCCAAGGCGCGCCGAAAGCGCCGTGGGCATCGCGACCACGAGCGGCTCGCGCGCGATCGGCTGGTAAGCGAGCTGGGCCGCGTGGCGCGGCGGCACGGGTGCGATCACGAGGCCGGCATCGATGCGGCCCGCCACCAGCTCTTCCACCTGCACGTCGCTCGTGGCTTCGGCGAGCTGCAGGCGCACGCGCGGATAGCGCGCGCCGAAGTCGCGCAGCAAAAGCGGCAGCAAGCCGTAGTCGGCGGTCGAAACGAAGGCCAGCGCGAGCACGCCCGCCTCGCCGCGCGCGAGGCTCTGGGCGAGCGGCCGCAGCGCTTCGGCGCTCGCCAGGAGGCGCCGCACCTCCGGCAGCAGATCGGCGCCCACGGCTGTCAATTCCACCGAACGGCGAGTGCGCGCAAACAGCTCCACGCCCAGCGTCTCCTCCAGCGCGCGAATGGCCTGCGAGAGCGGCGGCTGCGTCATCGACAGGCGCGCCGCCGCGCGGCCGAAATGCTGCTCCTCGGCCACGGCGACGAAATAGCGAAGCTGGCGCAGATCGGGGATAGTCGGATTCATCGGCAGCGGTCTCGCGCTGTTGTCATGCTGATATGTTTTTCGACTCAATAGACCACGAATAATATATTGGACAGCGTTCTCGCGAAATCGCATGCTTCCATAGACTTGCCGGCGCTCCCCCAAACCAGAACCCACAACCGGCATCCGAGACAAAATCCACCGGAGGTCCCCATGCCCTATAACCGTCGTTCGAAGCACATCACGCAAGGCGTCGCCCGCTCGCCCAATCGTTCGATGTATTACGCGCTCGGCTACGAGAAGGCCGATTTCGACAAGCCGATGATCGGCGTGGCCAATGGCCATTCGACCATCACGCCGTGCAACGCCGGCCTGCAGCGCCTGACCGACGCGGCCGTCGACGCCATCAAGCGCGCCGACGCGAACCCGCAGACCTTCGGCACGCCCACGATCTCGGACGGCATGTCGATGGGCACCGAGGGCATGAAGTACTCGCTCGTCTCGCGCGAAGTCATCGCGGACTGCATCGAGACCTGCGTGCAAGGCCAGTGGATGGACGGCGTGGTCGTGATCGGCGGCTGCGACAAGAACATGCCCGGCGGCATGATCGCGCTCGCGCGCATCAACGTGCCCGGCATTTACGTGTACGGCGGCACGATCCGCCCGGGTAACTGGAAGGGCCGTGCGCTCACCATCGTCTCGGCGTTCGAGGCCGTGGGCGAATTCACCGCGGGGCGCATGACCGAAGAAGATTTCGAAGGCGTCGAGAAAAACGCCTGCCCTTCCACGGGTTCGTGCGGCGGCATGTACACCGCGAACACGATGAGTTCGTCGTTCGAGGCGCTCGGCATGTCGCTCATGTATTCGTCGACGATGGCCAACCCCGACGAGGAGAAAGTCGACTCGGCGGCGGAATCGGCGCGTGTGCTGGTCGAGGCCGTCAAGCAGGACCTCAAGCCGCGCGACATCATCACGAAGAAGTCGATCGAGAACGCCGTGGCGCTCATCATGGCGACGGGCGGCTCGACCAATGCCGTGCTGCACTATCTCGCCATCGCGCACGCCGCGGAAATCGAATGGACCATCGACGACTTTGAGCGCATGCGCAAGAAGGTGCCGGTGATCTGCGACCTGAAGCCCTCGGGCCAGTACGTCGCCACCGACCTGCACGAGGCCGGCGGCATTCCGCAGGTCCTCAAGATCCTGCTCGATGCGGGCCTCCTGCATGGCGACTGCATCACCATCACGGGCAAGACCATCGCGGAAGAACTCAAGGACGTGCCGTCCACGCCGCGCGCGGACCAGCGGGTGATCTTCCCGATCAGCCAGGCGCTGTACAAGGAAGGCCACCTGGCGATCCTCAAGGGCAACCTCGCGACCGAGGGCGCGGTCGCCAAGATCACAGGCCTGAAGAATCCGGTCATCACGGGCCCCGCGCGCGTATTCGACGACGAGCAGAGCGCGATGGAAGCCATCCTCGCAGACGAGATCAAGGCAGGCGACGTGGTCGTGCTGCGCTATCTCGGCCCGAAGGGCGGTCCCGGCATGCCGGAAATGCTCGCGCCGACTTCGGCGATCATCGGCAAGGGGCTTGGGGAGTCGGTTGGGCTGATCACCGATGGACGCTTCTCGGGCGGCACCTGGGGCATGGTGGTGGGCCACGTCGCGCCGGAAGCGTTTGAGGGCGGCACGATCGCGCTCGTGCAGGAAGGCGACTCGATCACCATCGACGCTCACACGCTCCTGCTGCAACTGAACGTGGACGACGCCGAACTCGCGCGCCGGCGCGCGGCGTGGAAGCAGCCCGCGCCGCGCTACACCCGCGGTGTCATGGCGAAGTATGCGGCGCTCGCGCGCCCGGCGAACCTGGGCGCGGTGACGGGCTAGGCGGGGCTGAGCCGCGCCGGCGAGGGCCAGGCGCCGCTCGAATCTCGACCTGCAGTAACGCAAAGGGCGCACGTCCAGGACGTGCGCCCTTTGCTTTTATAATGCGACGACACAGCCGGCGCATACGCTGGCGGAGACCAGTATGAAACGGAAGTCGCAAGCGAAGAACAAGACAGCGACGCTCGCCGCCGCGCTCGCCATCGGCATGGCCGGCGCACTCGGGGCAGCCCCGGCCCGCGCGCAGCATGGCCCCACCGGCCTCGCGCTCGCCCAGCAGCAGAACTGCATGAGCTGCCACTCGGTGACCCGCAATTTCATGGGTCCCGCCCTGCGCGATGTCGCCGCGAAGTACGCGGGCAAGCCCGACGCGCAGACCTATCTCACCCACAAGATTCTGGAAGGCAGCAGCGGCGTGTGGGGCACGGTGCAGATGCCGGCCAACACGCAGCTGAACCCAGGCCAGGCGGCCCAGCTCGCGAACTGGATCCTCACGCTCAAGTGAGGCGAACGGGGTGATGGCGCGGGCCCCGGGTGAGCGCTCGCCGCCTCACACTTGACTGAATCAGGCCGAAGGCGGTCGCCCCGCGCGCGCCGCCAACTCTTCGCGCACGGCGGCCTTCACCCAGTTCGTGAGCTCCGTTTCGAGCGCAAGACCGATTTCGCGCGACACCTGGCCCACGAGCCAGTTCGTATGTTCCTGCATCGCGGCGCTGCAGCGCGCCTCGATCACGGCGCGGCCTTCGCCGGTGAGCCAGGTCAGGCAACGGCCCCGCAGGCGCTCGACGAGCGCGTCGGCGTCGTGCGCGAACAGGCCCTCCTCGCGCTCGGCCACGGCGGCCTGGACGGCAGCGGCCGTCGCGCTCTTCGCCTCTTCGACGTTGTGCGCGCGCAGCGGATTGCCGGACACCATCACCTCGCTCAAGAGCGGGATCGAAGCCTGTTCCGATTCGTGCATGCCGGACATGTATACCTCCATCGATCGGGGCAGTCGGCCGCGCGCCGGTACGCCTCTCGCGTCCGGCCTTAGCCGCCCTGCTTGTAGTTGTTGAGCGCGTAACCGCGGTCGCGGTAGAAACGATAGCGCTCACGGCCCGACGCGAGTTCGTCGGGCGCATCGCCAATCACTTCGAGCAGGCGTTCGAAGCGTGCGAACTGAGGCGGGACTTCCGCGCCGAGATTGAGCAGCACACGATGATGCGGCGCACGCTCGAGATCCGTTGCCAGCACGATGGGCGATTCGCCCGCGTGCGGGCTGTCGGCCATGCAGTGCGGCACGAAGTCGAGCGGCGAAAAGGTCCACAACATTTCGTCGAACGCGCGCAGGCGCGCGGGCTCGGCCAGCACCACTGCCTGCTGGCCCGCCTGATACGCCTTGCGCACGAGGCGGCACGCATACAGCAGCGAGTCGCCGACGTTCGTGTGGAAATCGATGCGCGTCATGCCCACACCACTTTACACACCGTCAGGTAGGCAGCAATCGCCATACCTGCTCTCATTGCCCGGCGCGATCGATCAGGAACTGGGCGAGCAGCGGCACCGGACGGCCCGTTGCCCCCTTGGCCGCGCCGCTCTTCCACGCCGTGCCGGCGATGTCGAGGTGCGCCCACGGGTAGCTTTCGGTGAAACGCGACAGGAAGCACGCCGCCGTCACGCTGCCCGCCGGACGCCCGCCGATGTTGGCGAGGTCGGCAAAGTTCGACTTGAGCTGGTCCTGATACTCGTCGTCGAGCGGCAGGCGCCAGGCCGGATCGTTGGCTTCGCGCGAAGCGTCGAGCAGTTCGCCCGCGAGCGCGTCGTCCTTCGAGAAAAGGCCGCTGTTGTGATGGCCGAGCGCGATGATGCAGGCGCCCGTGAGCGTGGCGATGTCGACCACGGCGGCCGGCTTGAAGCGCTCGGCGTAGGTGAGCGCGTCGCACAGGATCAGGCGGCCTTCGGCGTCGGTGTTGAGCACTTCGACCGTGAGGCCCGCCATCGTCGTGACGATGTCGCCCGGCTTCGTGGCGTTGCCCGCGGGCATGTTCTCGCAGGTCGGGATGATGCCGATCACGTTGAGCTTGAGCCCCATTTCGGCGACCGCGCGGATCGTGCCGAGCACCGAGCCCGCGCCGCACATGTCGTACTTCATCTCGTCCATGCCCTCGCCGGGCTTGAGCGAAATGCCGCCCGTGTCGAACGTGATGCCCTTGCCGACCAGCACGATGGGCGCGGCCTTGGCGCTGGCGCCCTGATAGTGCAGCACGATGAACTGCGGCGGCTCGACGGAGCCCTTGGTTACAGAAAGAAACGAACCCATCTTGAGCGTCTCGATCTGACGCTGGCCGAGCACCTCGACCTTGAGCTTCCAGTCGCGCGCAAGCTTCTTGGCCGTGGCCGCGAGATAGGTCGGCGTGCAGACGTTGCCCGGCAGATTGCCGAGGTCGCGCGTGAGGTCCATGCCGTTGGCGAGCGCGACAGACTGCTTCGCCGCAAGCTTGGCGGCCTTCTCTTCGGCGGCGTCGATGCTGAAGACCACGCGCTTGAGGGCCCGCTGCGAGACGTCGGGCTTGCTCTTCATCTGCGTGAAGCGATAGGTCTCGTTGCGCAGCGCGAGAATGGCGGTGCGCACGCCCCAGTCGCCCGTGCGCTCCTTCACCGGCAATTGCGCGAGCGTAAAGGTGACCTGTGCGATTTTCGTGCCGAGGATCGCTCGCCAGGCGGCCTTGACCGCGTCGCCGTAAGCCTTCTGGCCGAACGCGTCCTGCTTGCCGAGACCCACGAGCAGCACGCGCGAGGCGCCGATGCCGCTCACTTCCGGCAGGAACAGCGTGGAGCCGGCCTTGCCGTCGATGTCGCCGGCCTTGACGACGCGCGCGATTGCGCCGCCAATGGCGCTGTCGATCGCGAACGCCGCGCCCGAGAGCGTTTGCGCCTCGAACACGCCGACTACGACACAATCCGACTTGCCGGTCAGGAAGGGGCCGTCCCCGCCTTTGCTCCAGTCACAGGCTTTTATGCTAAAGTCCATCGCGCTTGTCCTCGGATAAAATCAGGGCTTAGGATGAAAGCCGCAATTATCCGCTATTTTTCCCGCGGCGGCTCCTGGGCGGTTGCGCGAACTGCGCGCCTCCCGGCATGGTCCGCCCGCCCTGCCCATCAAGAATGATCTTCGAACGTTCCCTGCAGCGCGAACTCGCGTACACGGCCGGCGCCGTGTTCATGGTTCTGCTCACGATCATGCTGACGACGATGATGATCCGCATCGTCGGCTTCGCCGCGTCCGGTCAGATTGACCCGCGCGACGTGCTGGTGCTGATCGGACTCACCGTGATCGGCTACATGGCCGTCATGCTCATCGTCACGCTGTTCGTGTCGATCCTGTTCGTCCTCACGCGCTGGTACAAGGATTCCGAAATGGTCGTGTGGCTCTCCTCCGGGGTGAGCCTCACGCGCCTGATCAAACCGGTCGCCACCTTTGCCGCGCCGATCATCCTGCTCATCGTGTTCTTCGCGTTCATCGGCTGGCCGTGGTCGAATGCGCAAAGCAAACTGATTCGCGCGCGCTTCCAGCAGCGCGATGAAGTGTCGCTGCTCGCGCCCGGCCAGTTCCGCGAATCGCCCACCACGCACCGCGTATTCTTCATCGAGAGCATGAGCCCCGACCAGGGCCGCGTGGAGAACGTGTTCGTCACGAGCACGGAAAACGGCAAGGTGAGCGTGATCGTCTCGAAGACGGGCCACACCGAAACCATGAAGAGCGGCGAGCGCTTCGTCGTGCTCGAAAACGGCCGCCGCTACGACGGCGAGCCCGGCCACCCGGACTTCCGCATCAGCGAGTTCCAGCGTTACGGCGTGAAGATCACGAGCCAGCCGCTGGTGAACACGCCTTCGGCGAGCACGACGTCCACGCCGGGCCTCCTGCGCCATCCGACCAACGACAACCTGGGCGAACTCGCCTGGCGCGCCGGCCTGCCGCTCATCGCGATCAACCTGATGCTGCTCGGCATTCCGCTTGCCTACCAGAACCCGCGCCGCAGCCGCACGATCAACCTCGTGATGGCAGTGCTGATCTATCTCACCTATTCGAACCTGCTCAACGTCGTGCAATCGCAGATCGAGCAAGGCAAGATGGCCTTCGGCGTCGGCCTCGTCCTGCTGCACGCCGTGGTGCTCGCGCTCGTCGTGTTCATCTTCTGGATACGCGTGCGCAACCGGCCGCTCTTCACACGTGCGATGTTCCGGCGCGCCTCTCCTGGCAACTGAGAGGGAAACTGAACAATGCGCATCTACGAAAAATACTTCGCTCGCCAGGTCTACCTGTCGTTCATCTTCATCCTGTTCGCCTTCTCCGGCCTGTTCTTCTTCTTCGACCTCATCAACGAGCTGAACTCGGTCGGCCACGGCAACTACAAATTCCAGTACGCGGTGCTACGCGTGGCGCTCCAGGCGCCATCGCGGCTCTACGAGATCATCCCGGTCGCAGCGCTCATCGCCGCGATCTACGTGTTCGCGCAAATGGCCGCGAATTCCGAGTACACGATCTTTCGCGTGTCGGGTCTCGCCACCAACCAGGCGCTGCGCTCGCTGCTCAAGATCGGCGTGCCGCTCGTGCTGCTGACCTACCTGATCGGCGAAGTCGTTGGCCCTTACACCGACCAGCTCTCCGAGCGCGTACGTCTCGAGGCGTTGGGCTCGGCGGTGTCGAGCAACTTCCAGTCGGGCGTGTGGGTGAAGGACACGCTCACTGCGCGCGCCGACGGCGAGCAGGTCACGCGTTTCGTGAACGTCGGCGAGCTGCTGCCCGACGCGACCATCACGAACGTGCGCATCTACGAATTCGATTCGCAGTTCCGGCTTTCCAACGTGCGCCTCGCGAAGAGCGGCACGTTCCAGCCGCCGGGCCACTGGCTGCTCAAGGACGTGACCGATACGCAACTGATCGGCGTGCCGCCGCCGCAGAACCAGCCGGTCGATGCGCTCAATCCGGTCTATCGCGCACAGCAGACCTCCGCGCCAGAATACTCGCTGCGCTCGGAACTCACGCCGAACATTCTCTCGGTGCTGCTCGTTTCGCCCGACCGGATGTCGATGTTCAACCTGTTCCGCTACATCCAGCATCTAACCGAGAACCATCAGGACGCGCAGCGCTACCAGATTGCGTTCTGGCGCAAGCTGCTCTACCCGTTCGCCGTGTTCGTGATGCTCGTGCTCTCGCTGCCGTTCGCGTATCTGCACACGCGCGCCGGCGTGGTGGGCATGAAGGTGTTTGGCGGGATCATGCTCGGCATGAGCTTCCAGCTCGTCAATACGCTGTTCTCGCACGTGGGTACACTGAACACCTGGCCCGCGCCGCTCACGGCGGCGACACCGGGGCTCATCTATCTCGCGGTCGGGCTGATCGGGCTCAAATGGGTCGACCGGCATTGATGCCGGAAGCGTTCGGCCGCTAATTCGCACAGGCTCGCAAGCATGGGCATGCACGGCATGATTCTCTTCGGCCACGGCGCGCGCGACGCGCGCTGGCAAGAGCCGTTTCAGCGCCTGGCCACGAGACTCGCCGCCGCGCGCGGCGATGCGGGTCCGGTCGGTCTCGCCTTTCTCGAACTCATGACGCCGAGCCTGCCCGATGCCATCGCCGGGCAGGCTGCGGCGGGCTGCGACACGATCACGGTCGTGCCCGTGTTCTTTGGCCAGGGCGGCCACGTGCGCCGCGATCTGCCCGCGCTGGTCGCGCAATGCCAGAGCAAGCATCCGGATGTGCGCCTGCGCTGTGTGGGCGCGGTCGGCGAGGACGATGCGGTGCTCGATGCGATCGTGCGCTACTGCATCGAAAACGATCGCGACTAAAACCGCTTACGCATAAAAAACGGGCTCGCTTTTCGGCGAGCCCGTTTTGCTTTGCTGGCCTTGTTTTCGTGGCGCTTATGCCGCCGCGCGACGGCCCCGATGATCGTCCTGCGCATCATCCTCGCGTTGCGCCTGCCCTGCGCGTTCGGCGAACGCATCGCCGATCATGAGCAGGCTTGGCTGCGCCGGGTCGAGCCACTCCTGCGCCTCGCCCGCTGCGAGACCCGCCAGCGAAAGCGTCAGCGTGCGCTCGCGCGCGGTGCTGCAAGCTTCGACGATCGCCACCGGCGTGGCGCCCGCGCGGCCCGCCTCGATCAGCTGGCGCGCGATCTCGGGCGCGCTGTCGCGGCCCATGTAGAACACGAGTGAATCGGCGTTGACCTGCTCGCGAATCTCCTCGCTGCCCGCCGCGCGCGAATACGTCGCAAGCGCGACGCTGCGCGCCACGCCGCGCAGTGTAAGCGAGCGTTGCAGCGTCGCCGCGCTCGCCAGCGCCGCGGTAATGCCCGGCACGACTTCGAACTCGATGCCGGCCGCTTCGAGCGCGCGCATCTCCTCGTCGGCTCGGCCGAACAGCATCGGGTCGCCGCCCTTCAGACGCACGACCACGGCGTGCTCGCGCGCCGCATCGACAAGTTGCTTGTTGATGAAGTGCTGCGCCGTGGAGCGCTGCCCGCAGCGCTTGCCGACCGCGATGAACTTCGCGGTTTGCGGCGCGTACTCGAGCATGGCCGGCTCGACGAGCGCGTCGTGCAGCACGACGTCGGCGCTCGCGAGCAGCCGTGCGCCGCGTACCGTGATGAGGTCCGCTGCGCCCGGTCCCGCGCCGATCAGATATACCTTGCCCATTTGCTTCGAATCCATTGTTGCGGCCGCGCGCGGCCGCAATCTCGCGCAATGCCTTACGCCGAGAACGCGCGGATCATGCCCGCGGCCACCGTGTGATGCGTCGCCTCGTCGATCAGCACGAATGCGCCGGTGCCAGGATTCGCATCATACAGGTCGCAGACAAGCGGCTTCTGCAGCGAGAGCGCCACGCGGCCGATATCGTTCATCGCGAGTTCGTGGCGGTCGGTGGCGTGCGAGAGCGTGTGCACGTCGAGCACCTGCTTGACCGCGCCGATCTTCGCGAACACCGTGCTCGTGGTCTGCTTGAGCAGGTACTTGCGCTGCTGCGAGAGCGGCTCTTCGTCGAACCAGCAGAGGTCCGCTTCGAGCTTCTTCGCGGGTTGCGCAGCATCGGCCGCGGGCACGAAGGTGTCGCCGCGCGAGACGTCCACGTCTTCCGAAAGACGGATCGTGACGGTCTGGCCCGCGAACGCGCGATCCACCTGCCCCGTGCCGCCCGGCACCGGCGCGATGATTTCGGCCACCGTTGCGTTGCGCCCAGCCGGCAGCACCGAAATGGCGTCGCCGAGCTTCACTTCGCCCGCTTCGACACGGCCCATGTAACCGCGGAAGTCGTCGGCGCTGGAACCGTCCTGGCGCGCGACCCACTGCACCGGGAAGCGCAGCGCTTCGCCCGTCGCCTGCGCGACCGGCAGCTGTTCGAGCACGTCGAGCAGCGGCTCGCCCGCATACCACGGCATACGCTCGCTCGCGGCGACGATGTTGTCGCCCTTGAGCGCCGAAACCGGCACGAAGCGCACGTCATTGAGACCGAGCTGGCGCGCGAGCACGACATAGGCTTCGCGGATCAGATTGAACGTCGCTTCGCTGTAATCGACCAGATCCATCTTGTTGATCGCGACGATCACGTGCTGCAGGCCCAGCAGCTTGACGATGGCGCTGTGGCGCTTGGTTTGCGGCAGCAGTTGCGTGACACCGTTCTCGACCGTCACGCGCGTGGGGTCGATCAGGATGATCGCGGCGTGCGCCGTCGAAGCGCCCGTGACCATGTTGCGCGTGTACTGCTCGTGGCCGGGCGTGTCGGCGATGATGAACTTGCGCTTGGCCGTGGCGAAGTAACGGTACGCCACGTCGATCGTGATGCCCTGCTCGCGCTCGGCTTCGAGGCCGTCGGTGAGCAGCGACAGGTCGATCTCGTCGCCCACCGTGCGCTTGTTCTTCGCACGCGAAAGCGCCGAGAGCTGGTCGCTCAGAACAGCCTTGCTGTCGTACAGCAGGCGGCCGATCAGCGTGCTCTTGCCGTCGTCCACGCTGCCCGCCGTGATGAAGCGCAGCACGCCGAGGTCTTCAGGTTGATGCGTCGTAACCATGTCTAATCTTTCCTCTGCGTGCTCTTTAGAAATAACCTTGCTTCTTGCGCTGTTCCATCGCGGCTTCCGACGCCTGGTCGTCCATGCGCGTCGCACCGCGTTCCGTGATCTCGGTCACGGCCGTTTCAGCGATGATCTTCTCGACGTTGTCGGCATCGCTCGCCACCGGGCAGGTGCAGCTGATGTCGCCCACGGTGCGAAAACGCACCTGCGCCATTTCGCTGACTTCGCCTTCCTTCATCGGCGTGAGCGGCGTGACCGGCACGAGCAGGCCGTTGCGGCGTACGATCTCGCGCTGGTGCGCGTAGTAGATCGACGGCAGTTCGAGCTTCTCGCGCTCGATGTATTGCCACACGTCCAGTTCCGTCCAGTTCGAGATCGGGAACACGCGCAGGTGCTCGCCCTTGTGCAGGCGCGCGTTGTACAGGCTCCAGAGTTCCGGGCGCTGCGCCTTCGGGTCCCACTGGCCGAATTCATCGCGGAACGAGAAGATGCGCTCCTTCGCGCGGGCCTTCTCTTCGTCGCGGCGCGCACCGCCGATCATCGCCGTGTAGCCGTATTGCTCGATGGTTTCCAGCAGCGTGACCGCTTGCGCGGCGTTGCGCGAATCGGTTTCGCGGCGCAGGCGCACGGTGCCGCGCTTGATCGAATCTTCCACGTGACCGACCACGAGTTCCGCGCCGATTTCGGCTGCGCGGCGATCGCGGAAGTCGATCACTTCCTCGTAGTTGTGGCCCGTGTCGATGTGCACGAGCGGGAACGGCAGCGCGGTCTTGCGGTTCGCGCCGAGGCCGAACGCCTTGAGTGCGAGCGCCAGCACGACGACCGAGTCCTTGCCGCCCGAGAACAGCAGCGCAGGCTTGCTGCACTCGGCGACGAGTTCACGCAGGATGTGGATCGACTCGGCTTCGAGCCAGTCGAGATGGTCCATGCGGTTCGCCGTGACCTGGAGCGGTGCGTTCACTGCTGAGTCGAGCGTGGTGCTCATGTTCGGATCCTTCGTTTATTCGCGCCCTTTTTACGGAGCGCGCAGTACTCGGTATTCGGTAGCGCGCCGGTCTTCACGACGGCGCGACAAACTTGAATCTTAGTTCGCCTGGCCAATTGACGACACTTCGGACGACACTTCGACGACCGGAATGGCCGACACGGACGTGATGTGCAAGCCACATTCCTTCGTGTCGCGCGATTCCCACCACCAGCGGCCCGCGCGGCTGTCTTCGCCGGGACGGATCGCGCGCGTGCAGGGCTCGCAGCCGATGCTCGGGTAGCCGCGGGCGTGCAGCGGGTTCACCGGCACCTCGAAGGCGCGCAGGTAGGCCCAGACATCGGCTTCGGTCCAGTCGGCGAGCGGATTGAACTTGTCGATATTGCGCGCTTCGTCGCGTTCTTCCTCGTGCAGCTCCGCGCGCGTGACCGACTGCTCGCGGCGCTGGCCCGTGACCCAGGCGGAAACGCCCGAAAGCGCACGGTTCAGCGGCTCGACCTTGCGGATTTCGCAGCAGCGCTTGCGCAGATCGACGCTCTCGTAGAACGCATTCAGGCCGTGCTGGGCGACGTATTCGTCCACCGCGTCCTGTTGCGGATGAAACTGCTCGATCTCGTAGCCGTAGCGCTCGCGCACCACGTCGATCATGGCGAGCGTTTCGGCGTGCAGGCGGCCCGTGTTCAGCGAGAAGACGCCGATTTTCACAGCGCGCGAAAGAATCGCGTGCGTGAGCAGCATGTCTTCGGCGGCGAGGCTGCTGGCCAGCTTCACGTCGGCGTGACGCGCCGCGATCGAATCGAGCAGCGCGTCGAGGCGCCCGATTTTCGCCTGCAGCTCAGCCGTGATTTCGTTCGCGACGGTGCTCATGCTGCCGAACCTTGTTGTGCTTGTTGAGCCAGACGGCGGCGGAACAGCGGCGACGGTTCGTCGAAGGCGCCCTGGTATTGCACCGTGAACTCGGTGAACGCCTTGAGCGCGTCGTGGATGTCCTTGTCGGCGCGCACGGCGAACGCATCGAAGCCGCAGCGCTCGTGAAAGCGCAGCTGGTCGCGCAGCACGTCGCCGATCGCGCGCAGTTCGCCCTTGTAGCCATAGCGTTCGCGCAACAGACGGCCGATCGAAAAGCCGCGGCCATCGCGGAACACGGGGAAGTCCACGCCGATCAGCGCGAGCTTGTCGAAATCGCCGGCGATATCGGCCGGTTCGCTGTCCGGCGCGAGCCACACGCCGAGTTCGTCCTTGCCGCGCGCAGCGACGAGCGCATCGCGCTGCGCTTGCCAGTAAGCGAGCGGCACCAAAACCTTGCCTGCGGGCAACCCGGCAACCTCGGGCAATGCGCCGTCTTCGGCCGCACGCACGACTTGCCAGTTGTCTTCAACGATCTCGCGTTTTTTGATGATCAATGCCATTGCTCGAATCTCGTAGTCTCGTTGCGTACTTCAGTTGCGTACGTTAGGCGTGGGCCGGCTGGCGCGATGCGTACACGCGCTCCTTGAACGGCGCGATGCCGAGGCGGTCGTACGTGTCGATAAAGCGCTCGCCGTCGATGCGCAGCTCGACGAACGTGTCGACCACCTTCTGGATCACGTCGGGCATCTCTTCCGCCGAGAACGACGGTCCGATCACGCGGCCAAGGCGCGCGCTGTTGCCCTGCTCGCCGCCGAGCGACACCTGGTACCACTCCGAGCCGTCCTTATCCACGCCCAGAATGCCGATGTTGCCGACGTGGTGGTGACCGCACGAGTTCATGCAACCCGAGATATTGAGCGACAGGTCGCCCAGGTCGTAGACGAAATCGAGGTTGTCGAAACGCTCCTGAATGGCCAGCGCGATGGGGATCGACTTCGCATTGGCGAGCGAGCAGAAGTCGCCGCCCGGGCACGCGATGATGTCGGTCAACAGGCCAATGTTCGCGGTCGCGAAACCTTGCGCCTTCGCCTTTTCCCACAGCGCGAACAGGTCGTGCTTCTTGACGTCGGCGAGGATCAGGTTCTGCTCGTGCGAGACGCGGATCTGGCCGAACGAGTATTCGTCGGCCCAGTCGGCCACGGCTTCCATCTGCGCGTCGGTGGCGTCGCCCGGCGCGATGTTGCGCGGCTTGAGCGAGAGCGTGACCGACGAATAGCCCGGCACGCGGTGCGGGCGCACATTGCGCTCGACCCAGCGCGCGAACGCACGGTTTTCCAGCAGATGCTTTTCGTACGTCGTATCCGTATCGGCGATCTTTTCATACGCCGGCGGCACGAAGGACTGCGAGACGCGATCGAGTTCTTCCTGCGTGAGCGTCGAGGGGCCGTCCTTGAGGTGCTGCCACTCTTCTTCGACCTGCTCGGCGAACTTCGCCGGCGAGAGCGCCTTCACGAGAATCTTGATGCGCGCCTTGTACATGTTGTCGCGGCGGCCGTAGCGGTTGTACACGCGCAGCACGGCTTCGCAGTAGGTCAGCAGGTGCTGCCACGGCAGGTCGCGCTTGATGATGGCGCCGACGATCGGCGTACGGCCGAGGCCACCGCCCGCGAGGATGCTCGCGACGATTTCGCCCTTCTCGTTACGCTCGAGGTAGACGCCCAGATCGTGGATCTGCACGGCGGCGCGGTCTTCCTTCGTGCCGGAAACGGCGATCTTGAACTTGCGCGGCAGCCACGCGAATTCCGGGTGGAACGTCGACCACTGGCGCAGGATTTCGGCCCACGGGCGCGGATCGACGATCTCGTCGGGCGCGACGCCCGCGAACTGGTCGGCGGTGATGTTGCGGATGCAGTTGCCCGAGGTCTGGATGCCATGCATCTGCACGGAAGCCAGCTTGCGCAGGATTTCCGGCGTGTCTTCGAGCTTGATCCAGTTGTACTGGATGTTCGAGCGCGTCGAGAAGTGGCCGTAGCCGCGGTCGTGCTCGCGCGCGATCGTGCCGAGCATGCGGAGCTGGTCGCTGCGCAGATTGCCGTACGGAATCGCGATGCGGTGCATGTAGGCGTGACGCTGGTAGTACAGGCCGTTTTGCAGACGCAGCGGACGGAACTCTTCTTCGCTCAATTCGCCCGACAGGCGGCGGCGGACCTGGTCGCTGTATTGCGCGACGCGTTCGTCGACGATGGTCTGGTCGTACTGATCGTATTGGTACATTCGGGGACCCCAGGGTTTGGTTCAATCGCGGCGTTCCGGTTACGCCGCGCTCCGATTTCTCGACTTCGCGCTTTCCGCTCTGTCCTGCCTCTCGCGAGGCGGCCGCGCCTTCAACCGCGCCGGTCATTTGCTAATGACCAAAACAGATATCCATATTGGAAAAGTTGGAGGAATGGTAATAAACTCGCCTTATATTTCAAACGACTCAAAAATCAGGTCGATATGCAAACAGGTTATAAGGGTTATCTATGAACCTGCACCAGTTCCGCTTCGTGCGTGAGGCGGTACGCCAGAACTTCAACCTCACGGAAGCGGCCAAGGCACTGTATACAAGCCAGCCGGGCGTCTCGAAGGCGATCATCGAGCTGGAAGACGAGCTTGGAGTCGAAATCTTTACGCGCCACGGCAAGCGCGTGCGCTCGCTCACGGAGCCGGGCCGGATCATCCTCGCCTCGGTGGAGCGCATTCTGCAGGAAGTGGAGAGCCTCAAGCGCGTGGGCAAGGACTACGCAGCGCAGGATCAGGGCAACCTCACCATCGCCGCCACGCACACGCAGGCGCGCTATTCGCTGCCCGCCGCCATCGCCGAGTTCAAGCGGCGCTTTCCGAAGGTGCACCTCTCGATCCTGCAAGGCAGCCCCACCCAGGTCGCGGAAATGGTGCTCCATGACCAGGCCGATCTGTGCATCGCGACCGAGGCCATCTCCGGCTACAAGGAACTGGTGTCGCTGCCCTGCTTCACGTGGCATCACGTGGCGGTGATGCTGCCCGACCACCCGCTGCTCGAGCGCAAGCCGCTTTCGCTCGACGATCTGGCCCAATATCCGCTGATCACCTACGACAATGCGTTCGCCGGGCGTACCAAGATCAACGACGCGTTCCGCCTGCGCGCGCTCTCGCCCGACATCGTGCTGGAAGCCATCGACGCCGACGTGATCAAAACCTATGTGGAGCTGGGCCTGGGCGTCGGGATCATGGCCGACATCGCCTTCAACGCCGAGCGCGACCGGCACCTGCGCGCGTTGCCCGTGGGGCATCTGTTCGGCAGCAACGTCACGCGCGTCGCACTCAAGCAGGGCGCTTACCTGCGCAGCTATGTGTATACGCTCGTCGAGCTGCTTTCGCCGAGCCTGAATCGCAAGCTCATCGAGCAGGCGCTCAAGGGCGAACACGAGACTTACGAGCTGTAGCGCCTCACGCCGGTGCCGGAACAAAAATCAGACAAAATCCGCATTACGACAACATCACTTCTCGCCAGCTCTGCATGGGGTCAGAGTAAGGCGCTGAAGCGCCAACTCTGATCGACAGGAGACTCAACGGATGAAGCTGTCCACGCTTTTGCGCCCGCTCGCCGCGGCTGTCGCCCTTGCCGCCGCCACGTTCGCCCCGGCCGCCCACGCCGACATCAAGGTAGGCATCGACCTCTCGAGCACGGGGCCCGCTGCCGTCATCGGCATCACGAGCAAGAACGCCATGCTGATGTGGCCCGAGACGATTGCGGGCCAGAAGGCCGACTACATCGTGCTCGACGACGGTTCGGACCCGGGCGCCGCCGTGCGCAACATCCACAAGCTCATCAACGAAGATCACGTGGACGTGATCGTCGGGCCGAATATCACGCCGGCGGCGCTCGCGGCGCTCGACCCGGTGGCAGAGAGCAAGACGCCGATGATCACGCTGGTCGGCTCGGGCTCGGCGGTCGAGCCGCAGCAGGGCGCGCGCGTGTGGGCCTTCAAGATGGCGCAGACCGATGCCGCCATGGCCGACGTCATGACGCGCTACATGGCCGCGCACGGCGTGAAGACCGTGGGCTTCATCGGCTTCGCGGATAGCTACGGCGACAGCTGGCTCAACGAATTCACGAAGTACGCGAAGGAACGCAACATCCAGATCGTGGCGACCGAGCGGTACAACCGCACCGACGCTAGCGTGACGGGCCAGATTCTCAAGCTGATCGCGGCCAAGCCGGACGCCATGCTGATTGCCGGCGCAGGCACGCCAACCGTGCTGCCGCAACGCACGTTGATCGAGCGCGGCTACAAGGGGCCGATTTACCAGACGCACGGCATCGCCACGCCTGAATTCATCAAGCTGGGCGGCAAGGACGTGGAAGGCACCCTGTTCCCGACCCAGCCGGTGGTGGTGGCGCGCACGCTGCCGGCCGACCAGCCGGCGCAGAAGGCGGCGCTCGCCTTCGTCGATGCCTACGAGGCGAAGTACGGCCCGGGCACGGTCACGCAATTCGCAGGCGACGCGGCCGGCGTGTACCCGCGCTTGCAGGACGCGGTTGCGCGCGCGCTCAAGACCGCGCAGCCGGGCACCGAGGCGTTCCGCGTGGCGTTGCGCAGTGAGCTGGAGCACGCGCACGAAGTGGTCGTGCCCAACGGCGTGGTGAACACGAGCCCGGCGGACCACGTGGGCCTCGACCAGCGCGCGAGCGTGATGGGCACGGTACGCGGGGGCAAGTTCGTGTATCTGGGGCAGTAAGCCTCTTCGCTCAATTCATCCGAATGGCCAATCACGGCCGCACGATGCTGCGCCAGGCGCCACCCGCCGCGCTGCTTGCCAGCACGGCGTCGATAAAGCGCAGTCCCTCCACGCCGTCGTCGACCGTCGTCAGTAGCCGGCTTGTGCTCGGCGCGGCCTCGCCGGCCTCGCGCGCCAGGATCTGCGCGGCGGCGTCGCGATAGAGCTGCGCGAACGCCTCCAGATAGCCTTCCGGATGCCCCGGCGGCACGCGCGTCGCGTGCCGTGCGGCGGCCCCCGTCACGCGCCCGCGCGTAAGCCGCTGCGCCTCGCCGCCCTGCGGCGTGAACCACAGCAGATTAGGCTCCTCCTGATCGAACGCGAGGCTCGCCTTCGTGCCATACACGCGCAGCCGCAACGCGTTCTCCGCGCCGCTCGCCACCTGGCTTGCCCACAGCATGCCGCGCGCGCCATTGGCGTAGCGCAGCATGGCCTGCACGTGGTCGTCCACGCGGCGGCCCGGCACGAAGGTATGCACTTCTGCCGCGAGCGATTCGGGCACGAGCGCGCTCACGAACGCCGCCAGCTGATAAGCATGCGTGCCGATATCGCCCAGACACCCCGCCGGCCCCGCGAGCGCCGGATCGGTGCGCCACGTCGCCTGACGATTTGCGCCACCGCGCTCGACGGGATTGGCGAGCCAGTCCTGCGCGTACTCGACCTGCACGATGCGCACCTCGCCAATCTCACCCGCCTCGACCAGCTCACGTGCATGCCGCGCGAGCGGATAGCCCGAATACGTATGCGTGAGCGCGAACACGAGATTCGCGTCGCGTGCGTGTTGCGCGAGCGCTTCGCCCTCGGCGAGCGAGACCGCGAGCGGCTTGTCGCAGATCACGTGAATGCCCGCCTCCATGAACGCATGCGCCACCGGCGCGTGCAGATGGTTCGGCGTGACGATGGCCACCGCGTCGATGCCATCCTCGCGCGCGCCTTCCACGCTCGCCATCTCGCGCCAGTGGGCGTAGCTGCGCGCAAGGCCGAGCGCCTCGGCGCTCGACTGCGCGCGCGCCGCATCGGACGACAGTGCGCCCGCGACGAGTTCGAAACCATCGTCGAGACGAGCCGCGATGCGATGCACGGCGCCGATGAACGCCCCCTCGCCGCCGCCGACCATCCCGAGCCTGAGTCTTCGAGTCATTGCGTAGCTCCTCAGAGAATCGCGTTCAGAGGCCCAGCACGCCCCTCACCTGCGTCGCATCGACGCCGCTGCCCGCGAAGTCGTCGAACGCGTGCCCGGCCACGCGGATGATGTGCCGCTTGATGAAGTCCGCGCCTTCGCGCGCGCCGTCGTGCGGATGCTTGAGGGCGCACTCCCATTCGAGCACCGCCCAGCCCGGATAGTCGTACTGCGTGAGCTTCGAGAAGATCGCGCCGAAGTCGATCTGCCCGTCGCCGAGCGAGCGAAAGCGCCCCGCGCGCTCCACCCAACCGCTATAGCCGCCGTACACACCTTGTTTGCCCGTGGGGCGGAATTCGGCGTCCTTCACGTGAAAGGCCTTGATGCGCGCGTGATAGATGTCGATGAACGCGAGGTAATCGAGCTGCTGCAGCACGAAGTGGCTCGGGTCGTAGAGGATGTTCGCGCGCGGATGATCGCCCACTGCCGCAAGAAAGCGCTCGAAGGTCACGCCATCGTGCAGATCCTCGCCCGGGTGCAGTTCGTAGCAAACGTCGACACCCGCTGCATCGAACGCGTCGAGAATCGGCCGCCAGCGGCGCGCGAGTTCATCGAAGGCGGCTTCGACGAGACCCGCCGGCCGCTGCGGCCACGGATAGAAGTACGGCCACGCCAGCGCGCCCGAAAACGTCACGTGCGCGCTGAGCCCCAGATTCTTCGAGGCGCGCGCGGCCAGCATCAACTGCTCGACGGCCCACGCCGTGCGCGCTTCGCGATCGCCGCGCAGCTGCGGCGGCGCGAAGCCGTCGAACAGCGTGTCGTAGGCGGGATGCACGGCCACGAGCTGCCCTTGCAGATGCGTGGAAAGCTCGGTGATCGTCACCCCGGCGTCGTCGGCCTGCTGGCGCAGGTCGTCGCAGTACGCCACGCTCGACGCGGCCTGCGCGAGATCGACGAGGCGCGCATCCGTGGGCACCTGGATGCCCTTGTAGCCGAGCTGGGCCGCCCAGCCGGCCATGTGCGCGAAGCTGTCGAACGGCGCGTCGTCGCCGAGAAACTGCGCGAGGAATATCGCTGGGCCTTTGATTGTCTTCATCGCAAGCCCCGTCCTCAGAACGGCGAATCGGGGAAGTAGAACTGCTTCGCGTTCTCCTTGGTGATCAGCACCGAAGGGATGATCGTCGTGGGCGGCAGCGACTTGCCCTGCAAACGCGCTTCGGCCGTGAGCTTGATCGCGTCGTAGATGAACTTCGGCGAGTACGACACATCGGCCTTGATGAGCGGGTCGCCGTCCATCACGCGCTTGACCATTTCCTTCGACCCCGCACCGCCGAACACGATCTTGATGTCGTTGCGTTTGGCCTGGTCGATTGCCTTGAGCACGCCCACGGCCATGTCGTCGTCGGCGGCCCAGACGGCGTCGATGTGCTTGAAGCGCGTAAGGTAGTCCTGCATCGTGCGGAACGCGTCGTCGCGGTTCCAGTTCGCGTACTTCGCGTCGAGGATCTTGATGCCGGGATCGCCCTTGAGCACCGACGTGAACGCGGTCCAGCGCTCGTTGTCGAGCGTGGTGGGAATGCCGCGCAGCGCGACGATATCGCCCTTGCCGCCCAACTGCTTCGCGAGATATTCGGCGGGGATCTTGCCGAACGCCGTATTGTCGCCGGCCACATAGGCATCCTGCGCGCTCGTGTCGGTCAAGCCGCGATCGACCACCGTCACGTACACGCCCTGCTTCTTCACCTGCGCAACCGGCTGCGTGAGCGAAGCCGATTCATACGGGAAGATCACGAGCGCGTTGATCTTGTTGACGGTCACGAGGTCTTGCAACTGGTTTGCCTGATCGGGCGCGTTCGCCGCCGTCTTGACGATGACCTTGAGGTCCGGGTGCGCCTTTTCGAGGTCCTTCTTCGCCTCGTTCGCCCACCACACGATGCCGCCCGTGAAGCCATGATCGGCCGTGGGAATCGCCACGCCCAGCGTGACCTTGTCGTCAGCGCGCGCCGCGCCCGCACCGAACGTCGCCGCTACGCCAAGCGCCAGCGCGCCCGCACACATCGTTCGAATCATCTTCTTCATGATGCCGTCTCCTATCGTGCGGGCCAGCGCCCGTTCTTGCGTTGAGTTTTCGCTGCCTCCTTCGACTTCCCCACCGCCCTGCCAGATCTGCTTCGATATCCTTACCGTCTGCCACGCTGCAGGAAGGCCACCGCGATGATTGCCACGCCCTGCACCGCCGCGTTCAGATACACACTGATGATGCTCGTGAGATTGAGAATATTGGCGATGACCGAGAGCAGCACCGCGCCGACCACGGTGCCCGCCACGCGCCCTTCGCCGCCCTTGAGCGCCGTGCCGCCCACCACCACGGCGGCGATCGCCTCCAGTTCCCACAGCAAACCCGTCGTCGGCGTGGCGGAGCCCAGGCGCGGCACATAGAGCACCGTCGCCACGCCCACGCACACGCCCAGCAGCACGTAAGTTGCGCACTTCACGCGATCGACGCGGATCGCCGCATAGCGCGCGACCTGCTCGTTCGAGCCGATCGCCTGCACGTGCCGACCGAACGCTGTGCGGTTGAGAATGAGCGCACCGCCCGCCGCCGTGAGCGCGAACACCCACACGGGCACCGGAATGCCGAAAAGGCTCGCGTAATAGACCGGCCCGTAGAAGTCGACGAGATTGTTCTGCAGCGTGAGCGCGCCGCCGTCGGCCAGCCAGGTGAGCACCGAGCGGAAGATGCCGAGCGTGCCGAGCGTGACGATGAAAGGCTCGATGCGCCCGCGCGTGATCAGCAAGCCATGCGCGAGGCCGAACACCGCGCCGAGCACAAGCGCGATCGCCATGCCGATCGCGACGATGGCCATGGGCGCAAACGCGTGTTCGGTCGCGGCCAGCGTGTTCATCACCCAGATCATCACGCCCGCGATGAGCGCGGCCATCGAGCCGACCGAAAGATCGATGCCGCCCGAAATGATCACGAACGTCATGCCCACGGAAATGATGCCGATGAACGAGGTGCGCGTGAGCACGTTGAGCAGGTTGCCGGCGGTGGCGAAATCGCGGTTGAGCAGCGTGCCGAGCACGCACAGCAGGATCAGGCCGATGAGCGGCCCGACGCCCGCGAGCCGGTGCACGAATCGCGCCGCGGCCGAGCGCGCGCCACGGCCTTCGGACGCCGCGTCAGTGGGTGCCGGTTGCATGAGCGATCAGCTCCTCTTCGTTCAGATGTTCGTGGCCGAGCGTGGCGACGAGCCGGCCCGCGCGCATCACGGCCACGCGATGCGCGAGCCCGATCAGCTCGACCAGTTCGGACGAGATCACGACGACCGCCCGCCCCGAGGCCGCGAGCCGCTGGATCAGGAAATAGATGTCGCGCTTCGCGCCCACGTCCACGCCGCGCGTGGGCTCGTCGAGCACGATCACGCGTGGGTCGGGCTGCAGGAACTTGGCGAGCGCGAGCTTCTGCTGGTTGCCGCCCGAGAGCGTGCGTGCGCGGCTGTCGAGGTCGCCGGTGCGGATGCCGAATTCGCGCACCGCCTTCTCCAGCGCGCGGCGGCCCGCCTTGAGGTCGAGCAGCGGATGGCCGTAGCGCTCGAGCGTCATGAGCGTGAGGTTGTCCTGCAGCGTGAGGTTCAGGTGCAGGCCGCGGCCCTTGCGGTCTTCGCTCAGGTACGTGAGGCCATGGCGCATCGCGTCGCGCGGGTGGCGCAGCGTCACGGCGCGGCCGTCGATCTCGACCTCGCCCGCATGCTTGTGGCGCAGGCCCACGATCGCCTCGAACGCCTCGCTGCGCCCCGCGCCCACGAGCCCCGCGAAGCCGAGAATCTCGCCCGCGCGTACCTCGAAGCTCAGATCCTCGACCCAGCCCGCCACGGCGAGATTCGTCACGCGCAGCGCGACGGGAGCAATCTCGGGCGCTTCGCTCTTCTCCGGAAACATGTCGGAGACGTCGCGGCCCACCATGAGGTTCGCCATCTGCTGGCGCGCAAGACCCGCCGTCGCGCTCGCGGCCACGAAGCGGCCGTCGCGCATCACGACCACGTCGTCGGTGATCTTCTCCACCTCGTCGAGCTTGTGCGAGATGTAGACGAGCGTCGTGCCCGCGGCGCGCAGCTTCGTCATGAGCGCGAAAAGGCGCGCGGTTTCGGCGGGCGTGAGCGTGGCCGTGGGCTCGTCCATGATGAGCAGGCGCGCGTGCCGCGAGAGCGCCTTGGCGATCTCCACGAGCTGTTTTTCGGCGACGATCAGCTCGCGCACTTTCACATCCGGGTCGCGCGCGAGGCCCACCTGCGCGAGCAGTTCGCGCGCTTCGCGGCGCATGGCGGTGTCGTCGACGAGCCAGCCTTTGCGCTTCTCGTGGCCGAGGAAGATGTTCTGCGCGATCGTCAGGTGCTCGGCCAGATTGAACTCCTGGTGGATCAGCACGATGCCGGCGGCTTCGGCCTCGCGCGAGCCTTCGAAGTGGCGCGCCACGCCGTCCACGAGCATCTCGCCCGCGCTCGCGTTTTCGTAGCCCGCGAGGATCTTCATGAGCGTGGACTTGCCCGCGCCGTTCTCGCCCAGCAGCCCGTGAATGCGCCCCGGCGCGAGCTCGAAGCTCACGCCGTACAGCACGCGCACGGGACCGAAGTCCTTGCGGATGTCGTTGAACTTCACGGCGACGCTCATGCGCGTGCGCTCCTCCAGTGGCCTTGTCGGCGGGCTCCGGCGGGCGGCTTGCGCCACCCGCCATCACGCCGCTGGTCTCCCCTGCTATGTGTTCGCTTGCGTTTTTTTGGCTTCACCCGCTCTCACGCACCACCAGCCGATGCGGCAGCAGCACGCCCGGCACGCTCGCGCGCGGGTCGGCGAAACGCCGCAGCAACAGGCGCGCGGCGGTCTCGCCCAGTTCCCGCATGGGCTGCGCGATCGTCGTGAGCGGCGGGTCGATCTGCGCGGCGAGCGCGATATCGTCGAAGCCGACCACGGCGACGTCGTGCGGCACGCGCCGCCCCGCACCGCGCAGGCCGTTGACCACGCCCACCGCGAGCGTGTCCGACACCGCGAAGATCGCGTCGGGCGCGTCGCCCGCCGGCAACTGCATGAGCGCGGCGGCGGCCTGCGCGCCCGCCTCGTAGTCGAGGCAGTTCACATTCACGCGCCAGGCGTCGCGCAGCGCGATGCCCGCTTCGCCGAGCGCATCGCGCCAGCCGTCGCGGCGCTGCTGTGCGTAGAGGTAGTGCTCGTCGGAGTTGATGAGCGCGACACGTCGCCGCCCCCGCGCGATCAGATGCCGCACCGCGTCGTGCGCGGCCCGGTAGTTGTCGATGCCCACATACGGCACGCCCACGTCCGGATCGAACTCGCAGCACGCCACCCACGGCAGCGCCGTCGATTCGGCGGCCAGCGCGTGCTGCACCGTTGCCGGGTCGAGACAGATCGCCCCGTCCGCGCGATGGCGGCGCAGCAGGTCGAAGTAGCTGCGCTCGCGGCCGGCGTCGGCGCCCGTGTCGCACAGCAGCAGGAAAAAGCCGTGCTGGCGCGCGACGCTGTCGATGCCGCGCACGATCTCCGCGTAAAACGGGTTGCCGAAGTCGGGCACCATCGTCAGGAGCAGGCGGCTTTCGGCGGTGCGCAGGTTGCGCGCGAGTTCGTTCACGCGGTAGCCGCTCGTCTCGATCTCGGCGAGCACGCGCTCGCGGGTCGCGGAGCGCACGTTCGCATGGCCGTTGAGCACGCGCGAGACCGTCGCAACCGAGACGCCCGCGCGCTGCGCCACCGCCGCGATCGAGCCCCCGCGCGCGGCGGTGTCGGCGCTGGCATCTTCGTCTTGCGGCTGCGGTGATCGGGACGAGCGGGCGGACATGGGCGAAGGCGATCGTGACCGGTTCGGAAACCTGCGGCGGCGGCGTGAGCCGTTCGGACGCGTCAAAATGTAATCGATTACATTTTTGGTACGAGAACCGCAAAACCGCAAGGCGCACGAAGCCAGGACAAACACCGATCCGTCAATGCCCCCGGAACCCCCTCCCGCTGCCGTCGGCGCGGCCAGGCCAGAGCCGGTTTGCTACAATTCTCCGATTGCCCGACGCCCTTTTTGCCGGGCTTCGATCCGAACCGATCCCGACCACAACGCCGAGTCACCATGAACATCGAACAAGCGCGTTTCAACATGATCGAACAGCAGATTCGCCCCTGGGAAGTGCTCGACCAGGACGTGCTGAACCTGCTCTCGATCGTCAAGCGTGAGCATTTCGTCCCCGAGGTCTACACCGCCCTCGCGTTCGCCGACCTCGAAGTGCCGCTGCCGAACGGCCAGCACATGATGGCGCCGCGCGTCGAAGCGCGCGTGCTGCAGGAACTCGCGGTGAAGAAGCATGAGAGCGTGCTGGAAATCGGCGCGGGCTCCGGCTACATGGCGGCGCTGCTTGCGCACCGGGCGCAGAAGGTGCTGAGCGTGGAGATCGACACGGAACTCGCCGAATTCGCGGGCGCGAACTTCGTCAAGAACGGTGTGCTGAACGCCGAAGTCGTGCTCGGCGACGGCGCACGCGGCTGGGCCGCGAATGCGCCGTACGACGTGATCTGCGTCTCGGGCGGCCTGCCGGTCGTGCCGCAGGAACTGCTCGAGCAGCTCAAGGTGGGCGGGCGTCTGGCCGCTTTCGTGGGCGGCGCGCCGGTCATGGAAGCGCAGATCATCACGCGCATCGACGAAAAGCAGTTCCGCATTGCCGGCGTGTTCGAGACTTACGTCGAGCCGCTGCAGAACGCCGTGCATCCGCCGCGCTTCAAGTTCTAAGGCGCTGCCAACCTGCCGCGTCGCCGGGTTCCATGCACGGCAGCCCGGCTTACTTACCCGATTGAGTGTTCCATGCAGAATCTGACCGCCCCCGCCCTCGCCGAATGGCTTGCCGATACCTCGCGCGAGACTCCCATACTGCTCGACGTGCGCGAGCCGTGGGAAATCGAAACGGCAAAGATCGCCGGCAGCACGTCGATCCCCATGCGCGAGATCCCCGCGCGCAGCGAGGAACTGGACGACGAGGCGCAGATCGTCTGCATTTGCCACCACGGCGCACGCAGCGCCCAGGTGGCGATGTTCCTCGAGTCGCGCGGCTACACGAAGGTGTTCAACCTGCAAGGCGGCATCGACGCCTGGTCGCGTCAGGTCGACCCCAAGGTGCCGACGTACTAAGCAGGCGCACGCCAGCTTAACGAAAAGGCGCGAAAGGGCGCGGCTCAGGCCGCGCCCTTTGGCATTTCTGGGCCGCTCGCTGCGGTCCACGGCGTGCAGCACCCGCACGCCCCTCATGCACAACGATGCAGCGCGCCCTGCCGCACCGTTCGTCCCGCTTCATGCATGCGCGCACTGAGACGATGCAGCGCGCCCGAACATGCATCTCGCTGCACCACAATCGCCCGCCCATTGTGTGGCCACCGATGCGTCCCGCATCGCCGCGCGCCTGATGGGGCAAGCCTGGCGCTTTCCCTTCGCGCTGGCACAACGCTTGCAGAAGGGTGTGCGCAAGACACGCCACACACACCGGGCGGCGCGCAAGACGACAAACGACCACGCGCCACGGCCCACGACTCACTCACGGACAAGAGGCACAACAATGAAACGTCGCAGTCTGTTGAAACTCGGGACGATGTCGGGCGCACTCGCGGCTGCGGGGCGCATGCCGTTCGCGCACGCGGACACCGGCAGCGGGCCGATCAAGGTCGGCATCCTGCATTCGCTCTCGGGCACGATGGCCATTTCGGAGACCTCACTGAAAGACACCGCGTTGATGACGATCGCCGACATCAACAAGAACGGCGGCGTGATGGGGCGTCAGATCCAGCCCGTGGTGGTCGATCCGGCCTCGAACTGGCCGCTCTTCGCCGAAAAGGCGCGCCAGCTCCTCACGCAGGACAAGGTGGCCTGCGTATTCGGCTGCTGGACCTCGGTGTCGCGCAAGTCGGTGCTGCCGGTGTTCGAGGAACTCAACGGCCTGCTCTACTACCCCGTGCAATACGAAGGGGAAGAGATGTCGCGCAACGTGTTCTACACGGGCGCGGCGCCCAACCAGCAGGCCATTCCCGCGGTGCAATACCTGATGAGCGCCGAAGGCGGCGGCGCGAAGCGCTTCTTCCTGCTCGGCACCGACTATGTGTATCCGCGCACGACCAACAAGATCCTGCGGTCCTTTCTGCACTCGAAGGGCGTGAAGGACAGCGATATTCAGGAGGTCTACACGCCGTTCGGCCATAGCGACTATCAGACCATCGTCGCGAACATCAAGACGTTCTCGCAAGGCGGCAAGACCACCGTCGTGTCGACCATCAACGGCGACTCGAACGTGCCGTTCTACAAGGAGCTCGGCAACCAGGGCATCAAGGCGACCGACGTGCCCGTGGTCGCGTTCTCCGTGGGCGAGGAAGAGCTGCGCGGCATCGACACGAAGCCGCTCGTGGGGCACCTCGCGGCGTGGAACTACTTCATGTCGGTGAAAGGCCCGAACAACACGAAGTTCAAGGAGCAGTTCGAAGCCTGGGTGCAGGCGAACAACCTGCCCGGCGGCAGCAAACGCGTGACCAACGACCCGATGGAAGCGACCTTCGTAGGCATCCATATGTGGAAGCAGGCCGTGGAAAAGGCGAAGAGCACCGACGTCGACAAGGTGCGCGTGGCCATGATCGGCCAGACCGTGGCGGCGCCCTCGGGCTTCACGCTCACGATGGACGGCAACCATCACCTGCACAAGCCGGTGATGATCGGCGAGATTCGCGGCGACGGCCAGTTCAACGTGGTGTGGAAAACGAAGACCGCCGTGCGCGCGCAGCCGTGGAGCCCGTTCATCGCCGGCAACGAAGGCAAGCCGGATGTGGTCTCCTCGAACGCGCTGCCTGCCTTCCTGCGCCGCTCGCGCGTGGCCTGACGTTGTCTTCGCGAGCGCTGCGCCGCAAGGTAGCGCGCTCGCGTGCCCTGTCTACGGGCCGCGGCGTAACGGCAGGGTGTTGCGCTGTGGCCCGCACCCAAAAAGAAAGCACCATGGCTCTCTCACTCCCGAGGTACGCGCGCGCGGGCTTGCGCCACGCGCTCGCAGCGGCTGCGCTCTTCACGGCGCTATGCACATGCGCGCACGCACTCGAAGCGGCCGACGTCGCCCCGCTCGGCGGCGACGACTTCGACGCGAAATCCGCGGCGATCGACAAGCTCATCGCCACGCGCGACGCCGCGTCGCTTGCGCTCCTGAAAGCGCTCGCCGACGACAACGTCACGGCAACCGACTCCGGCGAAGTGCTCGTGCAGGATGGTACGGATGGACAAGGCGCGCACGACGCCGCAACGGGCCAGCCCGTCGCCGCGAACATCGCTTCGAGCGCGCAGCCCATCACGCTGAACAACCTGTTGCGCTCGAAGGTAGCGGGCGCGGTCTCGGGCCTGCAACTCGCCTCGCCCGACCTGGAAACGCGCCGGGCGGCCATTAACGGGTTGCTGAAGAACCCCGACCCGGCCATGAAGCCGATGATCGACACCGCGCGCGCGAAGGAAACCGACCCGGCGCTCAAGCGCCGTCTCGACACGCTCTGGGCGATGACCGCGCTGCACGACCCGAATGCGGCCACGCGCCTCGAGGCGGCGAAGCTCGTCGCGGCGCGCCACGATCTCGACATGTTCGAACTGCTGCGCCCGCTCGTCGCGAAGAACGCGAGCGGCGCGTACAACGAGCCCGATGCCGACGTGCGCGCAGCGGTGCAACAAGGCATCGACTCGCTCGACGCCATCCAGCGCCGCAGCGAGATCGCCGGCACGCTGTTCGCGGGCCTCTCGCTCGGCAGCGTGCTGCTGCTCGCGGCGCTCGGCCTCGCCATCACCTATGGGCTCATCGGCGTCATCAATATGGCGCACGGCGAGTTCCTCATGATCGGTGCGTACGCAACCTATGTCGTGCAAACGCTCGTGCAGCGCTATGCGCCCGGCGCGTTCGACTGGTATCCGCTCTTCGCGATTCCCGCTTCGTTCGTCGTCGCCGCGCTCGTGGGCGCGGTGATCGAGCGGCTCGTGATCCGCCACCTCTACGGCCGCCCGCTCGAAACGCTGCTCACCACGTTCGGCATCAGCCTCATTCTCATTCAGGCCACACGCATGATCTTCGGCGCGCAGAACGTGCAGGTCGAAAACCCCTCGTGGATGAGCGGCGGCGTGACCGTCATGCCCAACCTCATCCTGCCGTACAACCGCCTCGCGATCCTCGCGTTCTCGCTGATCGTGGTGGGCATTGCGTGGACCGTGCTCACGAAGACGCGTCTTGGCCTGTTCGTGCGCGCCGTCACGCAAAATCGCCGCATGGCCGCCTGCGTGGGTGTGCGCACCGCGCGCGTGGACGCATGGGCCTTCGCGTTCGGCGCGGGCGTGGCGGGCCTTGGCGGCTGCGCGCTCTCGCAGATCGGCAACGTCGGTCCCGACCTCGGCCAGAGCTACATCATCGATTCGTTCATGGCCGTGGTGCTGGGCGGCGTCGGGCAGATTGCGGGCACCGTGCTCGGCGGCTTCGGACTCGGCCTCGTCTCCAAGGCCATCGAGCCGTTCTGGGGCGCCGTACTCGCGAAGATCGCCGTGCTCGTGCTGATCGTGCTCTTCATCCAGAAGCGTCCGCAGGGGCTTTTCGCCCTCAAGGGCCGCAGCGCGGAGGCATGACATGACGAGCGTCACTTCCCCTTCCACGCGTCACACGCTGGGCGCCACGCGGACTTCGGGCGACGGCGCCGAAACCTTCGCCCTCGGCTTGCCCGCGCGGGCCGCCCTGCTCTCGCCGCGCGCCTGGCTCGCGCTCATCGTGCTGATCCTCGTCATCGGCGTGGGCGTGCCGCTTTGCGCGCTGGTGCTGCCGCAAGCGAGCGCGCTGCATCTTTCCGCGTATGCGATGACGCTGGGCGGCAAGCTCATGTGCTATGCGATCGCCGCGCTCGCGCTCGATCTCGTGTGGGGCTATTGCGGCATTCTGAGCCTCGGGCACGGCCTCTTCTTCGCGCTGGGCGGCTACGCCATCGGCATGTACCTCATGCGCGAGATCGGTCACGACGGAAAGTACGGCAGCGACCTGCCCGACTTCATGGTGTTTCTCGACTGGCATGCGCTGCCGTGGTACTGGCAAGGCACGCAGCACCTCGGCTATGCGCTCCTGCTCGTCGTGCTCGTGCCGGCCGTGGTCGCCTGGGTATTCGGCTTCTTCACGTTCCGCTCGCGCGTGAAGGGCGTGTACCTCTCGATCATCACGCAGGCCATGACGTTCGCCGCGATGCTGCTGTTCTATCGCAACGAAACGGGCTTCGGCGGCAACAACGGCTTCACCGACTTCAAGCGCATCGCGGGCATGCCGATCACGCATCCGGGCACGCGCACCGTGCTGTTCCTGCTGACGTTCGCCGTGCTCGTGCTCGCGTTTCTCGGCGCGCGCGCCATCGTCACCTCGAAGCTCGGGCGTGTGGTGAGCGCGGTGCGCGACGGCGAAACGCGCCTCATGTTTCTCGGCTACAGCCCGCTTGGCTACAAGCTGTTCGTGTGGACCGTCTCCGCGGTCCTGTGCGGCATCGCAGGCGCGCTCTACGTGCCGCAGGTCGGCATCATCAACCCGAGCGAGATGTCGCCCGGCAACTCGATCGAAATGGCGATCTGGGTGGCCGTGGGCGGACGCGGCACGCTCATCGGGCCGATCATCGGCGCGTTCGCCGTGAACGGCGCAAAGAGCTTCTTCACCGCGCATTTCGCCGAGTACTGGCTGTTCTTCCTCGGCCTGATGTTCGTGCTCGTGCCGCTGCTGCTGCCCAACGGCATCATGGGGCTCATCGAACTCATCCGGAACCGGATCACCACGCGGAGCGAACGCCCATGAACGGACACAGCGTGATCAGCGACCCGCTCAACCACAACCCCTTCGACGACGCCCTCAAGTACGACGAAATCGCCCTCTCCGGCGTGGCGGAGCTCGGGCACGTGGTCGAACCCGGCGCGATCGACATCTCGCACGGCACGATCCTGTATCTCGAAGACGTAACCGTGAGCTTCGACGGCTTTCGTGCGCTCAACAAGCTTTCGCTCGTGATCGACGCGGGCGAGCTGCGCTGCGTGATCGGCCCGAACGGCGCGGGCAAGACCACGATGATGGATGTCATCACCGGCAAGACCGCGCCCGATTCGGGCAAGGTGTTCCTCGGGCAGACGCTCGACCTCACGCGCATGAACGAGCCGGCCATCGCGCGCGCGGGCATTGGCCGCAAGTTCCAGAAGCCCACGGTGTTCGAGCAGCATCCCGTCTGGGAGAACCTCGAACTCGCGATGAAGGCCGACAAGGGCTGGTTCGCCACGCTGCGCGCGCGCCTGGGGCGCGAGGCGCAGGCGAAGATCGAGGAAACGCTCGAGGTGATCCGGCTGGAGAGCGACGCGCGACGCCTGGCCGGCGAGCTGTCACACGGCCAGAAGCAGCGGCTCGAAATCGGCATGCTGCTCATGCAGAAACCGCAACTGCTGCTGCTCGACGAGCCCGCCGCCGGCATGACCGACGACGAAACCATGGAACTCGCGAAGCTGCTCAACCGCCTGCGCGGCAGCTGCTCGATGATGGTGGTCGAGCACGACATGGAGTTCGTCGCGGCGCTCGCGGGTGAAACCGGGCGCGTCACGGTGATGGCCGAAGGCAGCGTGCTCGCACACGGCACGCTCGACGATGTGAAGCGCGAAGAAGCGGTCATCGAATCGTATCTGGGCCGCTAGGGCCGTTTTGAATAGATCAGCCATGCTAACTATCGAATCGCTGAATCAGTACTACGGCGGCAGCCACATCTTGCGCAACGTCTCGATGACGGTGCCCGAGGGTGAACTCACCGTGCTGCTCGGCCGCAACGGCGTGGGCAAGACCACGCTGCTGCGCTGCCTCATGGGCGTCGTGCCGACAAAGAACGGCTCGATCGCGTGGCACGGCGAAGCGCTCACGAAGCTGCCCACGCATGCGCGGGTGGCGCAGGGCCTCGCGTACGTGCCGCAAGGGCGCGACATCTTTCCGCGCCTGAGCGTCGAAGAGAATCTGCTGGTGGGCGCGGCGAGCAAGAAGCGCATGCCGTCAAGCGTGCCCGCGCATATCTACGAACTCTTTCCCGTGCTCAAGGACATGAAGGCGCGGCGCGGCGGCGACCTCTCGGGCGGCCAGCAGCAGCAGCTCGCCATCGGCCGCGCGCTGATGAGCGATCCGCAGTTGCTCATTCTCGATGAGCCTACCGAAGGCATCCAGCCTTCGATCATCCAGGACATCGGCCGTACGCTGCGGCGGCTCGTGGAAGAGAGGCACATGACAGTGCTGCTGGTCGAGCAGTACTACGACTTCGCCAAAGCCATTGCGGACCGATACTGGGTGATGAGCCGCGGCGAAATCGTGGCGGGCGGCGCCGGCGCAAGCATGGATGCGGATGGGGTGCGGGAGTTGATCGCGGTGTGAAGCCTGAGAGCATCGACTTCCCCGTGAGTGAAGACGTCTGTCGTCTAGCCGCCTTAGCGGCCCTCGAAGCTTCAGCCCGGCACCCTTTCCTTGGGACGCAGCTTAAAGCGCAAGATAGATATGACCGCATCGATTGACTGAGGTGCCGGCATCCGCCATTTTACGCACCCACGGAAGTCTGCCGGCAGGGATTTTCCAGACGCTGTCTGGATAATCCCTTCCTCTGGCCACGCGAGATGGAACGCGCGCATGCTGGCCAGATTGGGCCCGTCTCCGCGGCCAGAGCGGTGCGTCAGGCCCGACGAGAAGTGTGATGAGTGCGTGATCTGCGCGCACCTGAGCGCCCTGCCCGCCGACGACGATGTGCCATCCGATCTCCCCGGTACGCAGCGGTCATCCCCCCATTGCCGTTATGCGCGGCGGCGCCGGGCTTGAGCTAGCTGAGATGGAGGCCGGGTAGTCAGCCTTAATCGCGGCGAGCTCAAATGAGCTATAATGGAGGCTCATTTGATTTACGACGGGAGCGCGCCATGCAACTCGTTTCCCCCGAGAAGATCGCTGCAGTCATGGGGCTCAGTCCGGTGCCCCATTCGATCGCCGAACTTGAGGCGCAGGTCGCAGAAGGCCTGCCCAAATCCGCCTTGCGTAACGGCGTCGAACAGATCGCCCTGACCGCGGAGGCAAGGCGCGCGCTCCAGGCACGCATCGTCCCTGAGGCAACCTACAAGCGCCGTCGCGACAGGCTGACACCTGATGAATCGGAGAAGACAGAGCGCCTCGCACGGGTCTACGCGAGCGCGGCCTACGTCTGGGACGATCCGGCGGACGCACGCACCTTCCTTGCCACGCCCCACCCTCTGCTGGAGGGGCGCGTGCCCCTTGAGGTTGCCCTGACCGAGCTGGGTGCGCGCCGCGTGGAAGAACTCCTCTGGAAGCTCTTCTACGGGCTACCGGCCTGATGAGGATTTTCCGCATTGCCGACAGGCGGCATCCGCTATGGAGCGGCACCGGCGCCATGCTCGTTGGCGGTCGATTCAACAGCCCCGGCCGTCCCGTGATCTATGGCGCGCTCACGTTCGCAGGAGCCATGCTCGAGGTACTGGTACACGCACGGATCGGCAAAGTGCCGAAGACACACGTCTGGGTCGAGGCGCAGGTTCCTGATGATCTTCCCGTCGAAAGGTTCACCCCCGGCACACTGCCTGCAGGTTGGGACGGGCCATCCACTGAAATCGCACGTGATTTCGGAAACCGCTGGCTGGAGGAATGCCGCTCCGCGGTCCTGATCGTGCCTTCTGTAGTCGCACGTGCCGAGTCCAACGCGCTGGTAAATCCCGCCCATCCAGACGCTGCGCGGATCGTCGTATCCGAAGCGCTGCCGGTCTTATGGGACGAACGCCTGTTCGTTCTACCTGCAACAGGGAGTCCGGAAAAACCGGAACAGCACTGAACGCGCAGTCACCGTGCGGTCGCAATCTTCCAGACTGGTATCACGTCGGAATTTCACCAGGCAGAGACGAACTGGCCGTTGTCCGACTGGCGTGGGCAACAAAGTAGCGCCGCTGGGAGCGCTTAATGCGTTGCGCCGCATTCCGTGCTACGGCAAACAACGGGGCCTTAGACCTCTGGCGACAAAGCTGCGAATGGCTCGACGAAAAGAATTGGCAGCAAGCGGACTTCTAGCACTCCGACTCCATCACCACACTGCCGTTAGCAGGGACCTGGCAGTATCGTTATGCGCCCTCTGGTTACGACAGGTTACATAGAGTGGTCTTCGTAAAAGATGGCAAGTATCCGCGCTGAGGCGCCGAAAAACTCGTCCGACCTGGCTGCTATGCTTCATTCAGTCGCCCAGTTCTACCGTGTTTTGCGCGCGTAACCCGAAAACGGACGTCTGAATCCCGATTCACAGACCTGCACGCTGCACTCGGATAGCCTCATGATCATGCTGTTGCAAGTCGCGAACTATGACAGTGGTGGGCGCTTCTGTGCGAGTGTCGAAAGCTTGCTGCACTCTGCCGGTCCTTTTTCATCGAAGCTAGTCAACGCGCGACAAACCAATGCTTCCACTTTTTACCGAGGTCGACGTCTCTAACGCAGCCCGGATTCAGCTTCGCCCGATCGAGATGTCCGACGCCCAAAGGATATTCGAAATCTGGTCCGATCGCGAAGTGATGCGCTTTTACGACTTGGCGCCGCTAAACAGTATCGACGATGCCCGGCTGCTTGTCTCAGCTATGCTCAAAGAGCTGGCGGAAGGACTAAGTGTGCGCTGGGCCATCGTATCGAAATGCGGCATGCGTTTCATTGGCTCATGCGGGTTTAGATTCGATTCCAAGTTCTATTCCGCAAGTATTAGCTTCGAATTGGAACGTCATTCATGGCGACAGGGATTGATGCGCGAAGCGCTAAACGCGGCGATTGCACATGCATATGACCACTGGCAAATCAACCGTATCCAGGCGATCACGAACCTCGACAACTACGCCTCGATTGGACTTCTGAGAAGCTTGGGATTTGTGGAAGAAGGTGTGATGCGGCAATGGGGCTACTGGAAAGATGCATTTCACGACGTCCATCTTTTCTCCCGGATCAGGGCCGATCAACGGACAATGCAGACATCACTGCCCGCGTGAGGTGACATGCCGACGGTCGCGCGCTGGCTGTTCCGGTGTAATGCTCACTCTGGCATCTCATTCGTCAGCGATGAGATGGCCGATGACGAGCGCCCGATCGACGATGTCCAGGATCAGCCGGCGAAGTAGGCGTCCAGCGGCCCAGTCCCTGCTGGAGCAGGCGGTAAGCATGAAGGCTGATGTGACGTTCTTCAGCCACGGGGGGACTCGTCATCTCACCAGTGGTTTGTTCGGTCGCAATCGGCACCGAGGCGTACGGTGTGGCCTCGCGCGGGCTCGTGAAACTTGCTGACGGCGGAAAAGGCTATCTGAGCGCTGGCCGCCGGCGCGACAGGCAATCGGATTTGACGCACAGGCCCCCTGGCCCCTGGTCAGCGCTCGCGAGCACGCGTGCTATCCTCCACGCCATTCCCCGCTTTTTCCCCTCGCCACGCATGTCGCTCCACGTCGATCACGCCGCTTTCGCCAACACCACGTTTCGCAGCACCGCTCATCAGGAATGGGCCGCGAAACTCGAACTCGGCTTCGAGTGCCAGGGCGTGCGCACCGCGCTCACGCATCGCCTGCACATGGGGCCGTTGCGCGTGCAACGGCCGCTCTACCCCGAAGGCGACGCGATCTGTCACGCGGTGATCGTGCATCCACCAGCCGGCATCGCAGGCGGCGACCGGCTCGACATCGACGTGAAGGTGGGCGATGGCGCTCACGCCGTGCTCACGACGCCTGGCGCGACCAAGTGGTACAAGTCAAACGGCCGCGTGGCGCGCCAGCGCATCAACGTGCGCGTGGGCGCGGGCGCGAAGCTCGACTGGCTGCCGCAGAACAACCTCGTGTTCGACCACGCCCACGCCGAACTCGAATTCGCGCTCACGCTCAGCGCGGGAGCCACGGCCATCGGCTGGGACGCGACGCAACTAGGCCGCCAGGCCGCGGGCGAACGCTGGTCGGCTGGCATGGTGCGAGCGCTCGCGCGCGTGACGCGCGCTGCGTCGGAAGGCGAAGCCGACGATCAACTGCTCTGGCTCGAACGCGCACTCATCGACGCCCACGACCCGCTGCGCGACGCGCCGCAAGGCCTCGCGGGCTACCCCGCTTTCGGCGTGCTGTGGGCGATCGGCCCCGCGTGCAACGAGGCGCTCGCGCAAGACCTCGCCACTATCCTGCCCTTCGATGACGCGCTGCGCTCGGGCGCGACCTGCATCGCGCCGGGCGTGCTGCTCGTGCGCGTGGTCGGGCGTTCAATGGAACCGCTGCAGAACACGCTCACGCAGTGCTGGACGGCGCTGCGGCCGTTCGTGCATGGCGTGAAGGCCGCGCCGCTGCGCCTGTGGACGACCTGAGCGCACGTTATACGCACCGCAGCGGTGCGCATCGGCGCCTCCACGCACGATAACGCAGCGCAGCAACGCCAACGCGGTGCACAAGCACCTCGCAGTTGGTGCATTCACGCTGTCCCCTTCATTGGCACACACCTTGCTGTGAGCTTGCATCGATTCGTGCGCGCCGCGCGCGAGGCCGCAAGCTGCACGTAACCTCGCTCCCGTAAGCTGGGTCGACAGACTTGCCCCAACCGACCCAATACGATGACGCGATGAAGCTCACGCCACGCGAGAAAGACAAGCTCCTGATCTTCACCGCCGCGCTGCTCGCCGAAAGGCGCCGCGAGCGCGGCCTCAAGCTCAATTACCCGGAGGCCGTCGCCTTCATCAGCGCGGCGCTGATGGAAGCGGCCCGCGACGGCAAGACCGTCGCCGAGGTCATGCACTACGGCACCACCCTGCTCACACGCGGCGACGTGATGGAAGGCGTGCCCGAGATGATCCCCGACATCCAGGTCGAAGCGACCTTCCCCGACGGCACCAAGCTCGTCACCGTCCACCATCCAATCCCCTAAGTCGGGAGGAGCCAGCCATGATCCCCGGCGAAATGCTGATCGACGACGGCGAAATCGAACTCAACGCGGGCCGCGAAACCCTCACCGTGAAGGTGGCCAACACGGGCGACCGCCCCGTGCAGATCGGCTCGCACTTCCACTTCTACGAGGTCAACGCCGCACTCTCGTTCGACCGCGAAGCCGCTCGCGGCTTTCGCCTGAACATTGCGGCGGGCACGGCCGTGCGCTTCGAGCCAGGACAGGAGCGCACCGTGGAACTCGTGGCGCTTGCGGGAGAGCGCGCCGTGTACGGCTTCAACGGCCAGGTGATGGGTCCGCTCTGAGCGCGGACTGGCGTTTTCAGGCGATTTCATCAGGAATCCGACATGACATTGAAGATCGGCCGCCGCGCGTATGCGGAGATGTTCGGCCCCACCACCGGCGACCGCGTGCGTCTCGCCGATACCGAACTCATCATCGAGATCGAGCGCGACTACACCGTCTACGGCGACGAAGTGAAGTTCGGCGGCGGTAAGGTGATCCGCGACGGCATGGGCCAGTCGCAGCGAGCGCACTCGGAAGTTGCGGACACCGTGGTCACGAACGCCGTGATCATCGATCACTGGGGCATCGTGAAGGCCGACATCGGCATCAAGGACGGCCGCGTCTGGAAGATCGGCAAGGCGGGGAACCCCGACGTGCAGCCGGGCGTGACGATTCCCATTGGCGCTGCAACCGAAGTGATCGCGGGCGAAGGCCAGATCGTCACGGCAGGCGGCATCGACACGCATATTCACTTCATCAGCCCGCAGCAGATCGACGAAGCGCTCGCCTCGGGCGTGACGACCATGCTGGGCGGCGGCACCGGCCCGGCCACGGGCACCAACGCCACCACCTGCACGCCGGGCCCGTGGCATTTGGAGCGCATGCTGCAGGCCGCGGACGGCTGGCCGATCAATCTCGGCTTTCTCGGCAAGGGCAACGTGAGCCTGCCGAAGCCTGCCGAAGAACAGATCGCCGCGGGCGCGATCGGCCTGAAGCTGCACGAGGACTGGGGCTCGACGCCCGCCGCCATCGACAACTGCCTGAGCGTGGCGGACGCTACCGATACGCAGGTGGCCATTCACACCGACACGCTCAACGAGTCGGGCTTCGTGGAAGCGACGGTGGCCGCCTTCAAGGGCCGCACGATCCACACGTACCACACCGAAGGCGCGGGCGGCGGCCACGCGCCCGACATCATCAAGGTGTGCGGCGAAGCGAACGTGCTGCCCTCCTCGACGAACCCCACGCGCCCGTACACGATCAACACGCTCGACGAGCATCTCGACATGCTGATGGTGTGCCATCACCTCGACCCGTCGATTGCCGAAGATATTGCGTTTGCCGAGTCGCGCATCCGCCGCGAGACGATCGCCGCCGAGGACATCCTCCATGATCTCGGCGCGCTATCGATGCTCTCTTCGGATTCCCAGGCGATGGGCCGCGTGGGCGAGGTCATCATCCGCACGTGGCAGACCGCTCACAAGATGAAGGTGCAGCGCGGCGCCCTGCCCGAGGACGGGGGTGCCAAGAGCGCGCGCCACGACAACTTCCGCGTGAAGCGCTATGTGGCGAAGTACACGATCAATCCGGCGCTCACGCACGGCATCGCGCACGAAGTGGGATCGCTCGAGCCGGGAAAATGGGCCGACCTGGTGTTCTGGGAGCCGGCGTTCTTCGGCATCAAGCCTTCGCTCATCCTCAAGGGCGGCATGATCGCGCTCGCGCAGATGGGCGACCCGAACGCCTCGATTCCGACGCCCCAGCCCGTGCATTACCGCGAGATGTTCGCCACGCGCGGGCGGGCGCTCGCGCAAACCTCGCTCACCTTCGTTTCGCAGCTCTCGCTCGACAAACGCATGCCCGAGCGTTACGGCCTGCAAAAGCGCGTGGTCGCGGTACACAACTGCCGCAGCGTGACGAAGGCCGACATGATTCACAATGCCTGGCAGCCCACGATCAGCGTCGATCCCGAAACGTACCAGGTCGTCGCCGACGGGCAGTTGCTCACCTGCGAGCCCGCCACGGTGCTGCCGATGGCACAGCGTTACTTCCTGTTCTAAAGTTTAGCCATGCGCACGATCGACAAACGACTCAATGCGAAGCTCGCGCCCGTTCTTGTGAAGCGGGCGCCCACGCTCACGCTGCCCTACGACGCGCGCTGCAAGAGCCGCCTGGCGGCCACGCTCGACACGGGCGAGGAAGTGGGCGTGGTGCTGCCGCGCGGCACGGTGCTGGGCGACGGCGACCTGCTCGTGGCCGATGACGGCGGCCTCGTGCGTGTGATCGCGGCGGCCGAGTGCGTGTTGCGTGTACGCGCGCCCGACCGCCTCACGCTCACGCGCGCCGCGTATCACCTCGGCAATCGCCACACGCCGGTGGAAGTGGGCGCGGACGAACTCAGGCTCGAAGCGGACCCCGTGCTCGAAGACATGCTCAAGCGCCTGGGCGCGCAGGTGGAGCGCGTGGAGTTGCCGTTCCAGCCGGAATCGGGCGCATACGGCGGCGGTCACCGCCACGGCCACGACGAAACCTTCGCCGACGACTACGCGCTCGCGCAACGCGTGTACGAGGAGCACGACGTGCACCACGGTCACGCGCATTCGCACGACCACGTCCACGCGCACGACCCTGCGCACGGTCATTCGCACAATCACGCTCATGGCGAAGATCAAGCGCATGACCACGACTGCGGACACGATCACGGTCACTGCGACGGCCACGCGCACGACCACAGCCATGAACACCGCTGAGCTCACCGCCCTGCTGCATCTCGCGTCGCCGGCGCTGCCCATCGGCGCGTTCAGCTACTCGCAGGGACTCGAAGCCGCAATCGATGCGCAACTCGTCACGAACGCCGACGACGCCGCGCGCTGGATAGCGGGCGGCCTCGCGAACGTGCTCGCCTGCGGCGAGCTACCTTTTGTGGCGCACCAGATGGGACGCTGGCGCACGCACGACGCGCGCGCGCTGATCGTGGCGAACGAGGAATTCGTCGCGAGCCGCGAATCGGCGGAATTGCGGCGCGAAACCGCGCAGATGGGCTGGTCGCTGCGCCAGCTCTGCACGCAGCTCGAATGGGGCGACGCCGAACGGCGCGCCACGCTGGAGCGCATGACGCCCATTGCGCAACCCACGGCCTTCGCCTTCGCCGCGTGGGCCCACGAGGCCGCGCCAGACGCCGCGCTCGCCGCCTACGCGTTCAGCTGGATCGAGAACCAGACGGCCGCCGCGCTCAAGGCGGTGCCGCTCGGCCAGCTTGCGGGCCAGCGCATCATCGTCGCGCTGCGGCCCGAAATCGAAAAAGCCGTGGCACGCGCGCTCGCCACGCCCCCCGACGCGCTCAACACCTTCGCGCCGCAGCTCGGCGTGCTTTCTGCGCGCCACGAATCGCAGTACTCGCGGCTCTTCCGCTCCTGAAACACACACACGAACCATGATTTCGCACGCACCCAGCAAACGAACGAAGAAACTGCCGCCGCTGCGCGTCGGCGTGGGCGGACCGGTCGGCTCTGGCAAGACGACCTTGCTCGAAATGCTCTGCAAGGCCATGCGCGAGCGCTACGACCTCGTCGCCATCACCAACGACATCTACACGAAGGAAGACCAGCGCCTGCTGACCGTGGCGGGCGCCCTGCCCGCCGAGCGCATCATGGGCGTGGAAACGGGCGGCTGCCCGCACACGGCGATCCGCGAAGACGCTTCGATCAACCTCGAAGCCGTCGACCAGATGCTCACGCGCTTTCCCGACGCCGACATCGTCTTCATCGAATCGGGCGGAGACAATCTCGCGGCCACCTTCAGCCCCGAGCTTTCGGATCTCACGATCTACGTGATCGACGTGGCGGGCGGCGAGAAGATCCCGCGCAAGGGCGGCCCTGGCATCACGAAGTCGGACCTGCTCGTCATCAACAAGACCGACCTCGCGCCGTTCGTAGGCGCGAACCTCGACATCATGGCCTCCGACGCGAAAAAGATGCGCGGCGAGCGGCCCTTCGTGATGTGCAATCTGAAGGCGCTCGAGGGGCTTGGTGAAGTGATCGCGTTCATCGAAAAGCGGGGCCTCCTGGTCACCGATAACGCTTGAACACATCGACGTAACACCACCGGTCTTTCAGATTGACGGATCGATGTAGTCGGCGTTTTTCACGATCCAGTCCGGGTTCAGGTGTGATCTGTCCTCATAGAGGGCCGACCATTTTCCCGTCACGCGGATGCACGCTTCGTCCACACAGAGGCGTGCGTCGGGGTCGATGATCGAGGCATGATCGCGCTCAGCAAGCGCGATCAGCTCCTTGCGAACGCTTTGTTGCAGGCCATCGATTTTCACCCGTTGCTCAGCCTGGCGTGGGTCGAAACGACCGATTCTCGATAAAAATACATGTGGGTCGAACGGGTCACCTATCGGATTGTCGAGCAGCACGTAGACCTTCTTGTTCTGCGCCTGCAGTTCCCTGACTTCCCGATCAAGCTCGGCGAATGCGGCCGCTCGTCCTTCTGGCGTGGCCAGACTCAACTCCTTTTGACCGCTGGCCAGGTAATAGCCCGCGGCGTTGAAGTAGTAACTCCAGTAACCGCCGATCACAACCGTTGTTATTCGGCTGTTCGCGGCCTTCGCCAGCGCCTCGCGCCGGACCGACCAGCATTCTGAATCGACCGGTAAATCATGATCGAAAACGTGCGCAATGGGAGGGCAAGCCGCAGCAACAGCAAAGATGGCGCCGTTTTTTGAAGAATCGCGCTCCTCATCCGCGTACACTCGTTCAGCATACTGGGCGACATGCGAATCCCCGAGAAAAAGCGTCGTAGTCTTCCGGTCTTCGTGCAACGCATAGATGCCGTCCCGAGCCTCGCCATCTGGACTTCTTAGCGCGAGGAAGTGCCACCCGGTCCGCGTTGCCACGTTGACGGCGTCGAAGCGGGGACTGATGAGCGCGTCCTTGATCGCCACGCCGCTAACCATGATCAGCACGAGGCCGAGAACGAGCAGAAGCGCCGTTCGATTCGCAGAGCGATGCCAGCGAATCTTCTTCTCGACATAGCGGTGCGTGAGCCAGGCGAGCAAGACTGAAAGCAATACCACGGCAATCTTCGTGGGGTGACCATTGTCCGGCCAGACGAGATGTGCGAAAGACAACAACGGCCAATGCCAGAGATAAAGCGGGTAGCTAATCATCCCGCAAGTCACGAAGGGGCGACTCGAGAGAATAGTGCGATTGATCCACGCGCCTGAACCCGCTGCGATGACGAGGAATGTGCCCATCGTCGGCAACAATGCCCAAAATCCTGGAAAAGGCCGCTCGTGATTGATCAGCAAAAATCCTGACAGCAGGAGGCCCGCTCCCGTTGCACAGAGCAGATTGGCGTATCGGCCGACCAGATCCGGACGATACAAAGCGATATAGGCAAGCGAGCCGCCAACCATGAGTTCCCAGAAGCGGGAAAGGGGCGAGTAGAAGGCGGCAACGGGGTCCCGCCAGGCAAGCCATACGCTAAAGGCGAAGGACGTCGCGAGGATCACCCCATTGACGACCGTGAATCGCCAGCGATGCGTCCACGCATAGCTCAATAGCAGGGGCCAGAATATGTAGTATTGCTCTTCGACCGCAAGGCTCCAGAGATGCAACAACGGTTTAGCCTCATGACCGCTATCGAAGTAGCCGCTCTCGCTCCACAAGACAAAATTCTGGACGAAGGAAGTCCCACCGACGATGTGCTTCCCGAGTTGCGGGTACTCGTCTCGCAGAAGCACGAACCATCCGGCAACCGCGCAAAAGAACAATACAAGAAGAAGTGCTGGGAAAATCCGGCGGATGCGCTTGCCGTAAAAATCTGCAATACTAAATTTGTCGCGCTCGAGATTGGTAAGAATGATGGTGGTAATGAGGTATCCGGATATGACAAAAAAAACATCGACTCCGATAAATCCGCCTGCCATCCGGCTTGGGAACGCATGAAACAGAATCACTGCCATAACCGCGATCGCTCGCAGGCCGTCGACGTGGGGGCGATATTCATGCGTCGCTACGCTGCGGGTCGCGACTCGATCCGGCGGACTGTCGAGAATTGCCGTCGCGGACGGAACCGGTAGCACTTGCGGAGTAATCGTCGGTGGCATGAACTGGCCTTCGATGGCTGCATATGGGCGAAGCGGACGCCCGCGATACCGATATTCAGCGATGCGTTCCTTACGCGGACGTGGCGCGAACGCAGATCAGCCACGTGAACCCAGTACACCCGCGCTCAGGCTTGAGCGTATGTGCGCGTACGTACGCATCGCTGCGCGTGAAGATACGCAATGACCCAATCCTTTCATGCGTCTATAAGTCACCCTTCACATGCCTATAAATTGCCATTCATGTATCCGTACGAGACCCTTTCAAAAGACAGACTTTCAAATAACAAACGAAACACATCAAGGTGAAAAAGACACCGATTTTTCCGGTGTCAGGCCTGCAGGATCTACGTTGCCAGTGGCGCTTTCCCATGGACTCGCACTTTGTATTCTCGCTGCCATGCTCGTCGTCAACCAACGATCCGTGGATGATAGTTAGTTTTACTACATTAATTTTGGCGAGAATATAGCAACCCAAAGATTCGTAGCGGTCAGATATGGCGAATGTAGAAAATCATGGCAGCGATCGACGTCTACCCTGCTTCGTGCAACGGTCCTGTGCGGACGTTTTGACAGGCGCCCGCGAAGAACAAACAACACTTTTCAGCGGTGCCCATGTTGTCGCTGAGCGACTTGCGCATGCGCTACCGCGCACGAATTCATACATCGGAGACGAGCGCCTGCACAACATCCACCGTACGCCCTGTCGCGCCGCGGTGGCGCGAGGCGAATGCCGCTGCGGCCGCGCCCATGGCGACCCGGCGCGGCTTGTCGTTGAAGAGTTCGCGCAAGGCGCGCGCGAGATCGGCGGGGTCCTGCACCTGCAGGGCGGCGCCCGCTGCCGTGGCGTCGGCGGTAGCCTGCGTGAAGTTAAATACGTGCGGCCCGATCAGCACCGGCACACCCACGGCGCACGCTTCGATCAGATTCTGCCCGCCAAGCGGCAAGAGACTGCCGCCGATGAATGCGAGGTCGGCGGCAGCGTAGTACGCGCCCATCTCCCCCATCGAATCGCCGAGCAGTACGCTCACGTCCTGCGGCAACACGCGCACGCCCGCGTGCGCGGAAGCCGCAGCAGCGGCAGCCGGCGCCCAACGCGAGCGCCGCTCAAGCTTGAAGTTCTTGCGCTCCACGAGCGCGGCCACTTCGTCGAAACGCTGCGGATGGCGCGGCACGAGGATCAGCAGCACGTCCGGCACCGCATTGGATTGAGTAAGTGCCGCGAAGGCCTGCAGCACGAGTTCCTCTTCGCCTTCGCGCGTGCTCGCTGCCACCCACACCGGCCGCTCGCCGATCGCGTGCCGCCATTCGCGGCCCCGCGCAATCAGCGCCGGCGGGCTCGCCATGTCGAACTTGAGGTTGCCGAGCACCGCCACATTGCGCGCGCCGAGCGCGGTGAGGCGCTCCGCGTCAGAGGGACTTTGCGCGAGCACGCGCGTGAAGCCGCCGAACACCTCGCGCGCGCCCGCGCCGAACTTCGCCGCACGCTTGAACGAGCGCGCCGACATGCGCGCGTTGGTGAGCACGAGCGGCACGTCCGCGTGCTTGCATTCGTCGATGAGCGTGGGCCACACCTCGGTTTCCATCACGAGACCGACCGACGGCCGCCATGCGTGCAGGAAGCGCCGCACCGCGTGCGGCATGTCGTACGGCAGGTAGCAGCGCAGCACGCGATTGCCAAAGAGCTGCTCGCCGGTGGCTCGGCCGCCCGGCGTCATGTGCGTGAGCAGGATGCGCGCATCAGGACGCGCCGCCAGCAGCGCGTCGACGAGCGGCTGCGCCGCGCGGGTCTCGCCCACCGAGACGGCATGCACCCAGATGAGCGGCGCGTCGTCCTCGGGCAGGCGCCCGGCGCTATAGCCAAATCGCTCGCCGATATGCTCGCGATAGCCGCGCTCGCGGCGCGAGCGGATGAATAGCCGCAGCACCGCGAGCGGTGCAATGAGCCACCAGGCCGCGCGATAGATCGCTCTCAGCATCGGGCCTCCGCGACGGCCAGGGTCATGCGAAACGCCGCGGCCGCGCGGCAGGTAGCGGGGATCGGCGGGCTCATCGCGCGTGGATTCAAACCAGTTCCTTGCCCTTGAGGCGTTCGAGAATGCCGAGCGGCGCCCATTCGGGATGCACCATCTCCTTCACCGGCAGGAAAAAGGTCTGCTCCATCATGAACTGACCGGACATCACAGCGTGCGAGGTGTGATCGGAGAAGCACACCCACACGCTGCCCGGCGGAAAGCCGATGGTCTCCTGCGGGCTCGACTTCTGATAGCCAAGATCGGCCTTCATGCCGTCATGAAGGTTCAGCATCAGATGGTCGTACTCGCTGCGCGGCGACTTCGTGATGTGCAGCAGATTCTGCAGCCACGCCGACCCCGGAAACTGCGGCTTGATGTTGGGCAGGAAGCGCCTGGCCATGTCCTCGAACGGCTCGCCCACGCGCCACACGCGCGGCACGCCGTTCGGGTTGACGTTGGTGAACACGCGTAAGATGCGCTCGCCGTAGTTCGGGCGCGAGGGAAACGCATCCACGTGCAGACGCGAATCGTCCTTGCGCCACGAGCTCTGGCGCGTTTCCACCTGATGCAGGCGCAGGCTCGTGGGCGCCACGCGCAGCTTGCCGGTGTACTCGGGAAAGAGGCCGTCCACCAGCGTGCGCGCGCACGTCTGGTAGCGCGCGATCAACGCGCGCACAGCCGACTGCGTAACGGTGTCGCCGAGCACGCCGTGCAGCGCGCCGCCGTTCGGGTCGAGGCTGATGTTCTTGCGCTTGGGGTCGGCGATCGCGGGGTCGAGCAGCGCGCGCTCCCCGCCTTCGATCGCAAAGGCCAGGTTCGGAAAATACAGCACCTTGCCCTGCTCGACGGCGTCGAGCAGCGTCTCGCGCGGTTGCGAGAGCTGCCGGCCTTGCCAATCGGCGGAAGTGATTTCGATGATCTGGGATTCGTTCATTGTCGCCCCTGGAAGCGATGGATCTGATTGCCTGCCGGTGTGGCGCGCTGCGAGCGTGGTGTGCCTTGTTGCACGCCCTGTTGCCCGCTCTATTGCCGTCATGCGCGGCCCTTGCCGGCCAGGCCCTGACACGCGCTTGTGCACGTTTGTGCACCGTCGTGCGTGCCGATTCTTATACCCGCGGCCTCAGTGGACCGCCTTGACGCGCCGCAGCCCCTCAGTTTGCCAGGCGCCCGCGCCGCGGCGGTGCGGCGCTACAGCAGCCCGAAGCCCGCCAGCACGTCCTTCACCTGCGCGAGCGTTGGCGGCTGGCCGGCCGTGCCCAGATTGACGACGCTCGGCGACCAGTAGCCGCCCGTGCGCCAGGCGGTCGCGAAATTGTACAACTCGACGGTCGGCCGCTTCAGCGCCGCCGCGATGTGCACGAGGCCCGTGTCCACGCCCACCGTGGCCGCCGCGCCGTCGATGAGGCCCACCACGGCAGGCAGCGAGAGCTTCGGCGGCACGATCGCCGCCTCGCCGAATTCGCGCGCGAGGCGCTCGCTCGTGGCCCGCTCGGCCTCGCTACCCCAGGGCAGCACGAGCGACGCGCCGCGCCGCACGAGCGCCTGTCCCAGCTCGATCCAGTGCTGGTCGGGCCACTGCTTGTCGGCGCGCGACGTGGCGTGCACGAACACCACATAGGGTACCGGGAGGTTAAGCCCGACGCCCGCGAGCGTCTGCGCGGCGCGATAGGTGTCGAGGCCGAACTCGATGTCGTCAGTGGGCGACGGCGGCGCGAGATCGAGCGCGCCGGCAACCAGTTTGCGCGTGCGCTCGACCACGTGGGTGCGCGGCTCGATGCGGATCGAGCGGTCGTAGAAGAAGCGCACGGGCCATTCGTAGCCCGCGCCATCGGTGCGATTGCCGAGGCCGACGAGCGGCCCGCGCGCCCAGCTTGCGACCCAGGCGGTCTTGATGAGCCCCTGGCAGTCGATCACGAGGTCGTACTTTTCGGCTGCGAGCGCGCGCCGGAGCGCGCCGATCTCGCGCCAGTTGGCGCCCGATAAGAGGCCCTTGCGCCAGCGGCGCAGCGAAAACGGAATCGCGCGGCGCACGCCCTCCACGAGCTCGACGAGCGACTGGAAGCTCTCTTCGACGAGCCAGTCGATCTGCGCGTCGGGGTACCGTCGCCGGATATCGGCAATGGCGGGCATGTTATGGACGACGTCGCCAAGCGACGACACGCGCACGATGAGGATCTTTTGCACGCTCAGGGCTCTTGGGCCGGACAGATTAAAAAGGTGGGCAATTTTAGCGCGCCGCACGCAAATGCAAAGAAAAACCGGGGAAATGCGCGGAAAGGAATGCAAACGGCGCCGCGCCGTTTCTGGCGGGGCGCCGTTGGGCGCGTCATGTGGCCGCAAGGAGCCGCAAGGGGCGTGGTGGCCCCCGGGGCTTAGAACGGCAGCTTCGCGTCCGGTTTCTCGGCGAGAATCACGCGCTTGAAATCGGCCTGGATGCGCGCGAGCGCGGCATCGTTGTCGGCCTCGAAGCGCATCACGACCACGGGCGTGGTGTTCGACGAGCGGGCGAGGCCAAAGCCGTCCGGATATTCCACGCGCAGGCCGTCGATGGTGATGACCTCGTCCTCGCCGGTGAACTTCGCGTTCTTCTGCAGCTTCGCGATCAGCTCGAAGTTCTCGCCTTCCTCGAGCTTGAGTTGCAGTTCGGGCGTAGCGTGCGAATTCGGCAGATCGTTGAGCAGCTTGCTCGGGTCGGCCACGCGCGAGAGGATTTCGAGCAGTCGCGCGCCCGTGTACAGGCCGTCGTCGAAGCCGTACCAGCGATCCTTGAAGAACACGTGGCCGCTCATTTCACCCGCAAGCGGCGCGCCGGTTTCGCGCAGCTTCGCCTTCACGAGCGAGTGGCCCGTCTTCCACATGAGCGGCTCGCCGCCCTTTTCCTTCACCCACTTCGCGAGATTGCGCGTGCACTTCACGTCGTAGATGATCTGCTTGCCCGGATTGCGCGAGAGCACTTCCTCGGCGAACAGCATGAGCTGGCGATCGGGGTAGATGATCTGGCCGTCCTTGGTCACGACGCCCAGACGGTCGCCGTCGCCGTCGAACGCGAAGCCGATCTCCGCATCCGTTTCCTTCAGCGCCCGGATCACGTCCTGCAGATTCTCGGGGTGCGCCGGGTCCGGATGGTGGTTCGGGAAGGTGCCGTCCACCTCCGTGAAAAGCTCGACCAGCTCGCAGCCCATCGCCTTGAAAAGACGCGGCGCCAGGTCGCCCGCCACGCCGTTGCCGGTGTCGACGACGATCTTCAGCGGACGCGCGAGCTTCACGTCGCTCAAAATGCGATCGACGTAGGCATCGGCGATGTCGTACTTCGTGTAGCTGCCCTCGCCCGCGTCGAAACGGTCCGCGACGATGCGGTCGTAAAGCGCGAGGATCTGGTCGCCATAAATGGCCTTGCCGCGCAGGACCATCTTGAAGCCGTTGTAGTCGGGCGGATTGTGGCTGCCCGTCACGACGATGCAGGAGTCCACGTTGCGCTCGCCGCCCACGAGCTTAAGCGGCACGCTCGCAGCGAAGTAACCCACGGGCGTGGGCACCATGCCGACGTCGACCACGTCCACGCCGGCTTCGCACAGGCCGTCGGCCAGCGCACGCGAGAGATCCGGACCCGAGAGCCGGCCGTCGCGCGCGATCACCACGGCGTCGCCGCCCTGCGCACGCACTTCGCTGCCGAACGCGCGGCCGATGGCGCGCGCGGTGTCGGTGTCGAGCGTCTTGCCGATCACGCCGCGAATGTCATATGCCTTGAAAATCGATTTCGAAATCATGTTAGGGCTCACGTCCTGATGGGGATTCGGGTCTATTCGTAACACGGACAGGCGACTGTAAGCCTCTGGCGTTACGAAAAGTGGGATCCGTTACAAACTATAATTGCCGTTTTTCGGCAGTGGTATGCACCCATTTTAATGCTTCGCCGTTTCCTTTTATTGCCAAAATATTCGTCAAAAATGGCGGAGAGATTGCGCATGCCGCGTGCCTGCCCCTTTTTTTGCGCCTCCCGCCGCAGCGAGGCGCGATGCTGAGCCTCAAGCGCTTTGGCAATCCCGACGTCGCCCGTGCGTTTGCGAACATCGTGTGGCTCGGTCTCGAGCGCGTCACGCAGATCGCGGTGGCCATCGTCATCAGCGGCGTGCTCGCGCGCTATTTCGGCCCTGACGTATTCGGCAAGTGGCAATACGCCAACACGCTGCTGCTCGTGCTCGCGCCCGTGACGTGGGTGTGCGGCGCCGAGATTCTCGTGCCCACCATCGTCAACCGGCCGCCGGAGCAGCTGGGCACCGTGCTCGGCAGCGCGTTCGCGCTGCGCTTCGGCGTGTCGGCGGTGGCGCTGCTTCTCACGTGGGCCGGCATTGCGCTCGGCGTGACCGATCCGATGGTCGGCGCCATGCTCGCCGGGCTCGCCGTGACGATGCTGTTTCGCGAGCCGTTCGTGGGCGTGATCAACGCCTGGCTGCAGAGCATGACGTACAGCAAGCCGCAATTGCTCTCGAGCATGACGACGGCCGTGATCAAGGCGCTTCTCGTGTACCTGCTTGCACGCGCGGCGTTCGCGCCCGCCACCTTCGGCTGGCTCTGGGCGCTGGAATCGGCGGCGATTGGCGCCGCGCTCGTGCTCTACTTCCGGCGCCGCCACGGCGGCAAGCTCGACTGGCACGTGGACCGCTCGCTCTTCAAGCATTTCGCGAGCGCGGGCACGGTGTTCTGGCTCGGGCTCATTTGCATGTACCTGTTCCTGAAGCTCGATCGCCTGATGCTCGAGCGCACGATCTCGTTCGCCGATCTCGGCCGCTACTCCGCCGCGCAGCAGCTCAACGAGAACTGGATCACGCTTGCGCTCATGCTCTCGCAGACGATCGCGCCCGCCTTCGTCTACCGCGTGCAGCAGACCGCGCAACTGCGCCGCAATCTCGTGCGCCTCTTCGCGATGACGGCCGTGCTGATGGTGGCGGGCGCGCTCGTGCTCGACGCGCTCGCGGGCTTTATCATCGGCCGCGTGTTCGGGCCGGACTACGAAGGCGCAATCGGCATCTTCCGCTGGGCCGTGTGGCTTTCGGTGCCGGCAGGGCTCGAAGCCATCGGCAACCTCGTCGTGCTCAAATATCAGGCGAAATTCGTGCTGCTCGCGAAATGGCTGCTTGCGCTCGCGGTGGCCTTCGCCGTGAATCTCGTCGCGATACCGCGACTCGGCTCGTATGGCGCGCTGTGCGGCCTCGCGGCAGGCTATCTCGCGGCGGCCAGCGTGAACCTTTACTACATCCGCTTCAAACTCGCTTCATGATGAATTCCGCCGCGCTTCCTTTGCGCGATGCACGCGAGGGCGTGCTTGCCGACGTCGCCGTTCTTATGCCCGCATACAACGGCCAGGACGATGTCGCGCGCACGCTCGCTTCGTTCGATGAGGACGCAACGATCTATGCGCTCGTCGTCGATGACGGCAGCACGCCGCCCATCGTCGCGCCCGAGGTGCCCGGCATGTGCGTGGAAGTGCTGCGCATGGCAAAGAACGGCGGCATCGAGCGCGCCTTGCAAGCGGGTGTCGAGGCGCTCGCGGCGCGCGGTTTTCGCTACGCGGCGCGTATCGATGCGGGCGATCTCGCCGCGCCTCAGCGCCTCGCGAAACAGCGCGCGCGCATGGAAGCGGAGCCCACGCTCGCGGCGCTCGGCACATGGACCCAGGTGGTCAATCGCGCGGGGGAACCGCTTTTCATGCTGCGTCCGAGCAGCGACGCGCGCGCGCTGAGGCGCTCGCGCCTCTTGCGCTCGCCGCTCGTGCATCCCTCGGTGATGCTGCGTGTCGACGCCGTGCTCGCGGTGGGCAACTATCGCGTGCAGTATCCGGCCGCTGAGGATCTCGACCTGTTTCTGCGATTGATGGAGCGCTATGAGTGCGCGAATCTGCCGGAACTTGGGCTGTACTATGAGCTGAATGAAGGCGGTATTAGCGCGACGAAGCGGCGGAGGCAGATCGTATCGACGTTACGCCTGCAACTGCGTTATCTGAACGTGCTGAACTGGCGCGACTGGGCGGGCGTGGCGAAGAGCCTGCTTCACTTCGTGACTCCGTACCGCACCTTGCAGAAGATGAAGCGCGCGCTGTTTGCCCAAGGCACGTAGCAAGGCACCACAGCGGCGATTCTGCTGTTCGTTGGGAAGTGTCTGAATTTTTGTGTGCAAGGCAGATAAAAACCTGCCGTCTGGCAGGTCATCAATTGCATTCTACAAATGATTCCTGGTGAAGCGATCCTCGTAGAGGATCGCGAACTGGTTCATCGCGGCTTTCCAGTCATGTGCGGCACGGCTCCAGTCAGCCGTGATATTGCGCAAGGCCAGCCACAGCAGTTTGGTCGCGGCCTCGTCCGTGGGGAAGTGCCCACGCGTCTTGACGATCTTGCG
>NZ_JAMBPS010000024.1:0-111349 GCF_024206515.1 Paraburkholderia sp. CNPSo 3281 | reverse complement strand
CCAGCGCGTGACGTTCGCGAGGCTGATGACATAGTTGCCGTGGTTCTTGAAGTTGTCGGGCAGCGCCCAGTTCGGCACCGATTTAGCCCCCGTTTCGGAAAGAAAAAGGAACTTGTCCTCGGTCACGGGCACGTTCAGCGGTGCGCCTTGCTCTTTCCAGTCCGGCATCAGCTCGTTCAAGGCACGCGGATCCATGACCGCGCCCGAGAGGATATGCGCCCCGATTTCCGAGCCTTTCTCCAGCACGCAGACGCCGATTTCAGCGCCTTTTTCCGCGGCCAGCTGCTTCAGGCGGATCGCGGCGGACAGCCCGGCGGGGCCGCCGCCGACGATCACCACGTCGTATTCCATCGACTCGCGTGGACCGTACTGTGCAATCAGATCACTCGGCGACATATCCTCTTCCTTGCTTGCTAACTGAGCGCCCTAAGCCGCTCGATCAAAACTGCACTTCGCTCAGCGCGAGCACGCCAGCGTCGCCCTTTGCGGCCAGGATCGACGTCTCGAGGCCGCTTGCCTGCGCGAGAATGTGCTCGGCGTAGAACTGCGCGATCGCGATCTTCGCGCCGTAAAACTCGGCGTCGTTCGCGAGTTCGCGTTGCGAGACGAGCAACGCACGCGCCATTTGCCAGCCGCACAGCACGATGCCCGCGAGCTTGAGATACGGCACGCTGCCCGCGAACACCGCGTTCGGGTCGCGCTTGACGTTCGCAACCACGTAATCGACGACATTCGCCAGCGCGCGTGCGCCCTTTTCCAGTTGCTCGCGCATCGATGCCGCCGCCGCGCCGCCGGCCTGACCCAGTTCCTCAGCAGTCCGGGCGATCTCGCCAAGCAGCGCCTTCGCCACCGCGCCGCCGTCGCGCACCGTCTTGCGGCCTACCAGGTCGTTCGCCTGGATCGCCGTGGTGCCTTCGTAGATGGCGAGAATGCGCGCGTCGCGGTAGTACTGGGCCGCGCCCGTTTCCTCGATGAAGCCCATGCCGCCATGCACCTGGACGCCAAGGCTCGTCACCTCGTTGACCATTTCGGTGCTCCAGCCCTTCACGATCGGCACGAGGAATTCGTAGATCGCGAGATTGCGCGCACGCGCTTCAGGGTCGGCGTGGTAGTGAGCATGGTCGCTATAGGCGGCGGCGACATACGCGAGCGCTCGTGCGCCCTCGGTCATCGCGCGCATCGAGGCGAGCATGCGGCGCACGTCCGGGTGATGGATGATGGTCGCCGACTGCTTGAGCGAGCCGTCCACGGGGCGGCTCTGCACACGCTCCTTCGCGTACGCCACGGCCTTCTGGTACGCGCTCTGCGCCACGCCCACGCCCTGCATGCCTACGCCGAAGCGCGCCGCGTTCATCATGATGAACATGTATTCGAGGCCGCGATTCTCCTCGCCCACGAGGTAGCCGGTCGCGCCGCCGTGATCGCCGTACTGGAGCACGGCCGTCGGGCTCGCCTTGATGCCGAGCTTGTGTTCGATCGATACGCAATGCACGTCGTTGCGCGCGCCGAGCGAGCCGTCTTCGTTGACGAAGAACTTCGGCACGACAAAGAGCGAAATGCCTTTCACGCCTTCGGGCGCGTTGGGCGTGCGCGCCAGCACGAGGTGAACGATGTTTTCCGCCATATCGTGCTCGCCCCACGTGATGAAGATCTTCGTGCCGAAGACCTTGTAGGTGCCGTCGCCCTGCGGTTCGGCGCGCGAGCGTACCAGTGCGAGGTCGGAGCCGGCCTGCGGCTCGGTGAGGTTCATCGTGCCGGTCCAGTCGCCGGAGATGAGCTTCGGCACGTAGCGCGCCTTCAGCTCGTCGCTGCCCGCGGTCAGCAGCGCCTCGATGGCGCCGTCGGTGAGCAGCGGGCACAGCGCGAACGAGAGGTTCGCCGCGTTGAGCATTTCGATGCAAGGCGTAGCGATCAGCTTGGGCAGCGCCTGGCCGCCGAATTCGGACGGATGCTGCAGCCCCTGCCAGCCGCCCTCGACATACTGGCGGAACGCCCCGGCGAAGCCAGGCGTCGCCGTGACCTCGCCGTCGCGCCAGCTGCTCGGCGCGCGGTCGCCTTCTACGTTCAACGGCGCGATGACTTCGCCGGAGAGCTTCGCGCACTCGTCGAGCACGGCCTGCGCAGTGTCGAAACCAGCGTCTTCGAAACCCGGCAGGGTTGCGACGGCGTCGATGCCGGCCAGCTCTTTCAGCACGAACAGCATGTCCTTGACAGGGGCGTTGTAGCTCATGATCGGTCCTTCCAGTCACTCAGGGGTCAAATTGGATGCGCCGCCGGGCCAGGGTTACCTGGGTGGCTACCTTGCGGCAGTACAGGACGGATCGTAGCGTCAATGGGCCGCAATACCACTGTCCAAACCGGACCACATGGTGACAATTCTGGCCACATTGTCGGCCGCTGTGCCCACCCATCATGGGTGGGTGTCCTCACTTTATGCCGGCGATGCCCAGGCACTCAGCCGCGCCGGCGGTAGGTGCCGGGCGTGCTGCCCGTCCAGTGTCGAAAGGCGCGATGAAAGGCGCTGGGGTCGTCGAAACCCAGATCGCCGCCAATAGCCGCGATCGTGTCCTGGGTATCGGTGAGGCGCTGGATCGCCACGTCGCGGCGCAGTTCGTCCTTGAGCGCCTGGAAGGTGGTCTCCTCCGCGGCGAGGCGCCGGCAGAGCGTGCGCACCGAGCAGTGCAGGTTGTCGGCCGCCGCTTCGATGGTCGGCAGATCAGGCAGTTGCGCCGCCAGGTACTGGCGCACGTTGTGGCTCACGAGCTGCTCGCTGAAGGTCTCGAAGATCCAGTCGCCGGGCGAGCGCGCGAGAAACGCGCGCAGGTTGCGCTTGCTCTGCCGGATCGGCATGTCGAGAAAAGCCGCGCTAAAGCGCATCAGCGTGGCCTCGCAGCCAAAGCGCACGGGACCCGAGAAGAAGTAGCGGTGATCGAGCGCGTGCGGCGGCTGCGCGCAGGCGAAATCGACTTGCAGCAGCGGAATACGCTGGCCGATCAGCCAGGACGACACGCCGTGCGCGAGCTTGAGCATCAGCTCCTGGCCGAGCGGCCCGATCGCGCCGTACGCCGGGTTGGCGCGCAATGCCACCTGGGCCACCAGCCCCTGGCGGCGCGATTCGAGCCGGAAGTCGTCGAGCACGATGTGGAAGAACTGGTCGAAGCGATGCAGCGCCGTTTCGAGGTTGCGCGCATCGAGCAGGCTCAGGCAGAGAAACTTGAGCGTGCCGCTGCGCAGCGGCCGGCTGAAGATGCCGGGCATCTCGTCGTCGAGTTCGATGGCGAGCGTCTGGTAGAGCGTGGAGAACTGCTCTTCCGTCACACGGCCGCCCGGCTTGGCGAGCAGTTCCAGCGCGATGCCCGCCTCGTTGAGATAGCGGCGGATCACGGTGGGCTCGGCGCCCGCGCCGGCGAGAAAGCCGTTGACGAGCGAGATGGGAACGGTGGCGCTAGGCGATGGCATGCATTGACGATGGAAGGCCGCGGAAACGGACGGACATCGGCGTCGGTCCGCGCGCCATTTTAAATCGGCGCGGCCAGAATCACGCGGCCTGGCCCCTCGTCCGCGCAAACGCCGCAAACCACGCGAGACTTTCCGGGTTGGCCATGGTGTCCGGATTGGCCACCTTCTCGAGCGGCTGCCCGAGCAGAAGCCGCTTGATCGGCACCTCCATCTTCTTGCCCGATAGCGTGCGCGGAACGGCTTGAACCTGATGGATCTCATCGGGCACATGGCGCGCCGAGAGCGCCTCGCGCACGCGCGCGCGAATGCGCTGCGCGAGCGCGTCGCCCAGATCGACACCCGGGCGCAACACCACGAAGAGCGGCATCGACGAGCTGCGCCCCAGGTACTCCAGATCGACCACGAGGCTGTCGAGCACCTCGGGCACCGACTCCACCGCGCGATACAGCTCGCTCGTGCCCATGCGGATGCCATGGCGGTTGATGGTGGCGTCCGAGCGTCCGTAGATGACCGCGCCGCCGCGGGGCGTGATGCGCAGCCAGTCGCCGTGGCGCCAGATGCCAGGAAACATGTCGAAGTAGCTTTCGCGGTAGCGCCGGTTCGCTTCGTCGCGCCAGAAGTAAAGCGGCATCGAAGGCATCGGCGCGGTGCACACGAGTTCGCCGACTTCGTCGATGCGCGCGTGCCCGGCGTCATCGAATGCCTCGACGCGCGCGCCAAGGCACCGGCACTGCATTTCGCCGAGATAAACCGGCAGGGTCGGCACGCCGGCGAGGAAGCAGCCCGCGAAGTCGGTGCCGCCCGAAATCGCATCGATCCAGACGGGCCCCACCTGCTCGAGTATCCAGGCATACGCTTCAGGCGGCAGCGGCGAGCCGGTCGAGCCAACCGCGCGCAGGCGCGAGAGATCGTCCGCCGCACGCGGCTCGACGCCGGTCTTCAGGCACCCCTGGAAGTACGCCGCCCCCGCGCCGAAGAACGTCACGCCCGTCTCGCCCACGAAGCGCCACAACGCCTGCGCGTCGGGATACGTGGGGTTGCCGTCGTAGAGGCAGAGCGTCGCGCCCGCGAGCAGGCCGCCCACCTGGCAATTCCACATGATCCAGTTCGTGCTGGCGTACCAGTGGAAACGGTCACCCGGGTTCAGGTCGAGATGCAGCGCGGTGAGCTTTACGTGCTCCACCACGATGCCGCCGTGCGAATGCACGATGGCCTTGGGCATGCCCGTCGTGCCCGACGAATAGACGATCCACAACGGATGATCGAACGGCACGTGTTCGATCTGCAGCGGGACGTTGCCAGCGATGGCGTCGCGCCATGCCGTGGCCTGCGGGTACGCCTTCGCGTCGGCGTCCGGGTCGAGCTGCGGGACGAACACGAGGTGCGCCACGCTCGGCAATTCGCGCAGCAGATGGTGAATCAGCTCGCGCCGGTCGTGCGGCTTGCCGCCGTAGCGATAGCCGTCCACGGCGAACAGCACCTTCGGCTCGATCTGCCGGAAGCGGTCGAGCACCGCGAGCGGCCCCATGTCGGGCGAGCACACCGACCAGATCGCGCCCACGCTCGCCGTGGCGAGGAATGCCACGACGGTTTCGGGCGTGTTCGGCATGAAAGCCGCCACGCGGTCGCCGCGCGTCACGCCCATGCGCCGCAGCGTGGCCGCGCAAGCCGCAACCTCGCGGCGCAGCTCCGCCCAGCTCAATTCGCGCGTGCGTCCCGCCATGGGGCCGCTCTCGCTGCGCGAAACGATCGCGGGCCGCGCGTCGCTCGCGAGCTGAAAGGCCCGCTCGACGTAGTTCAATTCGACACCCGGAAACCAGCGTGCACCGGGCATCGCCGCATCGGCGAGCGCCACGCCGCGCGGCTCGCGCGAGGGAATCTGCGCCCAGTCCCACAGCGCGCACCAGAAACCGTCGATGTCCTCGACGGACCAGCGCCAAAGCGCGTCGTAGTCGTCGAACGCGAGACCGCGCGTCTCGCCGAGCCATTTCATGAACCGGGTTACGCGCGCTGATTCGACTTGCTGCGGCTCCGGCGTCCAGGCCGGAGCGGATGCGGGAACAGTTTCGTTCATCTCGTTGCGTGAGCTCGTGCGGGTTCGTTTGACCTAATGGTGCCGGAGCCGGTGCGCCTCGAACAATTCAGGGAAACCAGTGGGAGGTTTCCAACCGCGTTTGCTGACGACGATGTCCGCTAACGTCGCGCGCAATGACATGTCACGTTGTGATTATTTCCAGTATTTCGAATAAAAGCGGTAATTGAACACTTACGCGCGATCAATATTTTGTTTCCCGATTTAATCTAAGATAAATCGAAATTCACATGCCGGGTTGTCCTGCACAAATAGATCGAACCGCTCATTTACCTTGCGCCGCGCAACGCCTGTTTTACCGGGAAAGTCCGGCAATACGGCCCATTCCGTACGCAATTGGCATAAGGCCCGTCATCAAACTGCAATCCACTGACGCCTTTAATTTGGCAAATTCCCGCCGGGTTGCCTCTCCCTATCGGACCAAGGTCTTATTGTCAGATTGCGCGCCCACTATCAGATTGAGCGCGTAGCGGCACGGGTTCCGCTCTCGCGGCATGCGATCCGCGCTGCAGACTCAGGCACAAGCATGTTGATGGCCTCGCGCGCAGCGCGAGATCTGCAATCCAGCCGGCTCGTACAGGAGATCGCGCATGTCCGAATCGACGTCTACGCCTCACCCCTCCGCCAAGCCCGATAGCGCCGCCACGCCAGCCGCCGCCAACAGGCTTCGCCTCGGCGCGCTCACCGCCCTCGTCGTGGGCTCGATGGTGGGCGGCGGTATCTTTTCCCTGCCGCAAAACATGGCGGCGAGCGCCGACGCCGGCGCGGTACTGATCGGTTGGGCGATCACCGCGGTCGGCATGCTCATGCTGGCGTTCGTGTTCCAGTCGCTGGCCATACGCAAGCCCGAACTCGACGGCGGGGTCTACGCCTTCGCGAAAGCCGGCTTCGGCGACTACATGGGCTTCGGCTCGGCCTGGGGCTACTGGATCAGCGCGTGGCTCGGCAACGTCGGCTACTTCGTTCTCCTGTTCAGCACGCTCGGCTACTTCTTCCCGGTGTTCGGCGAGGGCAACACGCCGATCTCCATCATCTGCGCCTCGGTGCTGCTCTGGGCGCTGCACTTTCTCGTGCTGCGGGGCATCAAGGAGGCTGCGATCGTCAATCAGATCACCACGGTCGCGAAACTGGTGCCGCTATGCCTCTTCATCGTCATCTGCGCGTTTGCGTTCCGCTCCGGCACTTTCACGGCCGACTTCTGGGGACAAATGAATCCCAAGCTCGGCAGCGTGACGAACCAGGTCCGCAACATGATGCTCGTGACGGTGTGGGTGTTCATCGGCATTGAAGGCGCGAGCATTTTCTCCGCGCGCGCGGAAAAGCGCAGCGATGTCGGCAAGGCCACGGTCATCGGTTTCGTCGGCGTGCTGCTCCTGCTCGTGCTCGTGAACATCCTTTCGCTCGGCGTGCTCACGCAGCCGAAGCTCGCGGCCCTGCAGAATCCCTCGATGGCGGGCGTGCTCGAAAACGTGGTCGGCCACTGGGGCGCGATTCTCATCAGCGTGGGGCTCGTCGTGTCGCTCGCGGGCGCGCTGCTCTCGTGGGTGCTGCTGTGCGCCGAAATCATCTTTTCGGCCGCGCGCGACCACACGATGCCAAACTTCCTGCGCAAGGAAAACGCGAAGCACGTGCCCGCCAACGCGCTGTGGCTCACGAACGGCATGGTGCAGATCTTCCTCGTCATCACGCTGTTCTCGAAGGGCACGTATCTTTCGCTCATCTATCTCGCGACCTCGATGATCCTGCTGCCCTACTTCTGGTCGGCAGCCTACGCATTCCTGCTCGCACTGCGCGGCGAAACGTATGAAGCCAACAGCGGCGAGCGCAACAAGGACCTCGTCATCGCGGGCATCGCCGTGATCTATGCGGTCTGGTTGATTTACGCCGGCGGCCTCAAATACGTGCTGCTCTCCGCGTTGCTCTACGCGCCAGGTATCGTGCTGTTTGCACGCGCAAAACGCGAGGTCGGCCAGACCGTGTTCACCACCATCGAGAAGTTCGTTTTCGCCGCTGTGCTGATCGGCGCATTGCTGGCGGCTTTCGGCCTGTACAAGGGCTTTCTCACCCTCTGATTCGAGGAGTCTCATGATGAGTACGGACACTGTCGCCTTCGGCGTCAATTCCGAGGCAGGCAAGCTGCGCAAGGTCATGGTATGCGCGCCGGGTCTCGCGCATCAACGCCTCACACCCAGCAACTGCGACGAGCTGCTTTATGACGACGTGATTTGGGTCAGCCAGGCGAAGCGCGACCACTTCGACTTCGTGACGAAGATGCGCGAGCGCGGCGTGGACGTCCTCGAGATGCACAATCTGCTCACGGAAACGGTGCGACACCCCGAAGCGCTCAAGTACATCCTCGATCGCAAGGTTCGCCCCGAGACCGTGGGCGTTTCGCTCGCCGGCGAGGTGCGCAGCTGGCTCGAAGGGCTCGAGCCGCGCAAGACCGCGGAATTCCTCATTGGCGGCGTGGTTGCCGAAGATATTCCGGATACCGAACAAAGCAAGATCCTCAAGGAATTTCGCCGTTATCTGGGCTATTCGAGCTTCGTGCTCGCGCCGCTGCCCAACAGCACCTTCACACGCGACACGACCTGCTGGATCTACGGCGGTGTTTCGCTCAATCCGATGTACTGGCCGGCCCGCCGGCAGGAAACGCTGCTCACCACAGCCATCTACCGGTATCACCCCGAGTTCGCGGGCAAGGACTTTCAGGTGTGGTACGGCGACCCCGACGAGGACCATGGCGCGGCCACGCTCGAAGGCGGCGACGTGATGCCGATCGGCAACCGCGTCGTGCTGATCGGCATGGGCGAGCGCACGAGCCGCCAGGCAATCGGCCGTCTCGCGCAGAACATTTTCGCCAAGGGCGGCGCCGAGCGCATCGTCGTGGCGGGCCTGCCCAAGTCGCGCGCGGCCATGCACCTGGACACGGTATTCAGCTTCTGCGACCGCGACCTCGTGACGATCTTCCCCGAAGTGGTCAACGAGATCGTGCCGTTCTCGATTCGCCCCGACGAAAAGAGCCCCTCGAAGCTCGACCTGCGCCGCGAGGAAAAGCCCTTCGTGGATGTTGTGGCCGAAGCGTTGAGTTTGAAGAGCCTGCGCATCGTCGAGACCGGCGGCAACGCGTTCGCGGCCGAGCGCGAGCAATGGGACGACGGCAACAACGTCGTGTGCGTCGAGCCCGGCGTCGTGATTGGCTACGACCGCAACACCTATACGAATACGCTGCTGCGCAAGGCCGGCGTGGAGGTCATCACGATCACGGCGAGCGAACTGGGCCGCGGGCGAGGCGGCGGCCACTGCATGACTTGCCCGATCGTGCGCGACGCCGTCGATCTCTGAGCGTCGCTCCCTATCCGCATTCCCACTGCATTCGCAACGGAGAAACGACATGGCTTTCAACCTGCGCAACCGAAGCCTGCTTAGTCTGATGCATCACAACACCCGCGAGCTCCGTTATCTGCTCGATCTCTCGCGCGACCTCAAGCGCGCCAAGTACACGGGGACCGAGCAGCAGCACCTCAAGGGCGTCAACATTGCGCTGATCTTCGAGAAGACCTCCACGCGCACGCGCTGCGCGTTCGAAGTCGCGGCCTACGACCAGGGCGCGAACGTCACCTATATCGATCCGACCTCCTCGCAGATCGGCCACAAGGAAAGCATGAAGGACACGGCGCGTGTGCTGGGCCGCATGTACGACGCGATCGAGTATCGCGGCTTCAGGCAGGAGATCGTCGAGGAACTGGCTAAGTTCGCTGGCGTGCCGGTGTTCAACGGCCTCACCGACGAATACCACCCCACGCAGATGCTCGCCGATGTGCTCACCATGCGCGAGCATTCGGACAAGCCGCTCACGCAGATCAGCTACGCGTATCTCGGCGACGCCCGCAACAACATGGGAAACTCGCTGCTGCTCATCGGCGCGAAGCTCGGCATGGACGTGCGCATCGCGGCGCCGAAATCGCTCTGGCCGCACGACGAGCTCGTGGCGGACTGCAAGAAGTTCGCCGAGGAAAGCGGCGCGCGCATCCTGCTGACCGAGGACCCGAAGGCCGCCGTCAAGGACGTGGATTTCGTGCACACCGACGTGTGGGTCTCGATGGGCGAGCCCATGGAAGCCTGGGGCGAGCGCATCAAGGCGCTGCTGCCCTATCAGGTGAACATGCCGCTCATGAAGGCGAGCGGCACGCCGCATACGCGCTTCATGCACTGCCTGCCCGCCTTCCACAACAGCGACACGGTGATCGGCAAGCAGATCGCAGACAAGTATCCAGAGCTCAAGGGCGGCGTCGAGGTCACGGAGGAAGTGTTCGAGTCGCCGCTGAATCTGGCCTTCGAACAGGCGGAAAACCGCATGCACACGATCAAGGCGATTCTCGTTTCGACGCTCGCCGACATTTGAACCGTACCGATTGACGGCGCGCGTGCGCCGCGCGGCCGGGTTGCAAACCCGGCAACGCGGTGCATGCGCCCCGCTTCACCGACACGCATCACCTTGGGAGTCAGACATGCGAATCGTGATTGCGCTTGGCGGGAACGCGCTGCTGCGTCGCGGCGAGCCGATGACGGCGGAGAACCAGCGCGAGAACGTGCGCCTCGCGGCCACCCAGATCGCGCAGATCGCACAGGGCAACGAACTGGTGATCGCCCACGGCAATGGGCCGCAGGTCGGCCTGCTCGCGCTGCAGGGAGAGGCCTACAAGGACGTGCCCGGCTACCCGCTCGACGTGCTCGGCGCGCAGACCGAGGGCATGATCGGCTACATGATCGAGCAGGAACTCGGCAATCTCCTGCCGTACGAGGTGCCCTTCGCGACCATCCTCACCCAGGTCGAAGTGGACGCGAACGATCCGGCGTTCCAGCATCCGAGCAAGCCGATAGGCCCGGTCTACACGAAGGAGCAGGCGGAGACGCTCGCCGCCGAGCGCGGCTGGGCCATCGCCCCGGACGGCGACAAGTTCCGGCGTGTCGTGGCGAGCCCGCGGCCGAAGCACATCTTCGAGATCCGCCCCGTGAAATGGCTGCTGGAGCGCGGCACGATCGTGATTTGCGCGGGCGGCGGCGGCATTCCGACGCTCTACGGCGAAGGCCACAAGCTGGGCGGGGTGGAGGCCGTGATCGACAAGGATCTGTGCTCCGCCCTGCTCGCGCAGGAGCTGGAGGCCGATATGCTCATCATCGCCACCGACGTGAACGCCACGTACGTCGACTGGAGCAAGCCGTCGCAAAAGGCGATTGCGAGCGCGCATCCCGACGAACTGGAGAAACTGGGCTTCGCGGCCGGGTCGATGGGACCGAAGGTCATGGCGGCCGCGGAGTTCGCGCGCAACACCGGCAAGGATGCGGTGATCGGCGCGCTGGCCGATATCGTGGCGATTACCCAGGGCAAGGCGGGCACGCGCGTGAGCACGGGCAGGCCGGGCTTGATCTTCCATTAAGGCTGGCCTGTTCGGCCTGAGAGCGGGCGCGTCGAAACGGCGCCTGAAAATGCAGGGCGCGCACCGCAGCTGGCGAAGCCGCGGTGCGCGCCCTGTTGTGCGTTTGCGTGGCGCCTACTCCTCGCGTGGCGGCGGCATGACCTGGGCGCTGATGGTGTGGTCGCGCCAGAACAGGTTGTTAATGCGGCCCTGCAACCTGCGCAGCCCCTCCTCGCTCGCGGCGTGGAAGGTGAGCAGCGCGCCGGGACGGCCCGCCCCCTCGATACGCTGAATCGCGTCGTATGGCGGAAAACCGTAGCGCTCCAGAAACTCGTTGATTTCGGCATCCGTGACGTGTTCGTCGATATTACCCAGCAGCAGCTCGGCCATGGTCTAACCCCTCGTGAGCGTTCAATCGTGATGATAGTGTGGTTTGATCCGGCGCGACGACAGGCTGCGCCGGATCGAACGCCATGCCGCTCAGTACTTCTCCTGCACGTAGCGGTAAGGATAGTCCGGGTCGCGGTAGCCTTGTGGCTTCTGGCGTTCGGGCAGCGTGACCTTCTCGCGCGGCAGCGCTTTGTACGCAATGGTGTTCAGAATATGGCTGATGACGTTCAGACGCGCACGCTTCTTGTCATCGGATCGGACAACGAACCATGGGGATTCCGGCGTATCCGTCATGTCGAACATTTCGTCGCGCGCCCGTGAATAGTCGTACCAGCGGCTATACGACAGGAGGTCCATGGGCGAAAGCTTCCAGATCTTGCGCGGATCGTTGATGCGACCTTCGAGGCGCCGGGTCTGCTCTTTCTGGCTCACTTCGAGCCAGAACTTGATGAGGATCGTGCCCGAGTCGATGATGGCGCGCTCGATGAGCGGCACCCCGCGCAGGAATTCCGTCGCCTGTTCCGGCGTGCAAAAACCCATCACGCGCTCGACGCCCGCACGGTTGTACCAGCTGCGGTCGAACACCACGATCTCGCCCGCGGCGGGCAACAGCGGCAGGTAGCGCTGGAAGTACATTTGCGACTTCTCGCGCTCCGTGGGCGCGGGCAGCGCGAAGACGCGAAACACGCGCGGGCTGACCCGTTCGGTGAGCGCCTTGATCGTGCCGCCCTTGCCTGCGCCGTCACGGCCTTCGAACAGGATGCATACCCTGAGGCGCTTCTGGACCACCCACTCCTGCAAGCGAACGAGTTCGCCATGCAGGCGCTCGAGTTCCTCTTGATAGGCCTTTTCGCTGAGTTTTTCCGTCGGCACGGCTGCGCTCGCGGCCTTGACTTCGTCTTTCTTCGCCATTGAATCGCTCCCCGCTTCAGACGCCTCACACGAGGCATCCATCCACTATGGTGTGTGGACGAAGGGCGCGCAATAAGACTTTAGACTCAGGCACTGGCCGTCTTGACGTCCGGCAATCACGCTCGCGTACGAGCGCGTCATTCGTGCGCGTAATTGAACTCGGGCATGGCCTTCAGTTGGTCCTTGTCGGCCTGCAGCACGATCTGTTTGCGGTCGATGCGCAGGTCGTTGAACGGCACGGCCACGAGATGCTTGCCCAAACCGAGGAAGCCGCCCACGGAGAGAATCGCGAAGGCGCCCTGGTTAGGCGACTCGAGCACGATGTCGTCGATCGCGCCGATCTTGCTGCCGCTATTGTCGTAGACATCGGAGCCCACGAGCTTCGAGGCGCGAAAGCCGGTGCCCGACTGCACCGTCGCCATACGCTGCACGGCGATCGATTGCGGAGCCCCCTGCGCGAGCGCGGCAGACGGCACGCCCAGTGCACAGCCGAACACGCACCCAAACGCGACAACGAACGCAGTTGCGCGGCGGCAAGCGAGGTCACACAAATCCAGTGGGCGATTCGATTGTGTCGTCATGGTATCCCCCTCCTTTGTGCGAATGCACGGTGAATACCGCGCGAATGCAAGCGCTGTGCCTGGCGCACTCAGGCTTGCGCGAGCCAGTGCTCGATCAGCGGGCCGCGTTCGCCGTAAAGGGGATCGCTAGCGGGATACGGGAGCGCCTGCATGGCGCGCAACTCCGCCGACGTCAGAACGTCGCGGCGGATGTCCCACTGCTGCCCGCGCGGATAGCCGCCCGCCACGCGGAAGCCGCCGGCCAGCGAAAGCAGGCAATGGCCCGTGCCGGCCGGCAGCAGCAGCGCGTCGCCGGCATGCACGCGCAGCACGCGCCCGCCCGGGCCGCCGAGAATCAGCTCGGCCGTGCCCGCGAACACGCCGAGCACCTCGTGCGCCGTGGAGTGGAAATGGTGATAGTCGAACACGCCGTCGAGCCATTGCACCGGCCAGCCGTTCGCCTCGAAGCGCTCGTTGAACGCCCTTGCAAGGTCATGGGGGCCCGGCGCCAGCGCGCGCCGATAGACGATGACGGGAAGCCGGGCGTTGTTCGGCACCCATCCGTGCCCGGCCAGGAAGAAAGTTTCCACACCGCTTTTGCCTTGGGCCAGACGGCTTTCGCGCAGATGGCGCTGAAAATGAAAGGCGCGATTTTCGTGCATCGTCTTACTCCCTCGCATCGCTGGCGGCCGACGCGTTCGCTGCGCCGTTTGTCGTTTCTTTTGCCGCGCCCTTTACCGGCTGCTTCGCGTGATGCGGTTTGTGTTTCGAGGAATGCGTCGTTCGCGTGGCCTGCGCGCCTTTGTTGGCGGGCACGCCTTGTTCGACGCCCTGGGTCGGCGCCGGGTACACGCCGTTGGCCTTCGCCCCGTTCGACTCCGTGGCGGGTGCCGTGGACGGTCGATCCGCGCCGGTGTTGTCCTGCGCGAGCGCCACGCCCGCCGCCGCTCCTTCCAGGACGAGTGCCAGCGCGAGCGCGCCGGCCATGAAACCCTTCGTCGGTGGGGTGTGCATAGTCATCGGTCCTCCATTTCAGTACGATGCGAGCCCGGGTGCGAGGACCCCGCAACATCGAAGCGAGCTGACGGCGAAGGTCCCTGCTTAAAAAGCAGCAACCCGCGTACCGGCCCGGGCAGGCCCGAGCCCGGCACGGCGTTTGCGGCCAGTCGGGCAAATGGATTCGCGCGAACACGGTGCCGAGGTACCGCGGTGCCACATCAGGCGCACGCTTCGCGCATCCCGGAGAGGTCTATGCGTTCGAATTTCCTTCTCGCCGCCCGTGTTCGACGCGGCCCCGAGGCTCATCTGCCGACCGAGGAGCCCGATAATCCGCGTCGGCCGCCATCGCCTCCGGTGGTGCCGGACGTCGAGCCGCCGCCCGTGCCGGCAGGCGATCCGCCGCCTGAAGCGCCACCCGAGCGCCTGCGCTAGCGTTCCCGGCCGCCATGACGCGGCAGCGCTCAGTCGGCGCCCAGCAGCCGGCGCAACAGGCCCGCCTTCACCTCGGGCCATTCGTCCTCGATGATGATAAAGCGCACGGAATCGCGCTTGCGGCCGTCCGGCATGATGCGTTCGCGCCGCACCACACCCTCTTCTTTTGCGCCGAGGCGCAGGATCGCGGCGCGCTGTGCTTCGAGGTGGGCATCATGGATTTCAACAAGTACGGCGGCGACATCATCTTCCGCATCACGCGGCCCGCCGATGGCGCGCTCATCGCCATGGCGAAATCGGGCTTCGTGTTCTTCGACTACGAAGCGAAAAAGGTCGTGCCGATGCCGCAGGCCTTCCGCGACAAGTTTCCGCAGGTCAATACGCTCGGCTGAGCCTGGATTCGCTCAGCGCGGCTGGAACATGATGAGCGCCATGCCGGCGAGCGTGAAGCCGATGCCGGCCCAGTCCCAGGGGCTCGGCCGGATCGCCTCGACGGCCCAGAGCCAGAGAATCGCCACGCAGACATAGACGCCGCCGTAGGCCGCATAGGTGCGCCCGGCGGCCGTGGGATGGAGCGTGAGCAGCCACGCGAAGAGCGCGAGCGAGGCCGCGGCGGGCACGAGGAGCCAGGCGCTCGCGCCTTCGCGCAGCCAGCGGTAAGGCAGATAGCAGCCGATGATCTCGGCGAACGCGGTCACGACGAAAAGCACAAACGTCTTCATGGGCGGCGGCGAATGGCTGGGGCGCCCATGGTAACGCAAGCGGCGAGGCCGCCTGCGCGATTTTCGCAACGTACCGCTCAGCTCCCTTCAGGTGGGCTCAGGGCCGCTCTCCGCGGGCAAGCCGCGCTTCGATCTCGTTCACCACGGGCAGCAGATCGGCGACGCTGTCGATCACATAGTGCGCGCCCGCCGCGCGCAGGCGTTCCGCGGCCGCGGAGCGGCGGCGCGCGAATTCGTCGGGCGCGAGCGCGCGGACTTCGTTCTCGGACAGGCCGAACGCGTTGCCGCTCACCGCGACGCCCACCGCCCATGTCCCGCCGTTGATGCCCTCCTCGATGCCGACTTCGGTGTCGTCCACCTTGATCGCGTCGCGCGCGAGCCACACGCCGAGCTGCGGCAGCGTGCGATAGATCATGTACGGCGAAGGCCGGCCCTCGGGCGTGTCGCCTGTGCAAACAATGCTGTCCGGTTCGAAACCCTGAGCCTTCGCGCCTGGCACGATCTGGTCGATGATCTCGCGCGTGTAGCCCGTGGTCGTGCCGATGCGTACGCCATCGGCGCGCAGCGCGGCGGTCACGGCTGCCACGCCCGGAATCACGTCGCTGTACTGCGCGGCCACGGCGATGTTCTTCGGCACGAAGACGTCATACACGGCGTCGATATCGGCTTCACCCGGCGCGTGGCCGTAGCGCGCCTCCCATGCCGCCGCGACGCGCGGCAGCGCCATCAGCGCCGCGATGTGCGGACGCTTGGCCATGCCCATCGGCCCGCGCGCCTCGTCGATCGTGATCGGCACGCCGAATTGCTCGAAGGTCTCGACGAAGGCGCCCATTGGCGCGCGCGAGCCGTAGTCGACCACGGTGCCGGCCCAGTCGAAGATCACTGCCTTGACGTGTTTCATTGCATGCGTCCTGCTAAAAAGTCGATGATGTGGAGTCTTGACGGTATGCGAGCATCAAGCGGCGAGCGCTTCGCGTGCGCCGAGGTCGAGCGGCGCGGGCGCAGCACTTGCCACGCCGAGCGTGCGCAGCGCTTCGCCGCACGCGGCCACGACGCGGCGCATGACGGTCTCGTCGAGCGCGCCGATGCAGCCGATGCGAAAGCTCTCCACGCTTGTCAGCTTGCCCGGATAGATGATGAAACCCTGCGTCTTCATCAGTTCGTAGAAGCGCGCGAAGTCGAATGCGGGATCGGCCGGGGAAAAGAACGTGACGATGATGGGCGAGCGCCAGGCTTCGGTCAGCAGCGGCTCGAAGCCTAGCCCGCGCATGCCCTCGACGAGCACGTCGCGGTTGCGCGCATAGCGCGCGAGGCGCCCCGGCTGGCCGCCTTCGAGCGCGTGCAAACGCAGCGCCTCGATGAACGCGGCCACCGCGTGCGTGGGCGGCGTGAAGCGCCATTGGCCGGTGCGATTCATGACGTCCCACTGGTCGTAGATATCGAGCGCGAGCGAGTGGCTCACTCCCTTTGCGTTGTTCAGGACTTCTTTTTTCGCGATCACGAAGCCGAAGCCCGGCACGCCCTCGATGCACTTGTTGGCCGAGGAGACGAACGCGTCGCAAGGCAGCGTGCGCACGTCGAGCGGCACCGCGCCGAACGCGCTCATCGAGTCGACCAGTAGGCGCCGCCCCTGGCGGGCCGTCACGGCCGCAATCTCTTCGATCGGGTTCAGAATGCCCGAGCTGGTCTCGCAGTGGACGGCGACGACATACGTGATGTCCGGGTTCGCGATCAGTAGTTGCTCGACGTCTTCGGCGCGCGGCGGCAGGTAGTCGCCGGTGTCGTGCACGGTGTGCTGGCGGCCCAGGTAGCGCAGCGTCGTGGCGATGCGCTTGCCATACGCGCCGTTGGCGAGCACGAGCGCGTGGCCGTCGCGCGGCACGAAACTGCCGAGCATTGCCTCGACGCAATAGCTGCCGCTGCCCTGCAACGGCACGCAGTCGTATTCACCCTGCTCGTCGCCCGCGATCTGAAGCAGCGCAGCGCGCAATTGCGCGGTCATGGCACGGAAGTCGGCGTCCCACGAGCCCCAGTCGCGCTGCATCGCGGCCTTGGTCGAAGCCGCAGTGGTAAGCGGTCCGGGGGTCAGGAGATACGGCTCGGAGGGGGTGGTCATGCGGGCTCCAGTGGGCGTCGGGACAGTCAATGCCGACACGTTAGCGCAGCCCTATCCATCGGTAAAATCGATATAATCGATGGCTGTATAAGCTGAACTTGTCCCCTGTTGCCGGAGCGCTTCGACATGCAATACGCGCAGTTGCGGGCCTTTCACGCCGTCGCCGAACACGGCGGGTTCTCACGCGCCGCGCAGGCGCTCTCACTCACGCAGCCGGCCATATCGGACCATGTGCGGCGGCTCGAACAGGATTTCGGGGTCAAACTGTTCGAGCGCGGGCCTCGCGGTGTCGAACTTACGGAACTGGGGCGACGACTCTTCGCGGTGACGCGCCAGATGGTGGGGTGCGAACGCGACGCGCGGCGGCTGCTCGAAGCGGCGGGGGCGCTCGAATCGGGCGAACTTGCCCTCGCCGCCGACGCGCCCGACCTCGCCATCAAGCTGATCGGCGCGTTCAGGCGGCGCTATCCGGGGGTGGTGATCAAGCTCTCGATTGCGAACGCGACCGAATGCATGCGCCGCGTCCTCGCGAGCGAAGCCGACGCCGCGATCACGGCCGCGCGCCAGGTGCACAGCCGACTGCAGGCGCGCGTGCTGCGCGAGGAACCGCTCGTCGCGGTCGTGCCCGCCGAGAGTCCCGCCGCGAAAAAGCGCCGTATGACTTACGAGGAGCTCGTGCTTGAGCCGATGGTGTTTCGCGAAACGCATTCGGTCACGCAGCAGTTACTCGAAGCCGAACTCGTGCGTAAAGGACTGCAGGTCCAGCCCGTGCTCTACGTGGACGGCCGCGAGGCATTGCAAACGGCCATTGCGCAGGGTGTGGGCGTGGGCGTGATCGCGCATGCGGAATTCGGCGAGTCGCGGCGCATTCGCATGCTGCCGCTCGTGGACTGCCAGGTGCGCATGGTCGAATCGCTCACGCGCCTCGCCGACACGTCCTCGTCGAATCTGCTTGACGCGCTCTTCGCCACCCCGCTCGATTGAGCGGCGGGAGGGCCGTCAGGACACCACGATGGCGGTGCCAACGGCATGGAGCAGATCGCGCAGCGTTTCGGCCTGCTCCATGCGCGCCCCGTGGCGCAGGTGAATGCGCAGCGCCCGGCCCGCAATGCCGTCGACCGGGCGCGCGAGCCAGAGTTCGACGGCGAGCCCGAGGCCGTCGGGCGCATCGGGCACGACAGGTTCGACGACGCGCGGCTTGAAGGAGGCGGATTCGGACATGGCTAGACCTCGTCGGTGGCGGGATCGACTTCATCGTAGCGAGGCGACACGCCAGCGCCAAACGAGAAATCCACGTATGCAAATGAGCGCCGCCCCGCATTGGATCACGCGGGCGGTGGCATGCATGCCCCGCTCGCGCCGCGCGCCGCTTCGTGGGGGCCTGCGGGGGGTGGCTCTTTTAGCAGCAGCATGTGGCCGCGAGTGGCAAACTGAACGCATCGTCGCGCGGCCATTTGCCTGTTTGCCTGCAACGAGATGGGAGGAGCTCTTCATGGAACGCCCCTTTACCGATCGCCGCGAGGCGGGCCGTTTGCTCGCCGGCCCGCTCTCGGCCTACGCGGACAGACGCGACGTCATCGTGCTCGCGCTGCCGCGCGGCGGCGTGCCGGTAGCCTATGAAGTCGCGAAGACGCTGCATGTGCCGCTCGATGTCTTGCCCGTGTGCAAGCTCGGCCTGCCCTGGCAGACGGAACTCGCCATGGGCGCGCTGTCGTCGAACGGCGCACAGTACGTGGACAGCGCGCTCGTGCGCAGCGCCGGCGTGAGCGAGGCACAGTTGCAGAGTGCCATGGCGCTTGCGCGCATCGAGCTTGGACGGCGCGAGGCGCGCTATCGCGGCGAGCGTGCGCCGCTAGCCGTGGCGGGCCGTGTGGCGGTCGTCGTCGACGACGGCATGGCCACGGGCGCGTCGCTCAAGGCAGCGGCGCTCGCGCTCGCCACGCTGGGCCCCGCGCGCATCGTCGCGGCGCTGCCGGTTGCACCCGCGGGCTCGCAGGACCGGCTCGGCGGGACCGTGGACGAGTTCGTCTGCGCGCGGATGCCCGAGGCGTTCTACAGCGTCGGCCAGTTCTATCTCGACTTCGATCAGGTTAGCGACGACACCGTGCGCGACCTGTTGGCTCAAGCGGCGGCTGACGACGCGTAGATCCAGGCCGCGCCGGACGTGCCGCCGCTCTCACAACCGCTGCTCTCGCGCTCTATCGCACCGGATTCGACGCCGCTTCGCCCACTACCGTTTGCCAGGGCCGCACGCGCCAATGCTTCACGAGCCCCGAGAGCACATACGGGTCGGCGCGCGCGAACGCTTCGGCCGCGGCCGGGCTGTCGCCCTGAAAAAGCAGCAGCGCATTGTCGACGGGATCGGCAATCGCCCCCGCTAGCAGCAACTCCCCGCGTTCGACGGCGGCCCATGCCAGTTCCAGATGCGCGCTGCGGTGTTCGGGACGGCGTTCGAGGTAGTCGTCTGCGAGTTCGTACATCAAGAGGTAATGCATCCGCGTTCTCCGTGCTGTTGCGGCCGCGCCGGACAGGGTCGACGGCCGATAGCGAACATTGTGCAGCAGCCCACGCGTCAACCGAACACATTGCTGCGTCGTTTTAATGGCGGCTTTGCCATAATGGCGGCGCGCGAGAGTCGCACCGGCCATTCACGGCGGGCCGCACGTCACTGAGAACGTCCAAAGTCAAGGGAGTGAACGATGAAGATGCAATCCGTCATTGCTGCAATCGTGCTGGGCGGCGCGCTGGCCGCGCCGGCGTTCGCACAAACCGCCGCACCCGCTGCGCCGGCGGCGAACAGCCAGCAGAACAAGATGAAGGCATGCAACACCCAGGCCGGCGACAAGAAAGGCGACGATCGCAAGGCATTCATGAAGCAGTGCCTTTCGGCTGCCGGCACCCCCGCTCCGACCATGACCCAGCAGGAGCGCATGAAGGCGTGCAACGCCCAGGCCGGCGACAAGAAAGGCGACGACCGCAAGGCATTTATGAAGACCTGCCTATCGACAAAGAGCTGAGCGAAGGGGTTCGGGCACCCTCCCGCACCCTTCTGCATCGGCAGGATCCGCGCGCCGCAGCGTTTGCTGCGGCGCGTTTTTTTATGCGCCGGTTTTGTGCGTTGCAGCGGTTGTTCGATCTCCGCGCGCCCGCGTCGCCGGTTGTGCGAATCATCGCGTATGCGAAATCGTGCAGGTTTGCGCGGAATTGCGTCATCCCCCGCATTCGGACGTGCCGTTTTTCTCCTATGATGGCTGCAGCGGCGGCCCCTCCCCGAGAAATCACACATTAGCCATCGGGCTGCCGCGTTGACGTTGATGCCAATGGCATCGAACGGAGGCGCAGATGGCATGGAGACACAAGAACCGCTGGTTTCGCCGCTGGCTCATGGTGATCACCTTCTGGCTCGTGCCGGTGATGATCGTCGTGGTGCGCGAGGTTCAGGACGAGATGGCGTATAACCGCGCGGATTTGCAGCGCGCGCTGACCACCTGGACCTTCACCGACGCCGAGCGCGACGCCGGCGCCCCGCTGCGCTGCCACGGCACGCCCGAAACCGCGCGTGCAGCCGGCTGCCCCGCCGGGGTGCTCGCGGCGAACGCGCAGCGCCAGCAGGAAGCGCGCGACGAATACGCCGTGCGGCGCACGACGCTCGCGGGCTACTTGTGGCACGCGTTCGTCGGTTACTGGGTCGTGCCCGCTGCAGTGCTGCTCGCGATCGGCGTGCTGCTCGGCGGCGTGAAGCGCGCCCTGCGGCGGCCCACGGCCAAGCCAGTGCCGGAGCGCTAGCGCTTTTCGTGCATGCTCCAGCGCGCAGCGTTTGTGCTGCGCAGCCTCAAAGTGCGGGTCGGCACGTTCGGGTATAACGACTGGACGCCGTGACATCGCGGCGCCCGGCAACAAGAACGGAGAACAAGATGACCGCATCTCGCATGCTTTTGAAGGCTTCTGTCGCAATCGCCGTCGGCGTCGCGGCACTCTCGGGCTGCACCACCACCGGTAGCCAGGCACCCAGTGCCGCGACCAATGCATCGCGCGCCCAGTCGATCAACTCCGACGTCGACGCCACCCTGTCGCGCCTCTATCAGACCGTGCCAGGCTCGCGCGAGCTGGTCGGCAAGGCTCGCGGCATTCTCGTGTTTCCGCGGGTGATCCAGGCGGGCATCGGCGTCGGCGGCGAACACGGCGACGGCGCGCTGCGCGTGGGCGGCAGCACGGTTGGCTTCTACAGCACGTCGTCGGCTTCGGTCGGCGCAACGCTAGGCGTGCAGTCGAAGTCCGTCATCTATCTCTTCATGACCGAAGACGCGCTGGCGAAATTCCGCAATTCGAGCGGCTGGTCGGCAGGCGGCGACGCATCGGTCGCGCTCGTGAAGGTCGGCGCGAACGGCTCGATCGACACCACCACGGCCACCAAGCCCGTGCAGGTCTTCGTGCTCACCAACAGCGGGCTGATCGGCGACCTCTCGCTCGGCGGCACGAAGATCACGAAACTCGACCTCTAAGCGCAGCGCGAACGTCCGCGTGCTCAGGTCGCGGACGTATCGATCACCTTGAAGCGCGAGCGCTTGTTCGCGCGAATCACCGCCTCATACGCCTGCACGTACTCCTGCGCCATGCGGTGCGAGGTGAAACGCTCTTCGAAGCGGCGCCGCACGCCGGCGCGCGGAACGCGCGCGATGCGGTTCACCGCCGCCACGGCGCCGATCTCGTCCTCGACGATAAAGCCCGTCACGCCCTCCTCCACCACCTCCGGCACCGCACCACGATTGAACGCGATCACTGGCGTGCCACACGCCATCGCCTCGATCATCACGAGGCCGAACGGCTCCGGCCAGTCGATCGGGAACAGCAGCGCATGAGCGCCGGAGAGGAATTCGGCCTTCTGGCTGTCGTTGATCTCGCCCACGTACTCGACGTGCGGCAGCGCAAGCAACGGCTTGATGTCGCGCTCGAAATACTCGCGGTCAGCTTCGTCGACCTTCGCGGCGATCCGGATGGGCAACCCGCAGCGCCCGGCAATGCGTATCGCCGTGTCGACGCGTTTTTCAGGCGAAATACGGCCGAGAAACGCAAGATAGCGCGGCTCGACGGGCTGCGGCGTGTAAAGCGTCTCGGGCAGGCCGTGGTAGACGGTGCGCAGCCAGCGCGCCTGCGGCATGGGCTGGCGCTGTGCATTCGAGATCGAGATGACGGGCGCGGTGTTGAACGTATCGAAGACCGGCTGCTGCTCGGGCAGGTCGAGACGGCCATGCAGCGTCGTCACGAACGGCGTTTCCTGGCGCTTGAACACCGAAAACGAGTAGTAGTCCATATGGAAATGCAACACGTCGAACTGGTCGGCCTGGCGGCGCACCATCTCCATCAGGAGCATGTGCGGTGCGATGCGGTCGCGGATGCCGGGGTCGAGCCGCAGCGCGCGGGGCCACACGGGCTCGAGCTTCGCGCTCGTGAGCGAATCGCCGCTCGCGAACAGCGTGACGTCATGCCCGAGTTCGACCAGCGCTTCGGTGATATACGACACGGCGCGCTCGGTGCCGCCATAGAGCTTCGGCGGGACCGATTCGGTCAGTGGGGCGATCTGCGCAATTCTCATCGAGTGTCTCCAGGAAACGGGGCCGCGTTGCCCGTTCTTGCGGTGCCGGTCATTCTAAGCCAGGTCCGGGCGGCCATCGGCGACGCAGCAGTTGTCCCATTATTCGGCAAGCCGGGCGCGCGCGCCGCCAGTCTTTCAATTTCTATACGGTGTTACATGCCGAAACAACCCCTGCGTTTGCCCTACCGGCCTACCTGGCGGGCCATTTCCAGGCCGGCACCTCGAGCGTATCCGGATCGGCGAACCCGGTTGCGCCGAGGCGCCGTTCGAGCACGACCGACTGGCTGCCGGCCTCGCGCTCCAGCGCCGCCACGAGCCGAGCCGCGTGCGAGACGACGATGACCTGCGAGTGCCGCGACGCCCGCGCGATGAGCCGCGCGAGCGACGGCAGCAGGTCCGAATGCAGGCTCGTCTCGGGCTCGTCGAGCACCAGCAGGCCGGGCGGCCGCGGGCTCAGCAGCGCGGCCGCGAGCAGCAGGTAGCGCAAGGTCCCGTCCGAGAGTTCCGCGCCGCGCAGCGGCCGCAACAGCCCCTCCTGGCGCAGCGCCACCTCGAAGCGGCCTTCGTGATTCACGATTTCGACGCGCGCGCCCGGAAAGGCGTCGCCGATCGCAGTATCGAGCGCCTCGCCGTCGCCGATCTCGCGGATCGTCTGCAGCGCGGCAGCGAGGTTTGCGCCGTTGTCGGCGAGCACTGGCGAATGCGTGCCGATCTGCACCTGGCGCGCGCTCGCGTGCTCGTCGGTGCGGAAGTGGTCGTAGAAGCGCCACGAGCGAATCTGCTCGCGCACGGCGATCATTTCGGGCGCGCCACGCGGGTCGGCGTACTCGGTCATCATGCTGTCGAAGCTCGCCACGGGCTGCGCGAGTGTCGTCCACTCGCCCGAGGCGTCGCGGATGCGGATCATCGGCCCCTGGCGGTCCACGAGCAACGCCGAGGGCCGCAGGATCGGCCCGCTCCAGATGCACTCGCGCTTGATCACCGGGTCGAGCGAAAACTGCGAAGTGGACGAAGGCAGCGGTAATCCCAGATCGATCGCGTAACCGAAAGCGTCGCCCGCGAAGCCCAGGCGCAGGCTCACCGCATCCTTGCGCACCGTGCCCTGTACTGCGTATTCCCCCGCCGCGACCGCGCGCGAGAAGCGCTCCGGGCCCGCCCACAGCGTGGATTGCAGGCCGCCCTCGCGCGCCAGCGACGGAATCACGCCGCCGCGCGCGGTGAGCGCGAGCAGGCGCAACGCGCGATAGAGATTCGACTTGCCACTACCGTTCGGACCGGTCACGACGTTGAGCGCACCGAGCGGCACGATGAGCTCGCGCAGCGAGCGGTAGTTGGCGATGGCGAGTGTAGTCAGCATGGAGGTGCGCGGGGTTGCGTGGCAGTTGCGCGGCGGGTGCCTGGATCAGCCACGCATCATACGCAATCGTGCCAGCGCGCGAACCGCCTGTGCCCGGTATCGATCAGCGCGGCTGGGGCACCGCCGCGAGATCGCGCAGGAAGGTGTCTCGCCAGACGCCGAGATCGTTGCGTCTGAGCGCCTCCATGTTGGTCTGGTAGCGCGCCTGGCGCTCTTCGAGCGGCATCGAGAGCGCGCGTTCCAGCGCCTCCGACATGCCGGTCGCATCATGAGGATTCACGAGCAATGCGCCCGAGAGTTCGGCCGCCGCGCCCGCGAAGATCGACAGCACGAGCACGCCCGGATCGTTCGGATTCTGCGCGGCCACATACTCCTTGGCGACGAGGTTCATGCCGTCGTGCAGCGGCGTCACGTAGCCGATCTGCGACTCGCGAAAGAGCGACATCAGCTTCCAGCGGTCGTACTGCTGGCTCAGATAGCGGATCGGCGTGTAATCGAGGCCCGAGTAGCGGCCGTTGATGCGCCCGGCCTCGCGCTCCAGCTCCTCGCGTATCACCTTGTAGCTCGCGACATCCGAGCGTGTCGGCGGCGCGATCTGCACGAGCGTGACCTTGCCGCGCCATTCGGGCGACGTTTCCAGCAACTGCTCGAACGCATGGAAACGCTCGACGAGACCCTTCGAATAGTCGAGCCGGTCCACGCTCATGATGAGCTTGCGCCCTTCCAGACTCTGCTTGAGGTCGAGCACGTGCTGGCGGCTTTCATAACGCGCGGCCTGCTCGGCGATCTCGTCCGGAAACACGCCGATGCGATAGACCCCCGTGCGCAGCTTGCGGCCATACGCCTCGACCTCGCCGTGCTCCGGATTGCCGACGCGCTCGCTGACGTTGCCGCGCGCCTCGCGCGCGATGTAGTCGTGGAACGCCTGCTGATCGTTCTGCGTCTGGAAGCCTAGCAGGTCATAACAGCACAGCGACCTGACAAGTTCGTCGTGCGGCGGAATGGTCTGCAGCACCTGCGGCGAAGGAAACGGAATATGCAGGAAGAATCCGATGCGGTTGCGCACGCCCTCCGAGCGCAGCGCCTCGGCGAACGGAATCAGGTGATAGTCGTGGACCCAGATGTTGTCGTCCGGGTGGATCAGCTTCATGAGCTTGTGCGCGAGCCACGCGTTCACGCGGCGGTAGCCCGCATATTCGTCGCGCTCGTAGCGCGCGAGGTCGTTGCGGTAGTGGAAGACCGGCCAGAGCGTGGCGTTCGAGAATCCGCGGTAGTACTGATCGTAGTCCTTGCGCGTGAGGCCGACGGTCGCAAAGGTGACGTGGCCTTCTTCGACGAGCGTCGGCCCCGCGTTCGCCACCGTCTCGCTCACCACGTCGCCGCTCCAGCCGAACCACACGCCGCCCGCGTCCTTCAGCGCGCCGAATACGCCGACCGCGAGGCCGCCTGCCGAGCCCTTGGTCTCCGTCGGCGTCGCCACGCGGTTCGAGACGACTATCAGTCTGCCCATCTTGCTGTTCCTCCTCCTTTCCCTCACGACCGCTATCAGCGGTTATCAACGATTGTCGCGGCGGCTTTCAGTCGCCGGCTCGCGGGCGTCATTGGCTTGCGCTGCGTCCGCTCCCTTAGCCGCTTCGGACGCCGGCCGCACCGGCCGGTGCGTCTCCAGCTCCTCGCCGTCCCCCGGCACGCGCGTGCCCGTCACGGGATCCGCCTCAGTATGTGCCGCCGTGCTCGCCGCCGCCTGCCGCGCCGGGCGCCGCACGAAGGACGGCAGTTCTCCGGTGCTGCTTTCGAGCTCCGCCGAAACTTCGGCGCGCGCGCGAGGCAGGAACTGCGGATAGTGCTCGTTGACGAAATCGAGCAGCCCTTCGCGCACGCGGCAGCGCAAATCGAAGTTCAGGCCGGAGTCGCGCGAACTCACCAGCACGCGCACCTGCATCGCGCGCTCGTTGGCGTCGGTGACCTGTAAAACCTGCACGCGGCGGTCCCATTCGGGCGCGCCGTCGACGATGCGCGCGAGCGCCTCGCGCAGCGGCGCGAGCGGCATGCGGTAGTCGAGCCACAGAAACACCGTGCCGATGATCTGCGAGCTGCTGCGCGTCCAGTTCGCGAACGGATTCTCGATGAACCATTGCAGCGGCACGATGAGCCGCCGCTGGTCCCAGATCCGCACCGAAACATAGGTGCCGGTAATTTCCTCGATGCGCCCCCACTCGCCCTGGATCACGACCACGTCGTCGAGCCGGATCGGCTGCGAGAGCGCGATCTGCAAACCGGCAATCAGATTCCCTAGCACGGGGCGTGCCGCGATACCGGCAACGAGACCGGCAACACCGGCCGAAGCCAGCAGGCTCGCGCCGATCTGCCTCACGTTCGGGAAGGTCATGAGCGCCGCGCCCACGCCCACGATGATGATGAGCACCATCACCGTGCGCGCGAGCACGCGGGCCTGAGTGTGGATGCGGCGAGCCTGGAGGTTGTCGGCGGTGTCGAGCGGATGGGCGGCGATGATGGCCTCGCCGATCGCCGCCGCACAGCGCACCGAAAGCCAGGTGATCGCGCCGATCAGCGCGAACGCGCACAGCTCGCGCAGACCGCTGATGTGCCGGAGCGTATCGGGCGCCTGCCACCAGACGAATTCGATCGCGAGGATCGCGAGCACGGCGAGCGCAGGCTTGCGGATATAGCGCAGGAACACGCTGACGCGCGGATACGGGCGTGCGATGCGCAGCAAGACGCGGCCGCCGCCCCAGTGCAGGGCGAACGCGAAAACGAGCGCGAGCGCGCTCACGAGCAACGTGCCGAGCCAGTCCTGCAACGGCGCGTCGATGAAACGGGAGAGATCGTCGAGTGTCGGCATCTGCGGCCAGTTCCTCCTGAGCATCCTGAGCAAAGGGCGACGCCTGGAAACGGTACGGGCGCAGGCCCGCGGACGGCCACGGCGATGGTGACAGCTGGCCTCGCTGCGGCTTCGAAGATGAACGGCGCGGCGGTGGTCGGTGCCGCGCCGTGGTTCCAGCTATGTCTATCTACGCGCTACGGGTTACGACTTGAACCCGCCGGCTTCAACTGCCGTTGCCGGTCTTGCAGGGAAACGCCTTGCCGAGCCCGAGCGAAATGGCGGTACTGGCGTTGTAGCCGGCCACGTTCGGGTTGTCGGCGATGTACTTGCGCACCGCGTCGGTGAGTTGCGCCGAGCGCGCATCGGGCGGCAGGCAGAAGTATTGACCCACGCGCGGTCCGGTAGTGCCGCCGATGGCGTCGATGGTGTTGAAGATGCCGTCCGCGGCACCTTCGATATAGGCAGCGCACGCGCTGCGCGAAGCCACATCGGTCTTTGTGCAGAGCCGGTTGAGGTCGCTTGCCGTGAATGCGAAAGCGGAGAGCGGCAACGCCATCGCGCCCGCACAGATCAGAACCCGCAGCATGGTTCTCCTTGAGTTGTCGTAGGGAGCGGCGCATCTAGCGCCGCCGGGCGGCCGCGTTGGTCCAGTGCGGCCGTCTTTATCCCCATTATTTTGCACTGTTTTGCGGCGCTGCCGGGCTCGCCGTGGAGAGGCCAGCCTGGGTCATGCGCGCCGTGAGGTCCTTGATCGCGTCCGGCGCCTTGTACTGGCGCGCGAAATCGAGCGCCGTCATGCCGATCTGGTTCTTCGCGCCAAGCGTCGCGCCGTGCTCGAGCAGCATCTGGAGCGTCGTGAGATGATCGCCGCGCGCGGCCATCATGAGCGGCGTCGTGCCGTTGGGCGACAGCGCGTTGACGTCGGCCGAATAGCCGATCAGCAGCTTCGCGACGTCGTCGTTGCCGTTCGCGGCGGCGTAGTGCAGCGGCGTCCAGCCCTTCTTGTTGACCTCGGCACCCTTGGTGATGAGGAGCTTCACGAAGTCCACGTCGCCGTTGAGCGAGGCGAGCATCAGCGCGTTTTCGCCAGCGCGGTCTTCGGCGGCGATGTTCGTCTTCGGGTTGTCGAGCAGCAGCGCCCCGACCTTGTCGGACTTCTCGCGCGCGGCGAGCACGAGGAGCGGCATGCCCTGGTCGTCGGTGGCGTTCGGGTCCATTCCGCCCGCGAGCGCTTTTTGCACGCCCTTGTCGTCGTCGAACTTGACGCTCTTGACGAGCGAGTCCATCGGAGCGGCATGCGCCGCGGCGCCGAACAGGGTGGCGGCGACGCCGAGCACGAGCGCGGCGGCAGTACGGCGAACAGGGTTGGCGGCGTGCGGGAGCGGTTTCGAGTTCATGTCAAGCCTTAACGTTATCTGCTATCTCGTTGATATTTAACACCATTGACAGCATGCGGTTCGCGATTCAGGCCTGCGGCTGGATCTTGAAGAGCCGGAAAAAGTTCTGCGTGGTGACAGCGCCAAGTTCGGCGTCCGGCAATCCGCGTTGCTGTGCAATGAATCTTCCGACATGGCTCACGTACGCAGGTTCATTGGGTTTGCCACGAAATGGCACTGGCGCGAGGTACGGCGAATCGGTTTCGATCAAAAGGCGCTCGATCGGCACGCGACGCGACACCTCCTGCACATCGGTCGCGCTCTTGAACGTCACAATGCCCGAAAGCGAGATGTAAAAATTCTGCGCGAGCGCGCGCTCGGCAATCGCCCACGGTTCCGTGAAGCAATGCATCACGCCGCCCGGTTCGCCCGCGCGCTCTTCTTCCATGATGCGCAGGGTGTCGTCCGAAGCGGCTCGTGTATGGACGATGAGCGGCTTACCCGTGGCGTGCGCCGCGCGAATGTGCGTGCGAAAGCGCTCGCGCTGCCATTCCATGTCGGCGATCGTGCGCTCGCCCAGGCGATAGTAATCGAGCCCCGTTTCGCCGATCGCCACCACTTTCGGGTGCTCAGCCAGCTCGACCAGCTCGGCCACCGTCGGTTCGCGCATGTGCTCGTGGTCGGGATGCACACCGACCGACGCATAGACGTTCTCGTAGCGGCTCGCGATATCGAGCACCGAAGGCAGCGTTTCGAGGTCCACCGACACGCATAGCGCGTGCGTGACGGCGTTCGCGCGCATGTTCTCGAGCACCTGCGGGAGGCGGTCGCCGAGGCCCTCGAAATTAATGTGGCAATGTGAATCGACAAACATGGGTGGTCCTGCGATGGAGGATTCGGGTCTGATCGTGGACGTCGGCGTGCACGTCAGGCGAACAGTTCACGATAGCCGAGAAAGAGTTCCTCGAACACGAGGCGCGCATTCAGCGGATGGTTTTCCACGGCGCGCTGGCGCGTGACCGTCTTCAGGTAGCGCGCCAGCGCCGCAGCGTCGAGCTTCGCGGCGCAGCGCGCGAGGCCGCCGGCGGCCTGCGGAAAGTAGCGCGGGCGGCCCGCCGTGCGCTCGGCGAGCAGATCGTAGACCCAGCGCTGCAGCCAGCCGAGCACGAGCGGCACCGGCAGCTTCTGCAGCGTTTCGCCGCAGGAGAAGGCGTCGCAGGCAGGGCCTGCCGCGAGCTGGGCCAGGGTCCAGTCGCGCAGCGTGCGGTTTTCGTCGTGCGCGAGCGCGAGCGCCGCGAGGGGCGCGCCGCCGGCTTCCGCGAGCAGCGCCGGCGCGTCGGCCACGCCCTGCTGTGCAAGCCAGGCCGCGGCGGCATCAGGCGCGGGCGTGCCCATGGGCCACTGACGGCAACGGCTGATGATGGTCGGCAGCAGGCGGTCGATGCGCGCCGACACCACGAGGAATACCACGCCCGCGGGCGGTTCTTCGAGCGTCTTCAGCAGCGCGTTCGCGGCGGCGACGTTGAGCGCCTCGGCCGGATACAGCACGACCACGCGCAGGCCGCCGCGGTGCGAGCCCACGCCCGTGAAGCCGAGCAGCGCACGCACCTGCTCGATGCGGATTTCCTTGCTTGGCGCGCGGCCCTTCTTGCCCTCTTCGCCGTCGGCCTTGTCCGCCTTTTCGGCTTTGGCGTCATCGTCGCCGGCCTGGCCGATCTCGCCCGCCAAGGCCTCGGGCACGACGATGCGGTAATCCGGATGATTGCCCTGGACGAACCAGTTGCATGCCGCACAGGCGCCGCACGGCTCGCCGCCCGCCTGCGGCGCTTCGCAGAGCAGCCCCTGCGCGAGATGCTGCGCGAACTGGAGCTTGCCGATGCCCGCCTGCCCATGCAGCAGCAGCGCATGCGGCCAGTGGCTGCGCAGTTGCTGCAGGCGTTGCCAGTCGTCGGTTTGCCAGGGATAGATCATCTTCGGAATCAATCGGTTAAGCGATCTTCAGCAGAATTCACCTGCAGATCGCGCAGCCCTATAAGAACGCCAAATATCGCCTTGAAATCAAAGCGCTGCGATCACATGCTCGAGTTTTTTGCGAATCGCATCGATGCCCTGCGACGAATCGACGATCGCGAAACGATACGGCGCCTCTTCCGCACGGCGCAGGTATTCGGTGCGCGTGCGCTTGAAGAACGCGTCGGATTCGCTTTCGAAGCGATCGGGTTCGCGCGCCGCGCCGCGCCGCTCGCTCGCCGTATCCGGCGGCAGGTCGAACAGCACCGTCAGGTCCGGCTGGAAACCGCCCTGCACCCAGCGCTCCAGCGTTTCGAGCTTGTCGCGCGGCAGCCCGCGGCCGCCGCCCTGATAGGCGAAGGTGGCGTCGCTGAAACGGTCGGACAGCACCCAGTCGCCGCGCGCGAGCGCGGGCTCGATCACCTTGGCGAGGTGCTCGCGGCGCGCCGCGAACATCAGGAGCGCCTCGGTTTCGAGGTCCATCGGTTGATGCAGCACGAGTTCCCGGATCGACTCGCCAAGCGGCGTGCCGCCGGGTTCGCGCGTCATGACGACCGTACGTCCCGTCGGCGCGAGTTTCTGGGCGAGCTGATCGCAAAACCAGGCGAGATGCGTGGTCTTGCCCGCGCCGTCGATGCCCTCGAACGTGATGAATCGGCCCCGCGCCATTTAATTTCCCCGGATGTATTTGTCGACGGCCTTGTTGTGGTCGACAAGATTGTCAGAAAAGACGCTGCTGCCGTCGCCGCGCGCCACGAAGTACAGCGCAGCCGTCGATGCCGGATTGAGCGCCGCCTGGATCGCCGCGACGCCGGGCAGTGCAATGGGCGTTGGCGGCAACCCGAGGCGCAGGTAGGTATTGTAAAGAGTGTCCGACTGCAGATCGCGCTTGCGCAAATGCCCCTCGTAGTTGTCGCCCAGACCGTAGATCACGGCCGGATCGGTCTGCAGCGGCATGCCCACTTTCAGGCGGTTCGAGAACACGGCCGCCACGAGCGAGCGGTCGGCGGCGCGGCCCGTCTCCTTTTCGACGAGCGACGCGAGCGTCAGCGCCTCGTAGGGCGATTTCAGCGGCAAGCCGGGCGCACGCGCGGTCCACGCTTCGTTCAGACGCGTCTGCATCAGGTGGTAGGCGCGCCGGTACACGTCGAGATCGCTCGAGCCCTTGTCGAACAGATAGGTGTCGGGGAAAAACAACCCTTCGCCGCTGCCGTTCGGCGCGGGCGGCGCGCCGATCGCCGCGAGCAGTTCGGCGTCGCTCATGCCGGCCGTGTCGTGGCGCAGCGCGGGGTTCGCGTCGAGTTCGGCGCGCATGTGCTTGAAGGTCCAGCCTTCGATGATGGTGGCGACGGACTCGTTCACGTCGCCGAGCGCCATCTTCTGCAGCACGTCATAGGGCGTGATGCCCGCCTTGAACTCGTAGTTGCCCGATTTGAGCTGACTCTGCAAGCCGAGCACGCGCGTCATGAGCACGAAAAGTTGCGTCTGCACAGGCACGCCGCCGCGCCGCAATTGCAGGGTGACGCTGCGCACGGTGCTGTGCGGCTTGATGGTGACGTCGAGCTGCGGGGCGGCCAGTTCGAGCGGCGTGGTGGCCCAGCGCCATACACCGCCTGCCGCGGCGGCGCCAATCACGACTAGCGCGGCGCCGGCAACAAGGCATTTCTTCAGAAGGGACATGGAAACACGACTCAGGGGGACCTCATATAATAACTGCTTGCCCTCGCTAAAGTCAGGATTGACTGTTCCCCGAATCCATGAACTCACCGCTCGATCCCGCTTCCACGCTTTCCGTTCCTGAATCCACGGCCGACTTCGACGCCGTTCTGAAAGGCGGCGCCTACGCGATCCTGCCGCAGTTCGGCGTGATCGACGCCAATGGCGACGACGCCGCGACCTTCCTGCACAGCCAGCTCACCAACGACGTCCAGCATCTCGACGTGGCCGGCGCGCGCCTCGCGGGCTACTGTTCGCCCAAGGGCCGTCTGCTCGCCTCGTTCCTGACCTGGAAGACCGGTGACACGATCCGTCTCCTGATCTCGAAGGACGTGCAGGCATCAGTGCAAAAACGCCTGTCGATGTTCGTGCTGCGCGCCAAGGCCAAGCTCGCCGACGACAGCGACAAGCTGCTCGTGGTGGGCCTCGCCGGCGACGTGCGCGGCGCGCTCGCGAGCGTGTTCGACGCGCTGCCCGACGGCGTGCACGTGAAGGTGGACGACCCCGCAGGCACGCTGATCCGCGTGCCCGATGCGGCCGGCGTGCGGCGTTATCTGTGGGTCGGCCCAAAAGAAGCGGTGCAGGAGCGCCTCGCGAAGCTCGACGGTTTGGTGAAACGCGTGTCGCCGGCGGTGTGGGACTGGCTCGACATTCGCGCGGGCGAGCCGCGCATCACGCAGGCCGTGAGCGAGCAGTTCGTGCCGCAGATGGTCAACTATGACGTGCTGGGCGGCGTGAACTTCCGCAAGGGCTGCTACCCTGGCCAGGAAATCGTCGCGCGCAGCCAGTATCGCGGCACGATCAAGCGCCGCACCGCGCTCGCCAATGTGGCCGCGAATCTGGACGCCGCGCATGCGGGCGCCGAACTCTTTCATTCGGACGACCCGAGCCAGCCGTGCGGCATGGTCGTGAACGCCGCCGCCGCGCCCGAGGGCGGTGTCGATCTGCTCGCCGAGATCAAGCTTGCCGCGCTCGAAACGGGCAGCGTGCATCTCGGCGCTGCGGACGGCCCCGCGCTGCGCGTGTTGCCGCTGCCGTACGCGTTGCCGGCCGAAATTTGACGCTGCGCACCGCGTCCATCGCGCGCGAGGCGCCTGGCGCCTCGCGTTGCGCGGGCGCGGCCCCAGACCCGACCCTGCAAGGGCCAGCTCCATGTGCCTGATCGTGTTCGACTGGCGTCCACGCGCGAGCGGCGGCACGCTTTTCACGCTCGCGGCCAACCGCGACGAGTTCCTGCGCCGCACCGCCGACCCGCTGCACTGGTGGAACGCCGCGGACGACGTCACGTCGCCGGGCAGTTCGGCAACGGGCGTGCTGGCGGGCCGCGATCTCGTGGGCGGCGGCACGTGGCTCGGCATGACGCGCAGCGGCCGCTTCGCCGCGCTCACGAACTATCGCGCGCCGAACGACATGCGCCCCGACGCGCCCACTCGCGGCACGCTCGTCTCGCGCTGGCTGACCGGTGCGCAAGGTCTCCCCGATACGCCGCTCGGCTATCTCGACGAGATCGCGCGCTCGGGCGATCTCTACAACGGCTTTAATCTGATCGTCGGCGACTGGACGCGGCGCGAGCTGGCGTGGTACTGCAATCGCGCGGACCGCGCGCCGGCCTTGCTGCCCGAAGGCACGCACGGCATTTCGAATGCCGTGCTCGACACGCCGTGGCCCAAGCTCGTACGCAAGCGCGCGGAACTCGCGCAGCTCGCGACGGGCGACGCGCAAGTCCCACTCGCGCGGCTCGTGGACATGATGCGCGACCCGCAGGTCGCGCCCGACCGCGAATTGCCCGCCACGGGCATTTCGCTCGAACGCGAACGCGCGCTTTCCGCGGCATTCATCGAAACGCCCGACTACGGGACGCGCGGCACCACGGCGCTGCGCGTCACGCTGCGCGGCACCCTGCTGGATGTGGAAGCGCTCGAGCGCAGCGACGACGACGGCGCGCATCGCGTCGTCCGCCCGGGCGCCTTCGAGCGCCACGAGACCTACACCGTCGAAAGAGGCTGAGCGCGTTTCAGTCGCCCGTGCCGAACGCCACGCGCAGCGCGTGGGCGGCCTGCTGCTGTGCGCGCCGCGCCTCGTCGAGGAACGCGCCCATCTTGATGAACTCGTGAATCACGCCGTCGTAACGCACGAGCGTGACCTCGTTGCCGGCTTCGCGCAGCTTTTGCGCATAGGCCTCGCCTTCGTCCACGAGCGGATCGAATTCGGCCACGCCGATCCATGCGGGCGCGACGCCGCGAAAATCGGGCTCGCCGCGCGTGCCGTCGAGCGGCGCGAAGCGCCAGTCGTCGCGGTCTGAGTCGTTACGCACATAGTGATTGAAGAACCACTGGATCGTCGGCGCGGTCAGCAAGTGGCCATCGGCAAGACGCTGGTGCGATTCGCTCTGCTGATGCGCGCTCACCGCCGGATAGAACCTTGCCACGGTCTGTGCGGTGCTAGCGCGCGACGCCGGTATCGCGCCGGTGCTAGCACGGGCAGCGGTTCCGCCCAATGCGGCTCGACCGGCTGATAAAGGCGCGCGCGGATCGTCGCGCCGTCCCGCATCGGCACCTGCAGGTCTTCCACGCCATGCATCGGTGCAGACGGGATTTCGAGCACCGACGCGCTCTTTTCATACTCGGCGCGCGCCTCCTGCGCCGTCTGCTCGTGGTAAGGCGCACGGCCCGCGCGGGCCACCATGTCGAGCACGAGTGCGATCTTCGCGGTGAGTGGCGTGGCGCGGATCCCGTGCGCTGCATTTATTGCGGCGCTTTCTTGACTTCAGGTTTGAGCGAAAGCGGATCGGTCGGGTTGCGCAATGTTTCGATATCCTCATGACGCAGCTTCACCGAAGCGAGAATCTGCGGATGCGTGAGGATATAGAAGCGCCCTTCCCGCACGGCGTCGAACGTCGCCTTCGCGACGTCGTCTGGCGTGAGCTTGCCGGAACGCACTGCGCGCTGCAACTGCAGATCGGCGGCTTGCTGCGAGCGCGTGGGCGGCACCTCGTTGCGCAGATCGTCGGGGCGGCTGCGCTCGGCGTTCGCAATGCCGGTCGACACGAAAGCCGGACACAGCAGCGAGCAGCTCACCTTGTCGGTCACATTCTTCAGGTCGTGATAAAGCGTTTCGGTGAGCGAGACCACAGCATGCTTCGACGCGTTGTACACGCCCATGGCGGGCGGTGAAAGCAGCCCCGCCACCGAAGCCGTGTTGACGATATGCGCGCGTTCGCCCTGCGCAAGCATGGCTGGCGTAAAGCTGCGCACGCCGTTGGCCACGCCCATCACGTTCACGCCGAACACCCAGTCCCAGTCCCGCGCACTGCTTTCCCACACGAAGCCGCCGGTGCCGACGCCCGCGTTGTTCAAGAGCAGATGGACTTTGCCATAGGTGTCGAGCGCGGCCTTCGCGAGTGCGTCGACCTGCGCGGCGTCGCGCACGTCGGTGCGTACGCCGATCGCCTGCGCGCCGCCTTCGCGCAATGCATTGACGGTTTCGTCGAGCAGCGTCTGATCGACATCGGCGAGCACGAGCTTCATGCCGAGCGCTGCGGCCTGCTGCGCGAACGCGCGGCCAAAGCCGCTTGCCGCGCCCGTGATGACGGCCACGCGGCCGTCGAACTCAAACGGTTCGGACATTGCGAATCCTGCGGTGAAGGTTGCGGTGAATACCGCGGACGGAAACGCGAAGCGCCCTTTCCGGGCGCTTGCGCTGGCCTTGAGACAGTTAGATCAGCTTGACGAGCTGCTTGCCGAAGTTCTGGCCTTTGAGCATGCCGAGGAACGCGCTGGGTGCGTTCTCGAGCCCGTCGGCCACGGTCTCGCGATAGGCAAGCTGCTGCTTCGCGACCAGCGTACCCAGCTCCGTCAGCGCCTGCGGCCACACTTCCATATGCTCGCTCACGATGAAGCCCTGCACGAGCAGGCGCTGCGTGAGCAGCAGTTGCGGATACTTGAGCGGCATCGGCTCGCCGTCGTAACCGGCGATCATCCCGCACAGCGCGATGCGGCCGAACGCGTTCATGCGCGCGAGCGTAGCGTCGAGCACCGCGCCGCCGACGTTCTCGAAGTAGCCATCCACGCCGTCCGGCGTCGCAGCCTTGAGGTCCTGATAGAGATTGCCAGCCTTGTAATCGACGCATGCGTCGAAGCCGAGCGTCTCCACGACGTAGCGGCATTTTTCCGTGCCGCCCGCGATACCCACCGCGCGGCAGCCCGCGCGCTTCGCAAGCTGGCCGACCACGCTGCCCACCGCGCCACTCGCCGCGCTCACGACGACGGTTTGCCCTGCCTTCGGCTCGATGATGCGATTCAGGCCGTACCACCCGGTCACGCCCGGCATGCCCACCGGCCCGAGGTACGCGGAAAGCGGCACATGCGTCGTGTCGACGACATGCAGGTCACTGCCGTCCGAGGTGCCGAACTCCTGCCAGCCGAACATGCCCACGACCTTGTCGCCGACCTTGAACTTCGCGTTGCGCGACTCAACCACCTCGCCCACCGTGCCGCCGATCATCACCGAGTCGAGCGGCTGCGGCGCCGCATACGACTTGCTGTCGTTCATCCGCCCGCGCATGTACGGATCGAGCGAGAGGTAGTGGTTGCGCACGCGCAGCTGGCCCTCTTCGAGCGGTGCGAGCGGCGTTTTGACGAGGCGGAAGTTATCGACGCTCGCGGCGCCTTCCGGGCGCGAAGCGAGCAGGATCTGGCGATTGGTCTGGGTCATGGCGTCCGTGTTGCTTCATTGGGCGCGGCGAGGCGTTGCACGCCTGCCGCGCGAGAGAACAGCAACCGGGCGCGCACGAGCAAAGCCCTCGCACGCGCCCGATTGCGCGTTTTAACCGTCGCTCGGTCCCGGCCGCGCGCTGGGGTCGCTGCGCAGACGCTGACGTGTCACGTCGCGGCCCACTGCAAGCCGGCGCATGTACTTGAAGGTGCCGAGCGCCTTGGCGACGAAATGGCCTTCGCTGTCGCGAATCTCGCCTTCGCAATAGGCCATCGTGGTGGAACGGTGCAGCACGCGGCCGGTGGCGCGCAATTCGCCGCGCCCCGGCTGCATGAAGTTCACTTTCATTTCGACGGTGACGACGCCCACGCCGTCGGCGGCGACGCTGCGCGCCGCCATGGCGAGCGCGATGTCGGCGAGCGTCATCGTGACGCCGCCGTGCGCGACGTCCCACGTATTCAGATGCCGCTCGGCGAGCGGCAGCACGACTTCGCTCGCGCCGTCACGCGCGCTCACGAGTTGCGCGCCGAGATGCTCGACGAAGGGACTCTCGATGATCGTGAGCGATGGTTGCGCTTGTTGAGCGTCTTCGCCTTTTGGCGCGCCGCCGCCCTGGGATTGATCTGAGGTACCGGTCATGATGCGTTTCAGACCACGTAATCCACGCACTGGCGCGACTCGACCACGAGCTTCGCGAACTGCTTCACGACGAGATGCTCGGGATGGTCCTGATAGCCGTCGAGCGCGGCCTGATCGGCGAAGTCGGAAACGAGCACGAGGTCGAACGTGGAAGCGAGGCCCGGGCCGGCCACGCCGACTTCGAGGTGCAGCGTGCCCGGCACGAGATCGCGGCAGGCTTCGAGCAGCGCCTTGAACTTCACGACGTTCTCGGCACGCGTCGCGCCTTCTGCCGACTCCTTGAGCTTCCACATCACGATATGACGAATCACGAACTCACCTCTTTCAGTCTGCATGGGAACAGGCGCCGCACCGTGCGCGCGCCGACAGCCGTCATGATACCCGCAGCGACTCGAGCGCGAGGGCGGCCCGGCGGGCGTATAGCAGCGGGAAAGCGATGAAATCGCGAGTGCGGCAGCGGGCATGTCCACTGCCGCGCCCCGGCGTCAGACGACTTCGAAGAGGCCGGCAGCGCCCTGCCCGCCGCCGATGCACATCGTCACCACGACGAACTTCGCACCGCGGCGCTTGCCTTCGATGAGCGCGTGGCCCGTGAGGCGAGCGCCCGACACGCCATACGGGTGACCGACGGCAATCGCGCCGCCGTTCACGTTCAGGCGGTCGGCCGGAATGCCGAGCTTGTCGCGGCAATACAGCACCTGCACCGCGAACGCTTCGTTCAGCTCCCACAGGCCGATGTCCTCGACCTTCAGGCCCGTCTGCCTGAGCAGCTTGGGCACGGCGAACACAGGACCGATGCCCATCTCGTCCGGCTCGCAGCCCGCCACGGCGAAGCCGCGGAAAATGCCGAGCGGCTGCAGGCCTTCGCGCTCCGCGACTTTCGCGTTCATGACGACGCAGGCGCTCGCACCGTCCGAGAACTGGCTCGCGTTACCGGCCGTGATGACGCCGCCCGGCATCGCCGTGCGGATCTTCGCAACGCCTTCGAGCGTGGTGTCGGCGCGAATGCCTTCGTCGGCTGCGATCGTCACTTCCTTCGTGACGAGCTGCCCCGTCGCCTTGTCGGCAACCCCGGCGAGCACCGTCATCGGCACGATTTCGTCGTTGAAGAGACCCGCTGCCTGCGCGGCCGCCGCGCGCAACTGCGACTGCACGCCGTACTCGTCCTGGCGCTCCTTCGAGATTTCATAGCGCTTCGCGACCGTCTCGGCCGTTTGCAGCATGCTCCAGTAGATTTCGGGCTTGTGCTGGTTGAGCCAGCCTTCGGCCACCATGTGGCGGTTCATCTCGTTCTGCACGCACGAGATCGATTCCACCCCGCCCGCGACGAACACGTCGCCTTCGCCCGCGATCACGCGTTGCGCAGCGAGTGCGATCGTCTGGAGTCCGGATGAACAGAAGCGGTTCACGGTCATGCCCGGCACGCTCACGGGCAGGCCCGCGCGCAGCGCGATCTGGCGCGCGATATTCGCGCCCGTGGCGCCTTCGGGGTTCGCGCAGCCCATGATCACGTCTTCCACGCGCGCGGGGTCGATCTTCGCGCGCTCGACGGCGGCTTGCGTCACGTGCCCGCCGAGCGTGGCGCCGTGCGTCATGTTGAAGGCGCCCTTCCAGGATTTGGCGAGGCCCGTGCGGGCGGTCGATACGATTACGGCGTCAGTCATGCGATGTCTCCCACTACGAATATTGAATCCAGAGGATGTCTTTGATTGGACGTTCAGGCGGACAATGCCAGCACCTCGGCCGATTGCGCGCGCTTCACACCGGCGGCAAGCAACTGCTGCCACGCGGCGGCAAGCGAGCCGTTCAGGTCGATGGCGCGCGAGGCGTCTTCGATCAGCACGGTTTCGAAGCCCGCGGCGCGCGCGTCGAGCGCCGACCACGCCACGCAATAGTCGGTCGCGAGGCCGCAGCAGTACACGCGCTTCACGCCCACGTCGCGCAGATAACCCGCGAGGCCCGTGGGCGTCTTGCGGTCGGCTTCGAGAAACGCGGAGTAGCTGTCCACGTCGGCGTGATGACCCTTGCGGATCACCGCGCGCGCGTGCGGCACGTTCAGGTCGCGATGCAGCGCAGCCCCTTCGGTGCCCTGCACGCAATGCACGGGCCATAACACCTGCTCGCCGTAGGGCAGCGCCGTCGTCTCGAACGGCGCGCGTCCCGCGTGGTTGGCCGCAAACGAAACGTGCTGCGCCGGGTGCCAGTCCTGCGTGAGCACCACCTGGCTGAAGCCCTGCGCGAGCCGGTTCGCGACCGGCACGACTTCATCGCCATGCGCGACGGCAAGCGCGCCGCCGGGCATGAAGTCGTATTGCAGGTCGATCAGCAGGAGCACGTCGTCTGCGCTTCTCATGATGTTCGTTCGCCTGTTCGTCCGCTTTTGCGTCCGTGAATGATGCTTAGTTAAACGTACCGCCCGTGGCAGCCAGATCGACGATCGAAGGCGCGACTTCCCACGCCTCGCCATTGCGCTGCTGCGCGTAGCGGCGCATGGCGCGCTCGACGTTGTAGAGGCCGACCGTGTCGGCATACAGCATCGGGCCGCCGCGCCACAGCGGGAAGCCGTAGCCCGTGAGATAGACCATGTCGACGTCCGACGCCTTCGAAGCGATGCCCTCCTGGAGAATCTTCGCGCCTTCGTTGACAAGCGAGAACACGAGACGCTCGACGATTTCCTCGTCGCTGATCTTGCGGCGCTCCACACCGGCTTCCTTCGAGTACGCCGCGATCATCTCGTCGACGAGTTTCGACGGCAGCGCGTTGCGCTCACCCGCCTTGTAGTCGTACCAGCCCGCGCCGGTCTTCTGCCCGAAGCGGCCGGTCTCGCACAGACGGTCGGCGATCTTCGAGTACTTCATGTCCGGGTGTTCCTGATAACGGCGCTTGCGAATAGCCCAGCCAATATCGTTGCCGGCCAGGTCGCTCATGCGGAACGGACCCATCGCGAAGCCGAACTTCTCGATCGCCCGGTCCACTTGCGCGGGCAGCGCGCCCTCTTCGAGCAGGTAGAGCGCCTGACGCACGTACTGTTCGATCATGCGGTTGCCAATGAAGCCGTCGCACACGCCCGAAACCACGGCCGTCTTGCGGATCTTCTTCGCGACCTGCATGACGGTGGCGAGCACGTCCTTGCCCGTTTCCTTGCCGCGCACGACTTCGAGCAGCTTCATTACATTGGCAGGACTGAAGAAGTGCAGACCCACCACGTCCTGCGGACGCTTCGTGAACGCCGCGATCTTGTCGACGTCGAGCGTCGAGGTGTTCGAGGCGAGGATCGCGCCAGTCTTGGCGACTTCGTCGAGGCGCTTGAACACCTGCTCCTTCACGCCGAGTTCTTCGAACACGGCTTCGATGATGAGATCGGCTTGCTTGAGGTCGTCGTAGGAGAGCGTCGGGCTGATGAGCGCCATGCGCGCTTCCACCTTCTCCTGCGTGAGCTTGCCCTTCTTGACCTGCGCTTCGTAGTTCTTGCGGATCGTGGCGAGGCCGCGATCGAGCGCTTCCTGCTTCGTTTCCAGCAGCGTGACCGGCACGCCCGCGTTGAGGAAGTTCATCGTGATGCCGCCGCCCATCGTACCCGCGCCGATCACCGCGACCTTCTGGATGTCGCGCGTGGGCGTGCTCGACGGCACATCGGGAATCTTGCTCGCGGCGCGCTCGCCGAAGAACGCGTGGCGCAGCGCGCGGCTTTCCGGCGTCTGCACGAGTTCGAGGAAGCATTCGCGCTCAAAGGCGAGGCCCTTTTCGAAGCCCTGCTTCACACCCGCCGCAATGGCGTCGACGCACTTGACCGGCGCGGGGTAGTTCTTCGCTATCGCGCCAACGGAGTTGCGCGAGAACTGCAGGAAGCCTTCGGCGTTCGCATGTTCGATTTTGCGGTTGCGTACGAGCGGATGCGGGCCCGGTTTGTCGGCCGCCTTGCGCGCGAATGCGATCGCCTCGTCGAGCAGATCGCCTTGCGTCACGGCGTCGAAGAGCCCCGAATTCGCGAGCTTTTCGCTCATCACCGGCGCGCCCGTGACGATCATGTTGAGCGCGGCTTCAAGGCCGATCGCACGCGGCAGACGCTGCGTGCCGCCCGCACCCGGCAGAATGCCGAGCTTCACTTCGGGCAGCGCGATCTGCGCGCCGGCAGCGGCGACCCGGTAGTGCGCGCCGAGCGCCAGTTCGAGACCGCCGCCCATGGCCACGCTGTGGATCGCGGCCACGACCGGCTTCGCGCTCTTTTCGACTTCCTTGATGACGGTGTGGAGCGTGGGCTGCTGCATCGCCTTGGGCGTGTTGAACTCGGTGATGTCCGCGCCGCCCGAGAACGCCTTGCCGGCGCCGGTGATCACGATGGCCGCAACGGCCGGATCGCTCGCGGCGCGCGCGAGGCCCTCGACAATGCCTGCGCGGGTCGAATGCCCGAGGCCGTTGACGGGCGGATTATTGAGCGTGATGACGGCGATGCCGTCGCGAGTCGTGTAGTCCACTGCCATTTGCCTGCCTCCATGCTTGCGGGCCGCGATGTGCGTCGTCGGCATCATTGTCCGACATTCCCGGTCAGCAGGCAGAATACCCAAAAAAGAACGTTCGTTCAATTTTTTGCTGCGCTGCGGACGCCAGGGTTTGTACTGAACGTACGAATCTGGCGGGTCGGCGGGCAAAAGTCGGAAGAAAAAAAACGCAGCCAGATGGCTGCGCCGGAGAACCTTGCGCGGCTGCGCGGGTGGCTCGGGGCGGCCTACCCGGGCTTCGCGGCGTCTTGCGCCGGGTCGAACGGACACCCCTCCACCGCGAGCGCAGTCGGCAGCACGTATGCGCGGAACTGCTCGCGCAGCTTGAGCTTTTGCAGCTTGCCCGTTGCCGTGTGCGGCAATTCGTCGACGAACACGGCGTCGTCGGGCAGCCACCATTTCGCGATCTTGCCTTCGAAGTACGCGAGCAGTTCTTCACGCGTGACCGCGGCGCCGGGCTTCTTGACCGCGACGATGAGCGGCCGCTCGGTCCAGCGCGGGTGCGCGCAGGCAATGCACGCGGCCTCCGCGATGGCCGGATGCGCCACTGCGATGTTTTCCAGGTCGATCGAACTGATCCACTCGCCGCCCGACTTGATCACGTCCTTGCTGCGGTCGGTGATGTGCAGGAAGCCGTCGGGGTCGATCGTGGCGACGTCGCCCGTGGGGAACCAGCCGTCCACGAGCGGCGAGCCGCTTTCCTGGCGGAAATAACGGTCGATCACCCACGGCCCGCGCACGTGCAGGTCGCCGAACGTCACGCCATCCCACGGCAATTCCCGCCCGTCTTCGCCCACGATCTTCATGTCCACGCCGAAGATTACGCGACCCTGCTTTTCGAGCAGCGCCTGCTGCGCTTCGCGCGGGCGCTCCGCCTGCTCCCAGTTAAGCCTCGAGAGCGTGCCGAGCGGCGACATCTCCGTCATGCCCCACGCGTGGATGGTCTGCACGCCGTAGTCGTCTTCGAAGGCGCGTTGTATCGCCGGTGGGCAGGCCGAGCCGCCGACCACCGTGCGCTGGAGCGTGGTAAAACGCACGCCGGCTCCGCGCACATACGCCAGCAAGCCGAGCCAGACCGTGGGCACGCCGGCCGAGGCGGTTACGCTTTCCGCTTCCATGAGTTCGTAGAGCGACTTGCCGTCGAGATCCTTGCCGGGCAGGACGAGCTTCGCGCCCGTGAGCGGCGCCGCATGCGGAATGCCCCATGCGTTCACATGGAACATCGGCACGACCGGCATAATGGCATCGCGCGCGCAAAGCCCCATTGCGTCGGGCAGCGACGCGCCATACGCATGCAGCACGGAAGAGCGGTGCGTGTAGAGCGCGCCTTTCGGATTGCCCGTGGTGCCGGACGTGTAGCAAAGGTTCGAGGCGCTGCGCTCGTCGAGTTCGGGCCACACGTAGTTGCCGTCCTGCGCGGCGAGCAGCGTTTCGTAGCAGAGCACTTCCGTGCGCATTGCCGGCCGGTGCGACTCGTCGCACAGCGCGACCCAGCCGCGCACATTCGGGCATTGCGGTGCGAGCGTGTCGACGAGCGCGGCGAACGTGGTGTCGAACAGCACGTAGCGGTCGTCGGCGTGATTGACGATCCACGCGACCTGCTCGGGAAAGAGCCGCGGATTGACGGTGTGGCACACGGCGCCGAAGCCCGTCACGCCGAAATAGGCTTCGAGGTGCCGGTAGCCGTTCCAGGCCAGCGTGCCGACGCGCTCGCCCGGCGCCACGCCCAGCGCCATCAGCGCCTGGGCAAGCTGCTTCGAGCGCGCTTCGCACTCGCGGTACGTGTAACGATGAATATCGCCCTCGACGCGGCGCGAGACGATCTGCGCGCTGCCATGATGGCGCGCCGCATGCGCGATCAACGACGGGAGCGTGAGCGGCACATCCATCATCTGTCCCAGCAGCGGCGCACTCATCGGTAGCGGTCTCCTTCGCGTTTGATCGGCGTTCGGTGTCGTTGTCTTTCGCGTACTACGTTCTCGTCTGTCGCTGGCGCGCCGGCAAGCTTCGAACGCGCCCCAGCACGCCGGCGGGTGCGGACTTACAATATCCAGTATTCAACAGGCCCTCAATATGTCGTTTTCACCAGGCACTCCCGACTCCCAAGGCGGCTCGTCCGCTACGCACACGCCCGCCACCGGTCCGCTCGCCGACTTCGAACGCGCATTGATCGTGCCGCGCGACGACGCCTTCGCCGCACTCGGCGCCCGCTTTTACACGCGGCTGCCCGGCGCGCCGCTGCCTGCGCCTTACGTTGTCGGCTTTTCGAAGGCCATGGCCGCGCAACTCGGCCTCGATGCATCGGCTGTTGCCGATCCCGCGTTCGCCGCGTTCTTCTGCGGGAATTTCACGCGCGAGCGCTCGCCTTCGACCATGTCGCACGCAACGGTCTACTCCGGCCACCAGTTCGGCGTATGGGCGGGCCAGCTCGGCGACGGCCGCGCGCTCACGCTCGGCGAGGTCGAGCACGAGGGCACGCGCAACGAGATTCAGCTCAAAGGCGCGGGCCGCACGCCCTACTCGCGCATGGGCGACGGCCGCGCGGTGCTGCGCTCGTCGGTCCGCGAATTTCTGTGCTCGGAGGCCATGCACTATCTCGGCATACCGACCACGCGCGCGCTCACGGTGATCGGCTCCGACCAGCCCGTGCGCCGCGAAGACATGGAAACGGCTGCGGTCGTCACGCGCGTGTCGCCGAGCTTCGTGCGCTTCGGCCACTTCGAGCACTTCTATTCCCACGACGATGTGGACGCGCTGCGCGCGCTCGCCGACCACTTGATCGCGCGCTTCTATCCGCAACTGCGCGAAGCCGACGACCCGTACCTCGCCCTGCTCGACGAAGCGGTGCGCAGCACGGCGGCGCTGATGGTCGAGTGGCAGGCCGTGGGCTTCTGCCACGGCGTGATGAACACCGACAACATGTCGATCCTCGGCCTCACGATCGACTACGGTCCGTTCGGCTTCATGGACGGCTTCGACGCCAACCACATCTGCAATCATTCGGATTCGCAGGGCCGCTACGCGTACCGCATGCAGCCGCAGATCGCGTACTGGAATCTCTTCTGCCTCGCGCAGGCGCTCGTGCCGCTGTTCGGCGCGCACTACGAGATCGCCGACGAAAAGAAGCGCGGCGAACGCGTGGTGGCCGACGCGCAAGGTGTGCTCGAACGCTTCAAGGGGCACTTCGCGCCCGCGCTCGAAGCGCGCATGCGCGCGAAGCTCGGCCTCGAACACGAGCGCGAAGGCGACGACGCGCTCGCGAACAAGCTGTTCGAAATCATGCATGCGAACCGTGCCGATTTCACGCTCACATATCGCCATCTCGCGGGCGTCTCGAAGCATGACGCGAGCGGCGACACGCCGGTGCGCGATCTCTTTCTCGATCGCGCCGCCTTCGACGCCTGGGCCGCCGACTACCGCGCGCGCCTCGCGCACGAAACACGCGACGACGCCGCGCGCGCAGCAGCGATGAACCGCACCAATCCGAAATACGTGCTGCGCAATCACCTTGCGCAAACGGCGATCGAGCGCGCCGCGCAAAAGGACTTCAGCGAAGTCGAGCGGCTCGCCAAGGTGCTGGAGCGGCCATTCGACGAGCAGCCCGAAAACGCGTCGTACGCAGGGCTGCCGCCCGACTGGGCGAGTTCGCTCGAAGTCAGTTGCTCTTCGTGAGCGCGCCCCCATCTACGTGATCCTTGTTTCCTACCCGACAGGAACCCAACATGAGCCAGGACGACCATAACTCCACCGCCTACCCGGGCTACAAAGCCGACGAGCAATGGCGGGAGCAGCTCGACGACGCGCAGTATCAGGTCACGCGCCACGCCGCGACCGAGCGCGCGTTCACGGGCAAGTACTGGGACCACTTCGATCGGGGCGTCTATGACTGTGTGTGTTGCGGCACGCCGCTCTTCGAGTCCGACACGAAATTCGACGCCGGCTGTGGCTGGCCGAGCTACTTCCGCCCGATCAACGGCGAGGTGATCGAGGAGAAAACCGACCGCACGCACGGCATGTTGCGCATCGAGGTGCGCTGCAAGAACTGCGGCGCGCACCTCGGCCACGTGTTCGAGGATGGTCCGGCCCCGACGGGCCTTCGGTATTGCATCAATTCGGCTGCGCTACAATTCGAGCCCAAGTGAACGTTGGCAAGGCAGCCCCGCGCCCCGCGCGGGGCGCAATGCGGCCTTGACAGCGTCGTGCCCGCTTTTGCCGGGCTCAATTCGTCAACTCTCAGGCCGATAATGAAATTCCTGTTTGATCTGTTCCCGATCATCCTCTTTTTCGTCGCCTTCAAGCTGTGGGGCATCTTTACGGCTACGGCCGTGGCGATTGGAGCTACGCTCGTGCAGATCGCGTGGGTCGCATTCCGTCACCGCAAGGTCGACCCGATGCTGTGGCTTTCGCTCGGCATCGTCGTCGTGTTCGGCGGCGCCACGCTGATGCTGCACGACGAGACCTTCATCAAGTGGAAACCCACCGTGCTCTACTGGGCGTTCTCGGTCGTGCTGCTCGTTTCGCAAGTGGCATTCGGCAAGAACCTCATCGAAGCGATGATGGGCAAACAGATCACCCTGCCGGCGCGCATCTGGACGCAACTGAACTTCGTCTGGTCGATCTTCTTCGCGCTGCTCGGCATTCTCAATCTCTTCGTGGCGTTTCACTTTTCCACCGACGCGTGGGTCGACTTCAAGCTGTTCGGCGCGACCGGCATCCTCGTGGTGTTCATCGTCGGCCAGAGCCTGTGGCTTTCGCGTTACATGAAGGAAGAAGAATGAGCGACGTCTTTCTCAACGCCAGCCCCGCCGAGCGCATGGCGCTCATCGAAACGCGCCTGAGCGCGGCGCTCGCCCCCGTTTCCATCGACGTGCGCGACGACAGCGCGCAGCACGCCGGACACGCGGGCGCCGCTGCCGGCGGTCACTATCATGTCACGATCGTTGCGGGCGCATTCGCGGGGAAAGCCCGCGTGGCAAGGCATCGCATGGTGTATGATGCGCTGGCCGAGGCCATGCAGCGCGGCATCCACGCACTCGCGATTACGGCGCTCACGCCCGAAGAAGCCGCGGCGCTGCCCCGGTAGCCCACGTTAGATTTCGACCTGCTTGATCCTTTTGTTCGCCATTTTGGTTCGCCCCGTTAGGACTTTCCGATGACCTTGAAGAAAACCCATCTTTGGGTGTTGCTGGCTGCGTGCGCGGCGGCTCCCGCCTTTGCGCAGAACATCGCCGTCGTGAACGGCACGCCGATTCCCAAAGCGCGCGCCGACGCGCTGGTCCAGCAGCTTGTCCAACAAGGCCAGCAGGATTCGCCGCAACTGCAAATGGCGGTACGCGAAGAACTCGTGAACCGCGAAATCCTCATGCAGGAAGCGATTCGCGAAGGCATTCCGAACAACCCCGACGTGAAGGCGCAGATCGCCGTGGCCCAGCAGACCGTCGTGCTGCGCGCGCTGATCCAGAACTTCGTGAAGAACAACCAGCCGAGCGACGCCGAAGTCAAGGCGCGCTACGACCAGTTGACCAAGGATGCGGGCGGCAGCGAATACCACCTGCACCACATCCTCGTGGACAACGAGCAGCAGGCCAAGGACCTGATCGCGAAGATCAAGGCTGGCGCCAGCTTCGAAGACCTCGCGAAGCAGTACTCAAAGGACCCGGGCTCGGCCAAGAACGGCGGCGACCTCGACTGGTCCGATCCGAAGGCTTATGTGCCGGAATTCGCGACCGCGGCCACGCATCTGCAAAAAGGCCAGATGACCGATACGCCGGTGCACACGCAGTTCGGCTGGCACATCATCCGCGTGGACGACATCCGCCCGGTCACGCCGCCGCCGCTCGAACAGGTGCGCCCGCAGATCGTCCAGCAGATCCAGCAGGAAAAGCTGCAGGCGTTCGAAGAGAACCTGCGCAAGCAAGCGAAGATTCAGTAAGGTTGCATGGCGGCTCGTTTGCCGCGCATTTGCCGCTTTCGCTGCTCTAAAAACCCCGCGACCTTCGAAGGCGCGGGGTTTTTGTTTGCGGCTACGCGTTGAGCTCGTAGCTCGTGCTGCGCCCGCCCCCCTGCGCCTTGCGCAGTACGCCGCGCGTCACCAGGTCGTTGATGTCGCGTAACGCCGTATCGGACGAGCATTTGGCGATGGCCGCCCATTTGCCGCTCGTGAGCTTGCCGTCGAAGCCGTCGAGCAAGCGGTTCAGGAGCTTGACCTGGCGCTCGTTGAACGGCGTCGTGGCCCACTCGCGCCAGAAGCGCGCCTTGGCGAGCACGGCGTCCAGCGTGATTTGCGCCTGATCGACGGCGCGATGCAGCGCGTCGAAGAACCACGCGAGCCATAGCGTGACATCCGTCGAGCCGCGCTGCGTGCGCTCGAGAATGTCGTAATAGCCTTTGCGCTCCCGCTGAATCTGCGCGGAGAGGCTGTAAAAGCGCTGCGCACTGCCGTCCGCGCGCGCGAGCAGCAAGTCGCCGATGGCCCTTGCCACGCGGCCGTTGCCGTCGTCGAACGGGTGCAGCGTGACGAACCACAAGTGGCCGAGAGCGGCCTTGATCAGCGGCGGCTCTTGCGCCGGGCCGTTGAGCCAGTCGAGAAAGCCCCGCGTTTCGGCTTCCAGCCGGTTCGCGGGCGGCGCCTCGAAATGCACGCGTTGACGGCCGATCGGCCCCGAGATCACCTGCATGGGTCCGCTCGCATCGTCGCGCCATGCACCGACGTTGATCCGCGACAGGCCCGCGTAGCCCGTAGGAAACAGTGCGGCGTGCCAGCCGAACAGGCGCTCGCGCGTGACCGGCGCGCGGCTATTGGTGGTCGCGTCGAGCACCATCTCCACCACGCCTTCCACGTGGCGGTCCACCGGCGCGAGCGCCCCGATGTCCACGCCCATGCGCCGCGCGATCGACGAACGCACGGAGGCGACGTCGAGTTGCTCGCCCTCGATCTCGCTGGTCTTGAGCACGTCCTCCGTCAGGGCCGCGAGGCTCGCCTGATCGCGCAGCGCCAGGCCGACATCGGCCAGCCTGCCCACCAGCAAGCCCTGGGCGCGGCTGACCTCGGCCATGGGCTCGGCCAGCGCCGTCAGATCGAAGCGCCACTGAGGCCAGTCGCCGGCTTGCCAGATGTAGGTGTATTCGCCGCTATTCATGCGGCGATTATGAGACGTATTCGCCGCATGTACAAGTTAATCACCGCAAAAAATGCGGTGATTAACACCGCTATTTGCCGCAAGGCCGCGTCGATCGGCGCCCAAAAGACAAAAACCCCGGCCCGCACTCGCAATCGAGGGATGACCGGGGTTTTCCGCCAAGGCAAGTCGCCTTTGGCGTGCCCTGGCGTCAAACGTCCGCGTGCTTCGCCGGGCGCGTTAGCTCACCCACTTGCGCGCGTTCTGGAACGCACGCATCCACGGGCTTGCCTCGCCCCAGGCTTCGGGGTGCCAGCTCATCGTCACCGTGCGCTGCACGCGCTCGGTGTGCGGCATCAGCACCGTGAAGCGGCCGTCGGGCGTCGTGACCGAGGTGATGCCTTGCGGCGAGCCGTTCGGATTGAACGGGTAGGCTTCGGTCGCCTGGGCGCGATGGTCGACGTAGCGCATCGCCACCGCGACCTTCGAGATGTCGCCCTGCTGCGAGAAGTCCGCGAAGCCTTCGCCGTGCGCGACCGCCACCGGAATGCGCGAGCCTTCCATGCCGTTGAAGAAGATCGACGGCGAGCCCTGCACTTCCACCAGCGAGAAGCGCGCTTCGAACTGCTCCGACTTGTTGCGCGTGAACTTCGGCCAGGCTTCGGCGCCCGGGATCATCGAGGCGAGGCTCGACATCATCTGGCAGCCGTTGCAGATGCCGAGCGCAAACGTGTCCTCGCGCGCGAAGAACGCGGCGAACATGTCCGCAAGCTTCGCGTTGAAGCGGATCGTCTTGGCCCAGCCTTCGCCCGCGCCCAGCACGTCGCCGTACGAGAAGCCGCCGCAGGCCACCGCGCCCGCGAAGTCGGCGAGCGTGGCGCGGCCTTCGAGCAGGTCGCTCATGTGGACGTCGTGCGCGTCGAAGCCGGCGCGATCGAACGCGTACGCGGTTTCGAGGTGCGAGTTCACGCCCTGTTCGCGCAGGATCGCCACGCGCGGACGCGCGCCCTTGCCGATGAACGGGGCGGCGATGTCCTCGGCCGGATCGAAGGTGAGATGCGGTTGCATGCCCGGATCGGCGGCGTCGAGCAGCGCGTCGTATTCGGAATCGGCGCACGCGGGGTTGTCGCGCAGACGCGCAATGCGCCAGCTCACTTCGCTCCACACGCGTTGCAGTTCCGCACGCGGCGCTTCGTAGATGCGCTTGGCGTCGCGGTAGATTTCGATCGAGTCGCGCGGATTCAGCGTGCCGATCACGTGCGAGCAGACCGAGAGGCCATGCTGACGCAGCACGCCCATCACGACGTCGCGCTGCTGTGCGGGCACCTGGATCACGGCGCCGAGTTCTTCGGAGAAGAGCGCGCGCAGCGTGCGGTCTTCGCGGCGGCCGCTCGTTTGCTTCGCCCAGTCCTTGGCGTCGCCGTAGTCGGACTCGTGCTCGCTGTCGAGCGCGAGCATGTCCACGTTCAGCGAGACTCCCGTGCGGCCCGCGAAGGCCATTTCGCAGACCGTCGCCCACAGGCCGCCGTCCGAGCGGTCGTGGTACGCGAGCAGTTGCTCGTTCGCGTTCAGTTGCTGGATGGCCGTGAAGAACTGCTTGAGGTCTTCGGCGCTATCCACGTCGGGCACCGCGTCGCCGACCTGCTGCGTGACCTGCGCGAAAATGCTGCCGCCCATGCGGTTCTTGCCGCGGCCCAGATCGATCGCGATCAGCACCGATTCGCCCACTTCGTCGACGCGGCGCAGTTGCGGCGTGAGATGGCGGCGCACATCGTCGACCGGCGCGAACGCCGAGATGATGAGCGAGACCGGCGCGACCACTTCCTTTGCCACGCCTTCCTCATTCCACTTCGTGCGCATGGAGAGCGAATCCTTGCCTACCGGAATGCCGATGCCCAGCGCAGGGCACAACTCCATGCCGATCGCCTTCACGGTGTCGTACAGCGCGGCGTCCTCGCCCGGTGCGCCGCACGCGGCCATCCAGTTCGCGGAGAGCTTGAGCTTGTCGAGCGAGAGGATCGGAGCGCTGGCGATGTTGGTGATCGCCTCGCCCACGGCCATGCGGCCCGATGCGGGCGCATCGATCACGGCGAGCGGCGTGCGCTCGCCCATCGTCATCGCTTCGCCCTTGTAGCCGGCGTAGTCGAGCGCGGTGATCGCGCAGTCGGCCACCGGCACCTGCCATGGGCCGACCATCTGGTCGCGCACCGTCGTGCCACCCACCGAGCGGTCGCCGATGGTGATGAGGAACGACTTGCTGCCCACGCTCGGGTGGCGCAGCACGCTCTTCGCGACTTCGTCGAGCGAGACGCCCGTGACTTCGACCGGCGCGAGCGGCATGCTCGCATGCTCGACATTGCGGTGCATGCGCGGCGGCTTGCCGAGCAGGATGTCCATCGGCATGTCGACGGGCTGGTGGCCGCCGTTGGCCGCGAGCGCGTGCTCGTCGGCGTCGATGAGCTTCAGGTCGCGCGCGTCGGTCGCGACGCCCACGACGGCGAACGGGCAGCGCTCACGCTCGCAGATCGCCTGGAACTCCGCCAGATCGGCGGGTGCGATCGCGAGAACGTAGCGTTCCTGCGATTCGTTCGACCAGATTTCGCGCGGCGAAAGACCCGACTCTTCGAGCTGCACCTTGCGCAGTTCGAAGCGCGCGCCCTTGTCCGCGCCGTCGACGAGTTCCGGGAAGGCGTTGGAAAGGCCGCCTGCGCCCACGTCGTGAATGCTCAGGATCGGGTTGCGCTCGCCCAGTTGCCAGCACGAGTTGATGACTTCCTGCGCGCGACGCTCGATTTCCGGGTTGCCGCGCTGGACCGAGTCGAAGTCGAGTTCGGCGGTGTTGGTGCCGGTGGCCATCGAGCTGGCCGCGCCGCCGCCCATGCCGATGCGCATGCCCGGACCGCCGATCTGGATCAGCAGCGTGCCGGCCGGCAGGTCGTGCTTGTGCGTGTGCTGCGCGCTGATGTTGCCGAGGCCGCCCGCGATCATGATCGGCTTGTGATAGCCGCGCACGGTGCCCGCCACGTTCTGCTCGTAGGTACGGAAATAGCCGCCGAGGTTCGGCCGGCCGAATTCGTTGTTGAACGCGGCGCCACCGAGCGGGCCGTCGATCATGATCTGCAGCGGCGACGCGATACGGTCCGGGCGGCCGTAGGCGCCCTGCGTGTCGGCGGGGTTGCGCAGCGCGAGCGGCAAGGCCGCGTCGCGGGCGTCTTCCCATGCTTCGCGCGCGTCGGGCAGGTCGAGGTTCGAAACCGTGAAGCCCGTGAGGCCGGCCTTCGGACGCGCGCCGCGGCCCGTCGCGCCTTCGTCGCGGATTTCGCCGCCCGAGCCCGTTGCCGCGCCCGCGAACGGCGAGATCGCCGTGGGGTGGTTGTGCGTCTCCACCTTCATCAGCGTGTGCGTGAGTTCGGTGTGGCGGCCATAACGTTCACCCGGCTCGCCGGGCGTGCCGTCGTCCCTGCGCGGGAACCAGCGCTCCGCGACCGCGCCTTCCATGATCGACGAGTTGTCCGAGTACGCAACGATCGTACCCTGCGGGCTGATCTTCTCGGTGTTGCGGATCATCGCGAAGAGCGACATATCCTGATCCTGGCCGTCGATCGTCCAGCTCGCGTTGAAGATCTTGTGGCGGCAGTGCTCGCTGTTGGCCTGCGCGAACATCATCAGCTCGACGTCGGTCGGGTTGCGCTCGAGCTTCTTGAAGTTTTCGACGAGGTAGTCGATTTCATCGTCGGCGAGCGCGAGGCCCAGTTCGCCGTTGGCCGCCTCCAGCGCCGCACGGCCGTGGCCGAGCACGTCGACCGTCTGCATCGGGCGGGCCGGCAGTTCGTCGAACAGATGCAGCGCCGCGTCGCGCGACGGCGCCACGCTTTCCGTCATGCGGTCGTGCAGCGCCGCGGCGACAGCGGCGTGCGCCTCATCCGAAAGCGTCTTTTTGCCGCCGAGCAGGCCCGACTTCAGCACCACGGTGTATTCGACGCCGCGCTCGATGCGGCGCACCTGCTCGAGGCCGCAATGGTGCGCGATGTCCGTGGCTTTGCTCGCCCACGGCGACACCGTGCCGAAGCGCGGCACGACGAGGAACGTGAGCGCGCTGCCGCGCTCCTGCGGTGCCGCGAACGGCGCGCCGTAGTGCATCAGCGCTTCGATCTTCGCGCCGTCGTCAGCGGAAAGCTGCGTGGCCGCATTGACGAAATGCAGATACTGGCCGTACACGCCGACGATGTTCGCGTCGATACGCTGAAGCGTCTCGAGCAGGCGGGTCTGACGGAAGTCGGAAAGGGCCGAAGCGCCGGGGAAACACGAGAAGTGGGCCATGGACTGGGGCGTTGCGTCGAGGTTGCGTCAGAGTTGCGTCGCGGCTTCGCCTCGCGCGAAACACGTCGCAAGGTGGCGATGCGTCGCGCGGGGGATGGCGACGGTCAGGCGAAGGGAGACCGCGATTATAACCCGGAAGGCTTGTCCTGACCGCCCCGGCGGCCATGCGCAACGCGTGTGGCAAGCCGGCCTCGCGCATGGCGATGCGGACGCTTTCGCTGCTCTGATTGCGCGTTTCGTCTGATCGGCGCACCCGGGCATGGCTTCGGCGCGCTGCACGCCCCACCTTCGGCAGGACGCCCTCATCCGAGCGAGCGCCACCTGCCTGCAGATCGTATCGTCATGGATGTCATCGTCATCGGCGGCGGAATCGCCGGCATCGCTACCGCCTGGCAGCTGCGCGCGGCCGGGCATCGCGTCTGCGTGATCGAACGCCACGCCACTGTCGCGCAAGGCGCGACCTACGGGCATAGCGGCATTGCGCTGCCCACGCCGCTCGACGTCTGGTTCGGCCCCACCTTCCTGCGCAATGGTCGTCAGTCGTCCGGCGGCGTGATCAGCAAGACAGGCTGGCGTGGCCAGGCGCACGGTTTCGTCAAGCGCCTTGCCACGCTGCACGGCTCCGAGGCGTTCGCCGAGCGCTATGCGCTGCTGCGCCCGCTCATCGAGTCGGCGCAAGCGGCGCTCGCCGACATCGACGCGCGCTTCCAGCTCGATTACGAGCAGCGCGACGGCCTGCTCTACCTCGTGCGCGGCAACGACGAATGGTCGCTCACGCAACCGGCCCTCGAGCTGCTGCGCCGCTTCGAGACGCCGCACCACGCGCTTTCGCCCGCGGAATGCGTGGCGTTCGACCATGCCATCCCCGCCGATCCGCCGTTTGCGGGCGGCGTGCGCTTCGAGACCGGCCGGGTAGCCAACTGCCCGCTCTTCGTGAAGCTGCTCAAGCAGGTGCTCGACGCCCAGGGCGGCGTGCAGTTCGAGATGAGCCGCGAGGTCAGCGCGATCCGCCTGGAAGACCGGCGCGCGGCCGTGGAACTCGCGCCGCCTGCGCACGAAGCGGGCCGCTCGCGCGACGTCGAGGTGATCTCGGGCGACGCCGTCGTGGTCGCCGCGGGCGCGCAAACGCCGCGGCTTCTCACGCCGCTCGGCCTCAAGATGCCGTTCTATCCGCTGCGCATGCACACGCTCAATTCGCCGGTGGCGCACGAGGAATGCGTGCCGCAGACCACGATCGTCGATGCCGGCAAGCGCATCGCCATCGCGCGCATGAATCACCGGCTGCGCATATCGGGCGCCGCCGTGCTGCTGCGCGCGCAGGAAGTCGACGACGCGCTGCCCGAGGCGCTCACCGAAGACGCTCTCGCGCTGCTCGGCGAGGCGTCGCGCGACTGGGCGCCGGGCGCCGCGCGCATTTCGGCCGCGCTCGCGTGGGAGGGCATGAAGCTGCTCTCCGCCGACGGCCTGCCGGCGGTCGGCAGCGTGAGCCACCCGCGCCTCTACGTCAACGCAGGCCACGGGCCGGCAGGCTGGGCGCTTTCCCTCGGCTCGGCGCGTCTCATCGCCCAGCAGATCTCGAACACCGCGCCTGAGCTGCCGGCCGATACCATCAAGGCGCTCCAGCCGGGCCGCGATTGAGCGGCGCTCGCGTGTGCGGCGTTGCCGCGCCGCCGTGCCCGTCCACCGCGCACCTGGGGCGTGCCGTCTGAGCGCTTGCTCGGGTATCGTTGCGATGTCGCCTCTCTGGACCGCATCGTCATGACGCACGCTCCACACTCCTCTGGCACCGGGCAACCGGTGCTTATCTACCCGCACGATCGTGCGGTCCCGCTGCTTACCGTCGAACAGTTGCGCAATGCCGAAGTCGCAGCGCAGTCGGCTCTGCCTGCTCACGCGCTCATGGCGCGCGCAGGTGCCGCCGCCGCGCACTTCCTGAACGAGCAGCTCGCGCATGCGCCCTCGTCGGCTAGCGACAAGCCCGTCTGGTTCGCCGCCGGGCCCGGCAACAACGGTGGTGACGCCCTCGTCGTCGCCACCGAACTGCATCGCGCGGGCGTCGCCGTGGAAGTTTGCATGCCCGTCGAGGTCAAGCCCGACGACGCGCGCTGGGCGCTCGCCGAGGCGCGCGCGGCGGGCGTGCCCATCGCCGCGTCGGCGCCCGCATCGTTCGACGCTTACGGCTGGCTCGTCGACGGGATGTTCGGCATCGGCCTCGCGCGCGGGCTCGAAGGCGTGTTCGCCGAACTCACCGAGATGCTCTCGGCACGCGCGCGCAGCCATGGCCATGTGCTCGCGCTCGACGTGCCGAGCGGCCTCGACAGCGACACCGGCAACGTGGTCGGCAGCGGCCCGGCGGTGCGCGCGACCCATACCGTGACCTTCATCGCCGCCAAACCTGGCCTGTACACGGGCGTCGGGCGCGACTACGCAGGCGCCGTCGCGGTCGCGCCGATCGGCATCGACACCGAAGGCACGCCGGGCGCCGTGCGCCTGAACGCGCCCGCGCTCTTCGCCGCCGCGCTGCCCGCACGCGACTTCGCCACCCACAAGGGCACGTTCGGCACGCTCGCCGTCGTGGGCGGCGACACGGGTATGTGCGGCGCGCCGATTCTCGCGGCGCGCGCGGCGCTGCTCACCGGCGCGGGCAAGGTTCACGTGGGCTTTCTCGGCAGCGACGCGCCGCCCTACGACGCCCCGCACCCCGAACTCATGCTGCACGCGGCGGCCAGGCTACCGCTTGGCGCGATGGACGCCGTCGCGGCGGGCTGCGGCATGGGCGGCAGCGCGTCGGCGCGCCAGCTCGTGGACGCCATCCTGCGCCTGCACGCCCCCGTGCTCCTCGATGCCGACGCGCTCAATCTCGTCGCGCGCGACGAGGCGCTCGCCGTGCACGTCGCGCAGTCGGCCGCCGCGCGCGGGGCGCCTTGCGTGCTCACGCCGCATCCGCTCGAAGCGGCGCGCCTGCTCGGCTGCGACACCGCCCAGGTACAGCGCGACCGCCTCGCCGCAGCGCGAGCACTTGCCGACCGCTACGCGGCGGTTGCCGTGCTCAAGGGCAGCGGCACCGTGATCGCCGCGCCCGACGGCCGCGTCGCCGTCAACCCCACCGGCAACGCAGGCCTCGCCACGGGCGGCACCGGCGACGTGCTCGGCGGCATGATCGGCGCGCTGCTGGCCCAGCGCGTGCCGCCCTACGAGGCGGCGCTCGCGGGCGTCTACCTGCACGGCCTCGCCGCCGACACACTGTGCGCTCAAGGCGACGGTCCCGCGGGTCTCACGGCGGGCGAACTCGCGCCTGCGGTGCGCAAGCTGATGAACCGGCTCTTTTACGCGCCGTCTTATGCAACCTGAGGCCGCATCTCGCACGTCCGCTCGCGCGGCACGCGGCTTGCTTCGCAACCACGTTTGCCCCACCGCCCGCGCCGGGCACGGCCGCAGGGATCACAACGCTGCGCAGTGTCGCGCGAGGCCGCTATACTGATCCTCCGCACGCCGTCTTCCACCGGAGGCGGCCCGTGCTTGCCCGCGGCGCGCGAAGCGCGCGTTCGGCCTGACCGGCGAACCGCACCTGCCGCCCTCCATTCGTGATCCCTCGCTAGACGAACATGACGAATCCGCTCCCCGCCTGGTCCGCGCTACAGACGCATTACGAACAGATCCGCGACGAAAAGCTGCGCGACTGGTTCGCCCCCGCCAACGACCCGGCGCCGACGCGCGCCGAACGCTTCACGTTCGCAGGCGCCGGTCTCGGCGCCGACTTCTCGAAGAACCGCATCACCGACGCCACGCTCAAGCTGCTCGTGCAGCTCGCTCGCGAGGCCGGCGTGGAAGCGCGCCGCGATGCGATGTTCAAGGGCGAAGTCGTCAACCCGACTGAAGGCCGCGCGGCGCTGCACACCGCCTTGCGCGCCACCGAAGCCGACGCGCCGTTCCACGCCCAGATCGCGGCCGAGCGCGCGAAGATGGCGAAGTTCGCCGACGCCGTGCGCAGCGGCGCGTGGACCGGCTACACGGGCAAGCGCATCCGCCATGTCGTGAATATCGGCATCGGCGGCTCGGATCTCGGGCCGAAAATGGTCGTGCACGCGCTCAAGCATCTCGAACTACCCGAGATCACCTCGCACTTCGTCTCGAACGTCGACGGCGCGGACCTGTGGCGCACGATCGAAAACATCGATCCGGAAGAGACGCTGGCGATCATCGTCTCGAAGACGTTCACGACGCTCGAAACCATGACCAACGCGCTGTCGATGCGCGACTGGTTCGTGAAACACGGCTGCCCGGAAGGCGAACTCGCGAAGCACTTCGTAGGCGTCTCGGCCAATCCGGCCGAAGTCGTAAAGTTCGGCATCGCCAGGGAAAACGTGTTCGAGATGTGGGACTGGGTCGGCGGCCGCTATTCGTTGTGGTCGGCCGTGGGCCTCTCGATCATGATCGCCATCGGGCCGCAGCAGTTCGACGAACTGCTCGCCGGCGCGCACGACATGGACAAGCACTTCCGCGAAGCGCCGCTGGAGAAGAACCTGCCCGTGCTGCTCGGCATGATCGGTGTCTGGTATCGCAACTTCTTCGGCTCGCAGAGCTATCTCGTTGCGCCCTACTCCGAAGCGTTGCACTTCCTGCCTTCGTATCTCCAGCAACTCGAAATGGAGAGCAACGGCAAGTCGGCGCGCCTCGACGGCAAGTTCGTCGATTACGCGACCTCGGCGATCACCTGGGGCGAGCCCGGCACGAACGGGCAGCACGCGTTCTTCCAGATGCTGCACCAGGGCACGACGATCGTGCCGATCGACTTCATCGCCGTGCTCACGCCCGAGCATCCGCTGGCCGACCATCATCCGAAGCTGCTCGCGAACTGCTTTGCGCAGAGCGAGGCGCTGATGCTTGGCCGCACCGAGGAAGAAGCGCGCAAGATCGCGGGCCCGGACAAGCCCGAACTCGTGCCGCACATCATGTTCCCCGGCAACCGGCCGACCACCACGCTGCTCGTCGACGCGCTCACCGCGCGCTCGCTCGGCGCGATCATCGCGCTCTATGAGCACAAGGTGCTCGTGCAGGCTTCCGTGTGGGATATCAACCCGTTCGACCAGTGGGGCGTGGAACTCGGCAAGATCCTCGGCAAGGTGGTCGAAGCCGACTTGAACGCGGCAAGCGCCGATGTGAAGCGGCACGATTCGTCCACAGCCGCACTGATCGCGCGCGCCCGCGCGGCGCTCAAACGCTGACTCGGGCAGAGGCGGCGTGCGCATGCGCTGCGCACGCCGTTCGATGGTCAGGCGCTAACGCCCGGCTTCGACATTGCTCGCGCTGCGCGAGGCTGCCGCGCCATGCGGCGCGTTGGGCATGCGGTGGCCCGCTTCGATCGTGATGATGGCGTCGCAGCGCTGCGCGAGATCGACGTCGTGGGTGACGAGCACGAGCGTCGCGCCGTTGGCGCGATTGAGTTCGAACATCAGGTCGATGACGGCGTGGCCCGTGGCGGCGTCGAGGCTGCCGGTGGGCTCGTCGGCGAACAGCACGGCGGGGCTCGTCACGAACGCGCGGGCGAGCGCCACGCGTTGCTGCTCGCCGCCCGAGAGCAGCTTCGGGTAGTGGCCCGTGCGCTCGGCAAGACCCACGCGCTCGAGCAGCGTGCGCGCGCGGGAGAAAGCATCGCGCGTCGACATGCCGCCCTGCAGTTCGAGCGGCAGCGCGACGTTCTCCAAAGCGGTGAGATGCGGCATCAGCTGGAACGACTGGAACACAAAGCCCACCGAGCCGTTGCGCAGCGCCGCGCGCTGATCTTCGGCCATGCCGGTAAGCTCATGGCCTAGCAGGCGCACCGAACCCGCGCTCGCGCTGTCGAGGCCGGCCAGCAGGCCGAGCAGCGTCGACTTGCCGGAACCGGACGCGCCGACGATCGCCACGCTCCCGCCCGCCTGCACGGTGAGGTCGATGCCGTCGAGGATCGTCAGCTCGCCGGTGGCGTCGGTGACCCGCTTGCTCAAACCCCGTACTTCGATGACTGGATCGCTATTCATTCGCACATGATGACGCACAGGTTAGCCGTGAACCAGAAACGCGCCGCGCGGCGCGCCGCCCTTTCCCGCGCTTCGTCCCGCTTCAGCGCGTTTGCCGCTATCGCGACCCTGACCGCCGCTGCGTGGCTCGGCGCCTTATGTGGCATGACCGGCACCGCGCTCGCGGCCTCGCCCGTCTCCACGGTCAACGCGGCGACGAACCCCGCTGCCACGGCAAAACCGAACGTCGTCGTGCTCGGCGACAGCCTTTCCGCCGAATACGGCCTGCCGCGCGATACCGGCTGGGTGGCCCTGCTGCGCCAGCGGCTCGCCAGTGAGCGGATCGATTATAACGTTGCGAATGCGAGCATTAGCGGGGACACGACCAGCGGCGGACTCACGCGCCTGCCGCTCGTCATGCAGCGCATCAAGCCCGCGATCGTGATCGTCGAACTGGGCGCAAACGACGCACTGCGCGGCGTGCCGCTCACGACGACGGACAGCAATCTGCGCGCCATCGTCGCGCAGATCCGCGAAAGCGGCGCGAAACCCGTGCTCATCGGCATGTACGTGCCGCCCAACTACGGGGTCGACTATACGCGTGACTTCCACGCCATCTACGAGCGCCTTGCGAAAGAACTGAACGTGCCGCTCGTGCCCTTTCTGCTCGCCGGCCTCGCCGACAAGCCTGAACTCTTCCAGGCCGATCAGATCCATCCTACCCAGCAGGCACAGCCTTTGCTGCTCGACAACGTGTGGCCAACGCTCAAGCCGCTGCTCGGCAGCGGCGTGCGGCGCTGAGGCGGCAGCTGGGCAAACGTCTGGGCACCCTCACCGGGCGCCCTTTCCCAGCGCGCAGCCGTTGGCGCGTTCAAGCCGCTCGAGCCTCTCAGGCAGCGTGGCAGCGGGCAACCGCATCTCGCCATTGGCCACCTTTTGCGTCAGACATGCGGGTCCGAGAGGCTTCGCTGCCTGAATCCGACCGACCCTGACTGGAGGAAGAAGCGTGAAATATTTACCTCTCATTGTCGTTACGGCAGCACTGGCTGCCTGCGCCAATCAGCCAATGCCGAGCGGAGCGCAGTCCGTCGGCACGAGCCAACAACCCCCTGCGACGGTTGCGCAATGCATCGCGCAAAAATGGGCCGACAAGTCGCAGCAGCAAGTCGTCTCGCAGTCCGTGCTCGCCAACGGCCAGGCTGTCGACGTCTACGTCCCTGGCCAGCAGCCGCCTAACGGCGCAGCAGCGACGGTGCGCCCCGCATGGAGCGCCAGCGCGAAGACGTGGGTCGGCTTCCGCTCCAGTGGCGGCGCCGGTGGAGACGCCACCAGCGACATCAGCGCCTGCCTCTGATTTCGCGCTTGCCAAAACGCAAAAGCCCCGCGACGTTTCGCGGGGCTTTTTTTTGTGCCGGCTCTCGACGCCGGCGGGCTGATGCGGGTTGGGCTTACTGGGCGCCGTCGCCCGACTGGCTGGCCGAACTGAGCAAACCGTAGAGCTTCACCTTCGCGCGCTCGCGCAACGCGTCGAGGTACGCCTGCACCTGCGACTGGCCGTCCACCTGGGCCAGTTGCTGCTGCGCGGCGCCCAGACGCGGGCCTTCTGCGGCCGGACCGTTGGTCACGCTGTTCACGCGGTAGATCGCATAGCCGTCGTTGCCGAGGTCCACGCCCACGTAAGCGGGCAGCTTCTGCGAATCGGCCTTGAAGACGGCGGACAGCGCGCTGGGCGGCAACCCTTGAGCGTCGTTGCGCGACACCTTGAGCGCCGACGAGAAACCATCGGTCGACTTCGACTTCTGCAGTTCCGCGAGCCTGGCCTCGCCGTCCTTGTGCGCCATGTCGGCAGCCTGCTGCGCGACCACCTTCTGGCGCACCGCATCCTTGACCGCGGCGAACGCGGGCACGGCGGCCGGCTGGTAGTTCGTCACGTGAGCCGAGATCAGCGTGTTGTTGCCGACGTCGATCGCCTGGGTGTTGTTGTGCTGGTTCACCGAGTCGCTCGCGAATACGGCGTCGAGGAACTTCTGGTTGTTTAGCGGGCTATCCGGCGGCAGCGCTGCATTCGGCTTCGGCGTGACCGTGGCCGTCTGGATCGTCAGCTTGTACTTGTCCGCGGCCGGCTGCAGGCTCTTCGCCTGCTCGTAGACCACCGACGTGAAGCCATCGCTCGCGTCGGCGAGCAATTTCGCGGCTTGCTGCGCCTTCACGTCGTTCGTGATCTGCGCCTTCACGTCGTCGAACGGCTTCGTGACCGCCGGCTTCAGGTCCGTGACCTTGACGATGTGATAGCCGAAGTCCGACTGGATCACGTCGCTGATCTCGTCCTTCTTGAGCTTGAAGACCGCGGCGTCGAACGCCTGGCCGCCCGCGATCATGCCGGGGCCGAAGTAGCCGAGGTCGCCGCCCTTCGAGGCTGAACCCGGATCCTGCGATTCCTTCTGCGCGATCTGCGCGAACTGATCCGGATGCGCCTTCACTTCGGCGAGGATCGATTCGGCCTTCTGCTTCGCTGCGTTGCGCACGTCGGCGCTCGCGTCCTTCGGCACCGTGATCAGGATGTGGCTCGCGCGCACTTCTTCCTGCGTGCGATAGTGCGCGATGTTGTCGTCGTAGTACTTCTTGAGATCGGCGTCGCTCGGCTGCACGCCGGCGGCAACCGTCGCCGCCGAGAGCACGAGATACTGGATCTGCGCCGTGGCCGGCGTGGCGAAAGCGTTTTTGTTCGCGTCGTAGTACGCCTGCAGTTGCGCATCGGTCGGCTGGACCTTGGGCGCATAGTCGCTCGCGTGGAACGCAAGGCCCTGCACGTCGCGCTGCTGCTCAGAGAGGCCCGTGAGCTGCTGCGCGAGCGCCTTCGGCGTGAACGCGCTGCTGATGATCGACGCCGGCAGTTGCTGCATGGCGAGGCTATAGCGCACGCGTTCGTCGTACTGCTCCGGCGTCATGCCCTGCATGGCGAGCAGTTGCTTGTACTGGTCGAGATTGATCGAGCCGTCAGGATTCTTGAGCGACGAGATCACCGGGTCGGCGAGCAGCGCGCGGCGCACGGCGTCGTCCGAGGCGGTGAGGTGCAGGCGCTGCGTTTCGTCCACCAGCACGCGCTGCTGGATCAGACCGTCGAGGATGTCCTTACGGTGCTGGGGCGTGTCGAACATGTTCGCGTCGAATTGCGCGCCGAGGACCTGGCGGGCCTGGTCGAGCTGCTGGCGCGCGGCGTTGTCGTATTCGACACGCGTGATCTTGTGCCCGTTGACGCTCGCGACATTCGCGCTTTCATCGAAGAAGCCGCGGAAACCTTGAATACCGACGAAGCCCAGCCCTGGCAGGACGACCAGGAGCAGCATGAACATCATCAGGCGTTTGTGATTGCGGAAAAAGTCGAGCATGCGTGACCAGACGTTGAGGGCGCCAGAAAATGGAACGCCCGATATTACAACAGCGGCCAACAAAAAAGGCGAACCGGAGTTCGCCTTCTTGTCGAGATATCCTTGGCGGAGCGGACGGGACTCGAACCCGCGACCCCCGGCGTGACAGGCCGGTATTCTAACCAACTGAACTACCGCTCCGTGCGGGTGCGCTACGTACCGGAACAGAAGCTGTGGTGGGTGCTGAGAGGCTCGAACTCCCGACCTACGCCTTGTAAGGGCGCCGCTCTACCAACTGAGCTAAGCACCCAGCTTCATGCTTTCCTGAACTGCGACTTCTGCTGCGCTACCCATCAGGTAGCGAGCCGGCTAGTTTAGCGCATCCTTCAGCGCTTTACCAGGCCTAAATTTGGGCACCTTCGCCGCCTTGATCTTGATCACGTCGCCAGTACGCGGATTGCGGCCCGTGCGCGCGGTGCGCTTGCCGACGGCGAACGTGCCGAAGCCGACGAGCGTGACCGAGCCGCCCTTCTTGAGCGTCCCTTTGACGCCGCCGATCACGGCGTCGAGCGCGCGTCCCGCAGCCGCCTTCGAAATGTCGGCTTGTTGCGCGATATGGTCAATCAGTTCCGTTTTATTCATTCCAGCCCCCGAGAATGTGTTTGGGCAATCGTAAGAAAGAAGGTCAACTTATTGGATAGACGTCCCCGCCATAGCGCGGGGACCGCTCATTTAACGGGGCCGAAAGGGCCGTGTCAAGCGGGATTGAGCCTGATTCGGCGCGGGATTCGAGGGATTATTCGAAGGAGTATCGAACATGTGGGAAAACGCAGAAAAGACCTCTGATTGTCATCACAGCGTCAAGGATTGTGACGCAAATAAAAAAGCCCGCGGAGCATGCCGCGGGCTTTTTGGGTCCAACGCGCCGCGCATGAGCGCGGCTTGTTGAAGGCGTACTGAAGGCTTAGTGCTTGACGACTTCCGTCGCGCCGGCATCCGTCGATTCGGCCACGGGCGCCTTGGCGTCCTCGGCCTTCACCTCTTCTTCCGGCAGCGGCTGCGGCACACGTTCGAGCGCGAGTTCGAGCACCTTGTCGATCCAGCGGACCGGCACGATTTCGATCGAGTTCTTCACGTTGTCCGGAATCTCAGTGAGATCCTTGACGTTCTCTTCCGGGATCAGCACGAGTTTGATGCCGCCACGATGCGCCGCGAGCAGCTTCTCCTTCAGGCCGCCGATCGGCAGCACTTCGCCGCGCAGCGTGATCTCGCCCGTCATCGCCACGTCGGCACGCACCGGAATACCCGTGAGCACCGACACGAGCGCCGTCGTCATCGCACCGCCTGCGGACGGACCGTCCTTCGGCGTCGCGCCTTCCGGCACGTGGATGTGGATGTCCTGCTTCTCGAACGCTTCGTCCTTGATGCCAAGACGACGCGAACGCGAACGCACCACCGAGCGTGCCGCTTCGACCGATTCCTTCATGACGTCGCCGAGCGAACCCGTGCGGATCACGTTGCCCTTGCCGGGCATGACCGCCGCTTCGATCGTCAGCAGATCGCCGCCGACTTCCGTCCAGGCAAGACCCGTGACCTGACCGATCTGGTTTTCCTTCGCGGCCAGACCGAAGTCGTACTTGCGCACGCCGAGGAAGGTGTCGAGGTTGGCGCTGTCCACCGTGACGGCTTTGTCGGCCTTCTTCAGCAGCAGCATCTTCACGACCTTGCGGCAGATCTTCGACACTTCGCGCTCGAGCGAACGCACGCCTGCTTCACGCGTGTAGTAACGAATGATGTCGCGGATCGCGCCTTCGGTCACCTCGATCTCGCCCGGCTTCAGCCCGTTGTTCTTCTTCTGCTTCGGCAGCAGATAACGCTGGGCGATGCTGACCTTCTCGTCTTCCGTGTAACCCGACAGACGGATGACTTCCATCCGGTCGAGCAGCGGCGGCGGAATGTTGAGCGAGTTCGACGTGGCGACGAACATCACATCGGAGAGGTCGAAATCGACTTCGATGTAGTGATCCGCGAACGTATGGTTCTGTTCCGGATCGAGCACTTCCAGCAGCGCCGACGACGGATCGCCGCGGAAATCCATGCCCATCTTGTCGACTTCGTCGAGCAGGAAGAGCGGATTGCGCACACCGACCTTGGCCAGGCTCTGCAGGATCTTGCCCGGCATCGAACCGATGTACGTACGACGGTGGCCGCGGATTTCGGCTTCGTCGCGCACGCCGCCCAGCGCCATACGCACGAACTTGCGGTTCGTTGCGCGCGCAATCGACTGCCCGAGCGAGGTCTTGCCGACGCCCGGAGGTCCGACGAGGCACAGGATCGGCGCCTTGACCTTGTCCACGCGCTGTTGCACCGCGAGATACTCGAGAATGCGTTCCTTCACCTTCTCGAGACCGAAGTGGTCTTCGTCGAGTACGGCTTCGGCATTCGAGAGGTCGTTGTTGACCTTGCTCTTCTTGCGCCACGGCAGGCCGATCAGCGTGTCGATGTAGTTGCGCACCACGGTGGCTTCCGCCGACATCGGCGACATCAGCTTGAGCTTCTTGAGCTCGGCATCGGCCTTCTTCTTGGCTTCCTTGGGCATGCGCGCGGCCGTGATGCGCTTCTCGAGTTCTTCGAGATCCGCACCCTCTTCGCCTTCGCCCAGTTCCTTCTGGATGGCCTTGACCTGCTCGTTCAGGTAGTACTCGCGCTGGCTCTTTTCCATCTGGCGCTTCACGCGGCCGCGAATACGCTTCTCCACCTGGAGAATGTCGATTTCGGCTTCGAGTTGCGCGAGCAGATGCTCCAGACGCTCCACGACCGGGAACATCTCGAGGATGTGCTGCTTCTGGTCCAGCTTGAGCGGCAGATGCGCGGCGATGGTGTCAGCAAGACGACCGGCCTCGTCGATCCCCGACAGCGAGGTCAGGATCTCCGGCGGGATCTTCTTGTTGAGCTTCACGTACTGGTCGAACTGCGAGACGATCGCGCGGCGCAGCGCTTCGGTTTCTGCGCTGTCGGCGTGGTCCGGTTCGAGCGGCATCACTTCGCACGAGAACTGCGTTTCCTGCTCTTCGATGGAAAGCGTCTTCGCGCGCTGCAGGCCTTCCACGAGCACCTTCACGGTGCCGTCGGGCAGCTTGAGCATTTGCAGGATGTTGGCGACACACCCTACTTCATACATGTCTTTTTCGGTCGGCTCATCCTTCGCGGCGGTTTTCTGCGCGACGAGCATGATGTGCTTGCCGCCTTCCATAGCCGCTTCGAGGGCCTTGATCGATTTCGGTCGGCCCACGAAAAGGGGAATCACCATATGCGGGAAGACTACGACGTCTCGCAGCGGCAGCAGCGGGAGCGTGGTGCGTTCCGGCGGGAGGAGTTGGGTTCCTGACATTTCATTTCCCCATGAGTGGAATCAATTGTTCGGTAATTGAGGCCTGAGATACCGATTGCAAGCCTCGCGCGTGTGGGAAAAGTTCAGTGACTCCAAAATAGTGCGCCATCGACCACAAGATTAAACGAAAAAGCCGTTCATCCCATTGTATGAACGGCCCTTTTCCGGAACTCTTTAGCCGATCACCACCATCAGTTCGACCCTGCAACCTTCGGAGCGTCTTCGTAGATCAGCAGCGGCTTGCCGTCGCCGTCGATCACGTTGTCGTCGATGATGACCTTGCTCACGCCCTTCATGGCCGGCAGCTCGTACATCACGTCGAGCAATGCCTGTTCCAGGATCGAGCGCAGGCCACGAGCCCCCGTCTTGCGGCGGATCGCCTTGCGGGCGACGGCCTGCAACGCGGCCGGGCGGATTTCCAGCTCCACGCGCTCCATGTTGAAGAGCTTGTGATACTGCTTGACGAGTGCATTCTTCGGCTCGACCAGAATCTTCATGAGCGCGACTTCGTCGAGCTTGCCGAGCGTAGCGACCACGGGCAGACGGCCGATCAGTTCGGGAATGAGGCCGAACTTGATCAGGTCTTCCGGTTCCGTTTCGCGCAGCACTTCGCCTGTGTCGCGCTCCTGCTTGCTCTTCACGCTTGCGCCGAAGCCAATGCCGGTCTTTTCCGTACGGTCGGTGATGACCTTTTCCAGACCGTCGAACGCGCCGCCGCAGATGAACAGGATATTGGTCGTGTCGACCTGGATGAAATCCTGGTTCGGATGCTTGCGGCCGCCCTGCGGCGGCACCGAAGCCATCGTGCCCTCGACGAGCTTGAGCAGCGCCTGCTGCACGCCCTCGCCGGAGACGTCGCGCGTGATCGACGGGTTGTCCGACTTGCGGCTGATCTTGTCGATTTCGTCGATATAGACGATGCCGCGCTGGGCCTTGTCGACCTCGTAATTGCAGTTCTGGAGCAGCTTCTGAATGATGTTCTCGACGTCTTCGCCCACGTAACCGGCTTCGGTCAGCGTGGTGGCGTCGGCGATCACGAACGGTACGTTCAGAAGACGCGCGAGCGTCTGCGCGAGCAGCGTCTTGCCCGAGCCCGTGGGCCCGATCAGCAGGATGTTGCTCTTGGAGAGTTCGACGTCGTCCTTCTTGTCGAGGTGCTTCAGACGCTTGTAGTGGTTGTACACCGCCACTGCGAGAATCTTCTTCGCGCGTTCCTGCCCGATCACGTACTGGTCGAGGATGTCGCGGATCTCCTGCGGGCTCGGCAGGTCCGAGCGCGACAGCGCCGCGTCGACGCCCGCACCGGCGGCTTCGTCACGAATGATCTCGTTGCACAAGTCGATGCATTCATCGCAGATGAATACCGACGGACCAGCGATGAGCTTTTTCACCTCATGCTGGCTCTTGCCGCAGAACGAGCAATACAACAGCTTCTCGCTGTTAGAACCTTTCTTGTCCGCCATGGATAAATGAGCCTCCGGACACTCTGTTACATGATACGCCGTTTCCCCCGGCGAGGCCGGAGGGTGCGTGAACCGCTTGCTGTGACGGCGTTGGGGGCCGCAGGCCGCGAAGCGCGTTTGCCGATTATTTCACAAGGTCTGCGCGGCGTCGGCTATCCCCTTTTGTACGGGGGCCGAGCTGTTCCTTTACGTTGCCTTTGTCACGGCTTGCGCGCCGTCCTTCGCAGGGTCGGACGCGCAAAACCGCTCGCGCAGCTTAAGGACGCTTGTGCAGGACCTGGTCGACGAGACCATATGCCTGGGCGTCGTCACCCGACATGAAATTGTCGCGATCCGTGTCGCGCGCAATGCGCTCGACCGGCTGACCCGTATGGTGCGCGAGCAACTGGTTCAGGCGCTCCTTCAGGTACAGGATTTCGCGAGCCTGGATTTCGATGTCCGAGGCCTGGCCGCGCGCGCCGCCGAGCGGCTGGTGAATCATCACGCGCGAGTTCGGCAGCGCGAAACGCTTGCCCTTGGCACCCGACGCCAGCAGGAACGCGCCCATGCTGGCCGCGAGGCCCATGCAAAGGGTCGAAACGTCCGGCTTGATGAACTGCATCGTGTCGTAAATCGCCATGCCGGCCGACACCGAGCCGCCCGGGCTGTTGATGTACAGGCTGATGTCCTTATCCGGGTTTTCGCTTTCGAGGAACAGCAGCTGGGCGACCACGAGGTTCGCCGTCTGGTCGTTCACTTCGCCGACCAGGAACACCACGCGCTCCTTGAGCAGGCGCGAGTAGATGTCGTAGGAACGTTCGCCGCGGCCGCTCGTTTCGACGACGATCGGCACGAGGCCGAGCGCCTGCGGGTCGAAGTCCCGCGACGAGGTCAACGTATCCAGCGATTGAGCGCGAATGGTCATGCGGTGCATCCTTGTCTGGAAAAGTTCTTCTATATACCCGTATGGCGACGGACCCCGGTTAAATCAACCACACGGACAGCATGGCTAAAACCTGCGGATGCAAAAACGGCGTGCTGGCCGTCGGTCGCTCCGACAGCCGGCACGCCGTAGCGGGCAGTTTTAAGCCTGCGCCGTCGCGCTTGCCAGTTCTTCGAAGCTAACTTGCTTGTCCGTCACCTTGGCCTTGCCGAGCACGAAGTCGACGACGTTCGATTCGACGACATAGGCTTCCATTTCGGCCAGACGCTGCTGGTTGGAATAATACCAGCGCACGACCTCCTTCGGGTCCTCATAGCTTTTCGCGAATTCGTCGACTTCAGCACGGATCTGCTCCGGCTTCGCCTCGAGGCTGTTGGCCTTCACGAGTTCGGCGAGCACGAGGCCGAGCTTCACGCGACGCTCGGCTTGTTCCTTGAACATTTCGGCCGGGATCGGCGCGTCCTTGGCGTTGGGCACGCCACGCTGCGCGAGGTCGGCGCGCGCCATTTCGACGAGGCGTTCCTGATCCTGCTCGACGAGCGCGTTCGGCACCTCGAGATCGGAAATCTTGAGGAGCGCGTCCATCACCTGGTTCTTGACGATGGACTGGGTGCGGCGCTTCGCTTCGCGTTCGAGATTGTCCTTGATTTCGGCGCGCATCTTCACGAGGTCGCCGTCGGCGATGCCGAGCGACTTGGCGAATTCAGCGTCGATTTCCGGCAGGTGCGGCCACTCGATCTGCTGCATCGTGATCGTGAACTTCGCCGTCTTGCCGGCGACGTCCTTGCCGTGATAGTCCTCGGGGAACGCGAGGTCGAATTCGCGCGACTCGCCCTTCTTCAGGCCGATCGCCGCCTTTTCGAATTCCGGCAGCATGCGGCCTTCGCCCAGCACGAACGCGAAGCCTTCCGCGGTGCCGCCCTGGAACGCGACGTCGTCGATCTTGCCGACGAAGTCGACCGTCACGCGGTCGCCTTCCTTTGCTGCGGTGTCGGCGCCGCCGTCACCGTGCTCGCCGGCTTCGCCGCGAGCGTGGAAGTGCACGCGCTGCTTGCGCAGGATGTCGAGCGTGCGGTCGATTTCCGCTTCGGTGATGGTCGTGGTCGTGCGCTCGATTTCGGCCGTCGCGACGTCGCCGAGCTTCACTTCCGGGTAGACCTCGAAGGTCGCGTCGAACGCGTAGTCGCCTTCAGCGGCTTCCGACTTCGGCGCGAAGCTCGGCTGGCCGGCAACGCGCAGGTTCTCGGCGCGGCTTATGTCGAAGAACTCCTTGCCGACCTTGTCGCTCAGGACTTCGGCTTCGACCTGGCCCGAATACTGCTGCGTGACCATCTTGAGCGGCACCTTGCCCGGGCGGAAACCCGGCATGCGCACGTTCTTCGCGAGTTTACGGATGCGCGAATCGATTTCTTTCTGCACGGCGTCCTTCGGCAGGGAAATCGTCACGCGGCGTTCCAGCTTGCCGAGGTTTTCAACAACGTTAGCCATGGCTTCAATCGTCCTAAAATTGTTCGAGCGAATCAGTAATCTGTGGTCTTTGCGTGCCGCGGTCCGCTTGGGGCCGCTTGGTTCCGATGCGGTCCAGCAACCCGCTTTGGAGCTGAACGCCGGCGCCTCACGCGCCGCTCAACAGCGCCGAAACGGGCGGCTTGCGGTGCGGTTCCGTCAAAAGAGCCAAGTATTTTAGCAAACTATTTCCCGGTCCCAGTGGAATTGCCGTTTGAGTGTGCTATGAGCCTGTTTTCGATCCGGTTTTGGCCTGCTTTTGAACCGCCACAAGCCCGAAACGCGCTCCGATGCGCGCTATCGCAGCGCCGTTATCCAGCACACGCGGCGAGGCTGTTAAGCTAACGCTCGCGCCGGACGCCCCGCCGGCCGCAGCCGCTCCCAACACAATCCTTCCAGCAGAGACACCATGCCGAATTCGTCGCCTGACGCTCCCGTTATCGTCATTGCTCCTGATTCTTTCAAAGGCTCGCTCAGCGCGGACGGGGTCGCTGCCGCGATCGCCGAGGGCATCCGCCGCGTGTGCGCCGACGCCGACATCCGCATCCGCCCCATGGCCGACGGCGGCGAAGGCACGCTCGACGCGATGCTGTCGATGGGCGGCGAGCGCCGCGTACTCACCGTGGAAGGCGCAGCGGGCCCGAAGCGCGACGCCGCAGTGGGCCTGCTGCACGACGGCAGCGCGATCGTCGAAACTGCCGAGATCGTGGGCATCACGGACCCGGTGGGCATGGGCGTGCCGGTGGACGCGCGCAGCACGCGCGGCATGGGCGAAGCGATCCGCGCGCTGCTCGACGAAGGCGTGCGGCGCTTTTACGTGGCGCTCGGCGGCAGCAGCACCAACGACGCCGGCGCGGGCCTGCTCGCGGGCCTCGGCCTGCAACTCTTCGACGCTGCGGACAAGCCCCTCGAGCCCACGCCGCAAGCGCTCGCGCAAGTGGCGCGGGTGGACGTTTCCGGGCTCGACGCGCGGCTTCGCGAGGCATCGTTCGTCGGCATGTCCGACGTGGACAATCCGCTTACGGGCGAGCATGGCGCAACCGCCGTGTTCGGCCCGCAAAAAGGCGTGACGCCGGAGCAGGTCGCGCCGATCGACGCGGCGCTCGGCCGGTTCGCCGATCTGCTCGAAGCGGCGCTGGGCCGTCGCGTGCGCGACGAAGCCGGTTCCGGCGCGGCCGGCGGCCTGGGTTTCGCGCTGCGCATGCTCGGCGCGAGCTTCGAGCCCGGCGCCGAAGTCGTTGCGCGCACCATCGGTCTGGACGAAGCGCTCGATCGCGCGGACTGGCTCATCACCGGCGAAGGCCGCTCCGACGTACAAACGCTGCATGGCAAGGCGCCGTTCATCGCCTGCCGCCACGCCGCGGCCCTAGGGGTGCCGGCCACGCTGCTCTCGGGCGCCGTGGACGCAGCCGCCCTGCCGCGGCTCGCGGAGCACTTCAGCGGCTGCTTTTCGCCCGCGCCGGGCCCCATCACGCTCGAAACCGCAATTCGCGACGCCGCACGCCTGCTCGTCAACGAAGCGGAGCAGCTCGCCCGCCTCAAATACGCTGCGCGTACATCCAACTAAGATCCGGGCAGACCGGCCGGGGCCCGCCGCCCCGGCCTCGTTGCCCTTCCCCGGGTCCCGGGTGGCCAGATCGCGGCCAGCTTCATGACCTCGGCACGCCACGCATTCCGCAGTAAGCGATTAATAGATTCGTGCGCCGCATCGGATGCGCTCGACAAGGGTTAGGATGCGTTGACCCGCGCGCGAGATGGGGCAACAATTATGGAATCGCGACACGTGTCGCGCCCTTCCCAAGCGACCAGACCAGGACTCCCATGAAGGCAAGCAAAGCCGGACTCGAACAATTCCTCACCTATCGGCTGCATGTCCTGAACAAACTCTCCGAACGTGGCGCGAGCGAACGCTACCAGGCGAAGCTCGGCATCACACTTCCGGAGGCTCGGCTCATTGCAGCTGTGGGGGCGTTCGGCCCGTTTTCCGTGATGGAGCTTGCGCGTCACGCGAATCTCGACAAGAGCCAGGCAAGCCGTGCAGCCGAGGCGTTGATGCGCCGCGGCCTCATGCAGCGCGACACGAGCGAGGAGGACGGACGCCTCGTGCTCGTTTCGCTCACAACCGACGGGCGCGCGCTGTATCGCAAGGTCATGCCCATCGCGCGCAAGTGGAATGTCGACCTCTTCGCGAGCCTAGACGACAAGGAACGCGACGCACTCGCGCGCGCGCTCGACAAGGTGATCGAAGCCATGCAGACCGAACTGTAAGGCAGTACGAACGAGCAGAGGCAATAAGCCAAACAGATGGCGGCCAGCGTCAAGCCGCCATCGCGAGTGCTTCGCGCAAGCCGTGCACAAACAAAAAGGCCACGTACCGGAAGGTACATGGCCTTTTTACTTTGGTGCGTGAGGCCGGACTCGAACCGGCACACCCTTGCGGGCGTCAGGACCTAAACCTGGTGCGTCTACCAATTTCGCCACTCACGCGAATTCTTTGCGCTTGTCTTGTTGCGCCCGGCAGGACCGCTGCGAACAACGCGTGCGATACAACCCTGTGCGACATGCCGACTGATCGAGTCCTCGTGAGACGCCAGACGCGGTGTTATCCACCTCGCCCGCAATCCAGCCTGCTTTCTGACTGCGCCCGCCGGCAGCGATGCTTCATTATGGGCCGGCTGCGCGCTTCCAGCTAAGAGTCAGAAAGCGCAAGCGCGAGATTCTAACCGATTGACTGGCGCTTGTCTGCATCCCGAAAACAGTGCGCGACGGGGCATGCCAGCGCATCGACCCGTGCATCGATCCGCGCGCCGGGCCGCCCTGCCGGGCCGGCCGAAAGCCGCGCCGATGCTAGAATCGCGGCTCTACCGTCGCGGCGCGCCCTGGACGCCGCGCTAGCCGCTTCGCCCCACATCTCCGAATGCCGTGAACTTCGACGACTACTGCCTGCAAAAGGCGGCTCCCCCTGGTTCGAGCACTTACTATGCGCTGCGTCAGGCCCGCGCTGCGCGCCAGCCGCTCCTGACCGCCCTCTTCGCGCTGCGCCGCGAACTCGAGGAAACCGCGAAAGAGACGAGCGATCCCACCGTCGGCCGCACGAAGCTCGCCTGGTGGCAAAAGGAACTGGCCGCGCTCGCCGCAGGCAAACCGGCGCATCCGGTCACCCAGGCGCTCGCCGAGCATCTCGGCGATGCGAGCGCCGTCTATCCAGATCTGCAAGCGCTGCTCGCCGGCTTCGAGATGGACTTCGAGCAGGCGCGTTATCTCGATCTGCCGAATCTGCGCCGCTATATGCAGGGTGTGGGCGGCACGTTCGCCTCGCTCATCGCGCAACTGAGTGCGCGCACCGACGAAGATCGCCAGGACGCCGCACGCTGGGCCGCCCCTCTCGGCAACGCACTGATGCTCGCGCAGTTCGTGCCGGAAATCGGCAACGACGCGCGCCATGGCCGCATCTACGTGCCCATCGACGAATTGCAGCGCTACAACGTCACCGCCGCCGATCTCATCAACCGGCGCTACAGCGCGGAGTTCACCGAGCTGATGCAGTTCCAGACCTCGCGCGCGCGCGCATCAGTCCAGGCCGCGCTCGACGCGATTCCCGCTTCGGCGCGGCGCGACCAGCGCACCTTGCGTGCGCTCGCGGCGCTCGAACTGGCGCTGCTCGACGAAGTCGAGCGCGAAGGCTACCAGGTGCTGCATCAGCAGATCGTGCTCACGCCGGTGCGCAAGCTGTGGATCGCCTGGCGCGCCGCGCGGCGTAGTTGAAGCTCGCGGCCGCGCTACGCGCGCAGCAACGGCAGCGGCTCGAAGCGCTGCTGCAGCACGGCCTGCGCGTCGAGGCCCCACCAGGGGCCTAGCACGGTCGCATAGATCTGCCTGAAATCGACGCCCACCGGCAGATTGCCGTTGCCGTCGAGCCGCGTGAGTTGCGGCGCCTGACCATAGAGCCCGCCCGCGACGAAATGCGCCGAAGCCGTACCGTGATCGGTGCCGCGGCTTTGATTCTCACGCACGCGCCGCCCGAATTCCGCATACGTCACGATGAGCGTGCGGTCCCAACGTCCGAGTTCCACGAGCGCCGAGCGCATCGCCGCCATGCCCGAGGCGAACTGCCGCAGCAAGTCGGCGTGGCGCTGCGGCTGGTTCTGGTGCGTGTCGAAGCCGTTCAGCGTCAGACGAATCACCGCGACACCGCGGCCCGCCACTGGCGCGCCTTGCGGCGTGTCGCTCGAGGCGAGCGCCTGCATGGCCGTTTTGATCGAGGTGCCGAATGCGCCGGCCGGAAATGCAGTCTTCAGCGCGTAGTTGCCCGGGCGCGGCCGCAGCGCATCGGCGGCGTGCACGATGTCGTTCTCAACATCGAGGATATGCGCGAGCGCGGGATTGTGTTCCTTGAGCGAGATCGGCGTGACGAGGCGCGAAGCGCGCGCGAACTGCACCGGATTCACGAGCGCGATGGCGCGCGCGCCGTTCGAGAGCGGCCCCATCTCGGCGCTGCCGAGCACGAGCGCATCGGCGGCGAATCCGGGCGGCACCGGCTCGCGTGCGAACGCGCGCGTGAGCCAGCCTTCGCGCAGATATTCGTTGGAGCGCGAAGCCGTGTCCCAGATCTCGATCGATCGAAAGTGCGACAGATTGGGCTGCGCGTAGCTCACCCCCTGCACGATCGCCAGCTCGCGCGCGCGCCACATCGGCATGAGCGGCGCGAGCGCCGGATGGAGCGCCGTGCGCTCGTCCAGTTGGATCGCCTGCGCGCGCGGCACGCCGATCGTTTGCCGGTAGCTGTAATAGAGCGGATCGGCAAAAGGCACGACGGTGTTGAGGCCGTCGTTGCCGCCCTTCAGCTCGACGAGAATCAGCAGGTTCTCGTAGCCGCTCGCCGTGCCCGGGTGCATGGGCACCGCGCCTTGCGCGCGCGCAGCGCGAGGCAGCCATAGCGCGGAACCAGCCGTCGCGGCGACCGCCGTCGCACCGGCTGCAAGAAAGTCGCGTCGCTTCATGGCTTGCCTCGCTCGTCAGTGCGGCGGCGCACACTGCCGCCGGGGATTCGGCTATTCATATCCATGCTTCACTTCAACTGATACACCGGATCCATCAGCAGTGCCTGGAGATATGAACTCGAGCTACTGCCAACTGCAATCGCATCGACAGGCGCAAGCGGCAGGACTGCGTGCTGCATCTGCAACTGCGCGGAAAGGCCGGGCGTGGCTTCGGCGGTGAGACCGAAGCGCGAGAGCCAGCCGTCCAGATCGAAGCGCATGCCGCCTTGCAAGGCGGCATGCCGCATCGCGTTTTGCGGCACGCTTGCCGTGATCTTCGTCGCTGCGGCCGAAGCATGCGGTCGCCCTGCTTCCGTCGCACGAAACAGCTGCTCGACGAACTGCTTGCGCGCGAGCAGCGTCGAGCTATTGATCCACGATGCCCCGCCCGGCCACCCCTTCACGTTCGGCGGATAGAACAGGTTCTCGCCCAACGCGGCCGAGCGGCGCGCGAACGGCAGCGTATCGCCATAGGCCACATCGAAGCGCCGCATCGTGCCGACGATGAACTCCACCGGCGAACTCACGAGCACGCCCCGATTGCTTTCATCCCAGAACGCGGGAGTGGTTAAGAGCGCGCGAAGCGCAGCGCCGACTTCATAGCCACTAGAGTGAAACCGATCGGCGACGCTTGCGAGCTGCTCTTCGTCAGGCGTCGCGGAGATGAACTCGCGCCAAAGCCTCGCCGACACATACCGGGCAGTTTGCGGCTGCGCGAGCAGGATGTCGAGCACCTGGTCGCCGTCGAATGCACCGCTGCGTCCCAGCACGGTCTTTTCGCCGTCGTCGTGCAAGTCGGCGCGCCAGACGAACGCCTCGGTGTCGGGATCGAGACTCCAACCCGTATAGGCGCGCGCCGCTTCGGCAACGTCACGCTGCGAGTACTGCCCTTCGCCCAGCGTGAACAGTTCCATCACTTCACGCGCGAAATTTTCGTTGGGCCGGCCCTTGCGATTGCTCGCGCCGTCGAGGTAAAGCAGCATAGCGGGGTCCTTGGCGACCGCGTGCAGCATGTCCGCGAAACTGCCCAGCGCATCGCGCCGCAACAGCGCGTTTTGCGCGGCCATCAACTGCGGCTCGCCGACTTTGTCCTGACCCGAGGTGAAGTGGTTGTGCCAGAAGAGCGTCATGCGCTCAGTCAGCGCCGAAGGCGTGACGAGCATCTCGCGCAGCCACCATGCGCGCAATTCGTCGTAGCGCGCGCCGCGCTGGCGCTGCGCTTGCTGGCGTTCTTCGGGGGTCCACGCGCTGCGCTGTGCCCGGCTCGGCGGCACTTCGGCGCTCCATGCGGGCAGCGGCGTGAGCGCCTCGCGGCGCGCGCTGCCGACGAGCCGCGCGACAGCCTGCTCTCGCGTGAGCCCCACATAGGGTTCGACTTCGCTCTCGCGCGGCGCGAAGCCCGTGCGCACCAGAAGATGGCGGACATCGTCGGCGTCGAGCAGCGCATCCGCGCCGTCGTCGGGCGCCGCTGCGTGGGCGGCGGACTGCGCGTTTGGCCTCGACCGTCTGGAGTCGCTCATGGTGAATGGGCGCACGACGAATCCGCCGGCGCAGTCAATGAATGTACCGGCTTAACGGCTGTGGCGACACGGATGTTGACTGTGCAATTGCTACGGTATTTTTCAGCGCGTTTCGGCAGCGCGAGTGCACCAATGCACGCGTCGATACCGATAAAATCATGAAAGCCGCGAGAAAGGCGTGCGCGAGGTGCCAGGAGAAAATCGCGTAAACGTTATCGCAGCAGAGCGGCATTTACGCGCGCCGCAGTATCAGCGCTTGTACAGTTCGCGCACGGCGTCTTCGATGTGCTGGCGCAAGAGGCGCCGTTCGTCGGGCGTCATATGGCCGTCGCGGCGACGCTGATCGAGATCGGGGGGAACTGCGGGACGCTGGTTGATGTCCGATGCGGGGCGCGGGATCGTGTCGCTGCGTACGCGCCGCATCGACGGTTTGCTGCCCGGCGAGCGAGCGGAGGACAGCGAGTTCTCGTAGCGGTCTGCGGAGGGCTGGGCCCGGGCCGGCACCGACTCCAGTGCGGCCGCCACGCCACCGGCTAGCGCCAGTGCAAGCATGGTATGGCGCATTGTCGGCCTGACCCCTCCCATCGTTTTGTTCCCTTCTTGACGCGGCAAACGGCTACCTCGAATACATGTGCGAACCCGGCTCGGCGCGGGCATGAATTTTAAAGTCGAATGAAGTATCTACCGAACTGCCGCTTTACGTAAAGAAGTCTATCTGTCGGTGCTTGCGGTCGTGGCACAGCACGGGTAAATTTTGTAACTGACTGTAACCTGATAATTGGTGCAAACTCGCATCAGTATCCAATCGCGCTAAGATGCCAGGCATGGAAACCAAAAACCCGTCCAAAATTCTCGTTGTCGATGACGATCCCCGACTGCGGGACCTCCTGCGGCGCTACCTCGGCGAGCAGGGCTTCAATGTCTATGTGGCCGAAAACGCCCCCGCCATGAACAAGCTGTGGGTGCGCGAGCGTTTCGACCTGCTGGTGCTCGACCTCATGCTGCCAGGCGAAGACGGCCTGTCGATCTGCCGACGTCTGCGCGGCAGCAACGACCGCACGCCCATCATCATGCTCACTGCCAAGGGCGAGGACGTGGACCGCATCGTCGGCCTCGAAATGGGTGCCGACGACTATTTGCCCAAGCCCTTCAACCCGCGCGAACTCGTCGCACGCATTCACGCGGTGCTGCGCCGTCAGGCGCCGTCCGAACTGCCGGGCGCGCCCTCGGAAACCACCGAAGTGTTCGAGTTCGGCGAATTCGCGTTGAATCTCGCCACGCGTACGCTCACCAAGGCCGGCCAGGAAATCCCGCTCACCACGGGCGAATTCTCGGTGCTCAAGGTGTTCGCGCGTCATCCGCGCCAACCGCTCTCCCGCGAAAAGCTCATGGAGCTGGCGCGCGGCCGTGAATACGAAGTGTTCGACCGCAGCCTCGACGTGCAGATCTCGCGCCTGCGCAAGCTCATCGAACCCGATCCGGGCAGCCCGCGTTTCATTCAAACGGTTTGGGGCCTCGGCTACGTGTTCATTCCCGACGGCGCCGCGTGATCCTGGATGGAGTCTCGTTGTCTGCACTGCCTCTGTTGAAACGGGAAGGGTCCATGCGGATTGACCGGCGTTTGCTCACGCTCGCGTTCGGCGATCTGTTCTGGCGCACCTTCCTGCTGATCGCCCTTCTCATCGCAGTGAGTCTTGCCGCGTGGTTCCAGAGCTTTCGCGTGATCGAGCGGGAGCCGCGCGCGCAGCGCGTGGCGCTCCAGCTCGTCGCGATCGTGAAGCTCACGCGCACGGCGCTCCTCTACTCCGATCCCGATCTGCGCCGCGCGTTGCTGCAGGATCTCGAGAGCAACGAGGGCGTGCGCGTGTACCCGCGCGAAACCACCGACAAATACAAGCTTCAGCCCGACGAATCGCTCAATCGCCTGATCGAGCACGACATCCGCGGGCGTCTTGGCGACGACACCGTGATCGCGCAGTCCGTGAACGACATTCCGGGCGTGTGGATCAGCTTCAAGATCGACGAAGACGACTACTGGGTCGCGCTCGACCGCGACCAGCTCGACAACGTCACAGGCCTGCAGTGGGTCGGATGGGGTGTCTCTGCGCTTGCGCTATCGCTCTTCGGGGCGGCCTTCATCACGAGTCTCGTGAACCGGCCATTCGCGCGTCTCGCCATGTCGGCGCGCATGCTGGGCTCGGGCCAGCCGCCCGCGCCGTTGCCTGAGAGCGGCATGGGCGTCGCGGCCGAAACGAATCGCTCGTTCAACCAGATGGTGCGCGACCTCGAGCAGCTGGAGGCCGACCGCGCGCTGATGCTCGCGGGCATCTCGCACGATCTGCGCACGCCGCTCGCGCGCCTGCGGCTCGAGACGGAGATGAGTCCGTCCGACCAGGCCACCAAGGACGCGATGATCGACGACATCGAGCAGATGGACATGATCATCGGCCGCTTCCTCGATTACGCACGGCCCGCCCAGCGCATGCCCGAGCGCGTCGACCTCTCAGTCATCGCCGGCGAGATGGCCGGGCGCATGGCGAGCGAAGATGGCGTGCGTCTCATCACGCGGCTCGCGCCTTCGGCCATGATCGAAGCCGACGACACCGACATGCGCCGCGTCGTGGGCAACCTGATCGAGAACGCCCGCAAGTACGGCGCGAGCGAAACCGACGGCATTCCGCACATCATGCTCGAAACGCGCGTCTCTCATTCGCGCGTCGAACTTTCCGTGGTCGACGAAGGCCCGGGCATTCCCGAGGATCAGCTCCCGCTCGTCACGCGGCCGTTCTACCGCGTCGATACGGCTCGTACGCAGGCGAACGGCACGGGACTCGGCATGGCCATCGTGCAGCGCCTCGTGGGTCGCTATCGCGGCGCGCTGCGTCTGCGCAACCGGCTGCCAGGCCCGGGGCTCGAAGTGACGATCGAGTTCCCGCTCGCCAAGGGCACCTGAGCCTCTTTCGCTCCTGAGCGAGACCCGGCGGCGGCGCACCGTCGCACCACGCGCCGCCCGCACCTGCGACAATCGTTTTCATGGGCACGCCGCCGCATGTGGCCGAGTCTGGCACCGCGCGCGCGGCGGCAAAGCGGGCCGCCCGGCCCGTCTCTCGTATGAGGACCTCCGCCATGAAAACCGTCGGCGACAAACTCGAAGCTTTTACCGTCACGGCCGCGAAGCCCGGCTTCAACCATCCCGAAGAAAACGGCGAATCGGCGTTCACCGAGATCACCGAGCAGACCTTCGCCAACAAGTGGAAGGTCATCTATTTCTACCCCAAGGATTTCACGCTCGTTTGCCCCACCGAGATCGTCGCGTTCGCCGGGCTCATCAAGGAATTCGATGACCGCGAAACGGTCGTGATGGGCGGCAGTTGCGACAACGAATATGTGAAGCTCGCGTGGCGACGCGAGGACAAGACACTCGATCGCCTCAATCACTATTCGTTCGGCGACGTGAAGGGCGAACTCATCGATCAGCTCGGCATACGCGACAAGGAAGCGGGCGTGGCGCTGCGCGCGACGTTCATCGTCGATCCCGACAACACGATCCAGCATGTCACGGTGAACAACCTCAACGTCGGGCGCAGCGCCGAAGAAGTGCTGCGCGTGCTCGATGGGTTGCAGACCGGCGAGCTGTGTCCGGACGGCCGCGAAGTCGGCGGCGGAACGCTCTAGGCTACGCGCCGCCGCGCATCACGTCTGGCTCGCTGCCGCGCGGGTGGGCAGGCGGTTGCGTATCGCCGTTTCGAGCGGCCGCTTCCACTCGAGCACGCGCTTTTCGAGCACCTGCCACGACAGATGCGCGAGCAGCACGGCCAGTGCGAACTGCAGCACGAGCGCGAGGACCGGCTGCGCCACCTCGGGCACGTGAAACCGCGCATAGAGCCCCGGCGCCACGCCAAGACGCGCCGGCACGAGGTTGTGAAACAGATAGAAGCCGTAACTGATCGTGCCGAGCCAGGCCAGCGGCCGCAGTTCCAGCGCCGCGACCAGTACGCTGTCCTGACGACGCACGAGCCACAGGAACAACGCGCCGAGCGAGAGCGCGAGCCCGATGTCGAAGCAGCCCGGCAGCATCGTCGCGCTCGTCACGCCTTCGGCGCAGTCAGCACAATCGGCGCGCGCCAGCGCGAAGCCGGCGATCGCCGCACACGCGCCGACGAACCACAGCGCGCTCAACGCGCCCGGGCGCAACGGCACGCGCGCGCCGCCAATCGCCAGTGCGCCGCCGAGCGCCAGCATGGCGAAATTCCATGGCGAGAATGCGTAGATGAGTGGCGCGATCGCCCCTTCCTCGTACAGCGCGAGATGCGCGCACGCGGCCGCCGCGATGACCACGGCGCAGAGCGCGAGATGGCGCGACGCACGCACGAACAGCAGCGCGAATGGCGCGACGAGATAGAACTGCTGCTCGACCGCGAGGCTCCAGAAATGCGACACGGTGCCAGGCCAACCGTCGTGCACCACGCCGATCCAGTAATTGGAGAGGAATACGAAATGCCAGGCGAGCCCGAGATCGACATCGCGCTGATAAAAGCTCGCATGCGCGATGGTGAGCGCCACGAGCAGCAGGTAATACACGGGAAAAATGCGCAGCGTGCGCTTCATGAAAAAGACGTACAGCAGCGCGGCCGTACGTGCGTCGTGTTGCTCGATTCGGACCCGATTGCGATGCAGCTCACCGATGATCAGATAGCCGCTGATCAGAAAGAACAGCCAGACGCCGATCTTGCCCACATCGATCACGTCGACATGGGCCTTGTGCGAGAGGAACACGAGCACGACTGCCAGCGCCCGCAGGCCATCGAGGCCTTTCACGCGTCTTTCAATTCCCGCCATCGTCCTCCCCACTTCCGGTTACCGGTTCAGTATGGGACGAAAAAAACGGAAAATTAATCGGCAAGAAAAGCAACGGCGATGATTGCAGCTGCAATCATCGCCGTCAGGTGCGGAGCAGGCACGCGCCCTGCTCCCGCCGTTCAACCCTTCAAAATGTCGGTTGAATAACCGCTCACGCGCGCAGCAGCAGTACCGCCGCCTGCGCTTCGATCCCTTCGCTGCGGCCGAGATAGCCGAGTTTCTCATTCGTCTTCGCCTTCACGTTGACGCGCTCGACCGGCAGGTTCAGGTCTTCGGCGATTGTCTGGCGCATCGATTCGATGTGCGGCGCGAGCTTGGGCGCCTGCGCGATCACCGTGGTATCGACGTTCATCAGCGTAAAGCCCGCCTCCTGCACGCGGCGCAGGCATTCGCGCAGCAGCACGCGGCTGTTCGCGCCATAGAATTGCTTGTCGGTGTCGGGGAAATGGCGACCGATGTCGCCGAGCGCGGCAGCGCCGAACAGCGCGTCGGTGATGGCGTGCAGCAGCACGTCGGCGTCCGAGTGGCCGAGCAGGCCGCGATCGTAGGGGATCGTCACGCCGCCGAGCACGAGCGGGCGGCCGGGCACCAGCGCGTGCACGTCGTAGCCTTGTCCGATTCTGATGTCCATGTCTGGGATTCCGGGTAAAGGGATTGCGGCGCGCTTACTCTGCGGGCCGGCTGAGGATCGCTTCGGCGAGCGCGAAATCTTCGGGGTACGTCACCTTGAAGTTACGCAGACTGCCCTGCACGAGTCGCGGCGCGTGGCCGAGCCATTCGATCGCGCTCGCCTCGTCGGTGAGATCGTGGCCGTCTTGCTGCGCGCGCTCGATGCCCGTGCGCAGCATGCCGATGCGGAACATCTGCGGGGTCTGGGCCTGCCAGAGGCCGTCGCGCGACTCGGTGCGCGCGATATGCGCGCCGGGCGCCGCGGGATCCTTCGACGCGACGCGCTTGAGCGTGTCGGCCACCGGCAGCGCCATGATGCCCCCCACGGGGTCGTCCTTGAGCGACTCGACGAGCGCGCGGATCAGCGCGGGCGTGATGCCGGGGCGCGCGGCGTCGTGGACGAGTACCCAGTCGTCGTCGGTTGCGCCGAATTCGGCGAGTGCGGCGAGGCCGTTGTAGACCGACGCCTGGCGCGAGGCGCCCCCGCAGCGGCGCACGGCAAAGCGCAAGCCGCCGAAGCGCCGGGCGTCGAAGTGGTTATCGTCGGGAGAAATCACCACGAGCGTCTGCGAGAATTCGTTGCAGGCGTCAAAAGCGGCAAGCGTATAGTGCAGGAGGTCGCGTCCGGCAACGATTCGATATTGTTTCGGCATGGCCGAGCCCGAACGGCTGCCGGTGCCGGCGCACGGAATCAGGGCAAAGAGGCGTGAAGTCACGGTGTCGCGAGCCGCATGAGTCAAAGTAAAGGACGGATTTTATAATAGGTCCCTCACCCGCACGCCGGACGCCCGCAAAACGGCCATAAAATGCCCGCGCAACGTAAGGAAAAACGCGCCGGATTCACTTGAAGACCGCAAACCGGCCCCCATATTCCGGCGTTGCACGTGCCCGAACTGAACTGGCCACCATACCGACACAAGCGCCGACACAAGCGTCGGCCACCCTGTTGCCCATGTCCGATATCGCCGCTTCCTCGCAATCTCCGTCCCCCGTTGCCGTCGTCAAGCCGGGCCAGCGCTACGCGTTCGATGGCACGCACGGCTCGTCCGACGCGCTCCTGATCGCCCGCTACCGCGAGGCCGCGCGCACCGGCGCCGCCCCGCTACTGGCCGTGATCTGCGCGAGCGCCGTGGACGCGCAGCGGCTCGCCCAGGAGATTCCGTTCTTCGCGCCCGAGGCGCGCGTGCGCCTGCTGCCCGACTGGGAAACGCTGCCGTACGACACGTTCTCGCCGCACCAGGATCTCGTTTCCGAGCGCCTCGCGACGCTGCACGATCTCGGCGAAGGCCGCTGCGACATTCTCATCGTGCCGGCCACCACGGCGCTCTACCGGATGCCGCCCGCCTCGTTCCTCGCGGCCTATACGTTCTCGTTCTCGCAGGGCGAGCGCCTCGACGAAGCGAAGCTCAAGTCGCAGCTCACGCTCGCGGGCTACGAACACGTGAGCCAGGTGGTGCGCCCGGGCGAATACTGCGTGCGCGGCTCGCTCATCGACCTGTTTCCGATGGGCTCGCCGCTGCCCTACCGCATCGACCTGTTCGACGACCAGGTCGACTCGATCCGCGCGTTCGATCCGGACAGCCAGCGCAGCCTCTATCCCGTGAAGGACGTGCGCCTGCTGCCCGGCCGCGAGTTCCCGTTTGACGAAGCCGCGCGCACGGCGTTTCGCAGCCGCTGGCGCGAAGTGTTCGAGGGCGACCCGAGCCGCGCGACGATCTACAAGGACATGGGCAACGGCGTGCCTTCGGCGGGCATCGAATACTACCTGCCGCTCTTTTTCGAAGAGACGGCTACGCTCTTCCACTATCTGCCGCAAAACGCCCAGCTGGTGTTCTCGGGCGACCTCGACACGTCGATCCGCCGCTTCACGAACGACACGAAGCAGCGCCACAACTTCCTCTCGCACGACCGCGAGCGGCCGATCCTCGAGCCGCAGCGCCTTTTCCTGACCGACGAGGACTTCTTCGCCTTCGCGAAGCCCTTCGCGCGCCTCGTGCTGCCCGCCACGAGCGCGGGCGGCTGGGCCACGGCGCTGCCGAACCTCGCGATCGACCGCCACGCCGACGACCCGCTCGCCTCGCTGCGCACGTACCTCGACACGACGAAGAACCGCGTGCTGTTCGCGGTGGAATCGGCGGGCCGGCGCGAAACCATCGCGCAGCTGCTCGCCGACAACCACCTGCGCCCCGCGGGCGCGGACAGCTTCGAGGACTGGCTCACCGGCGACGAGCGTTTCGCGATGGGTGTCGCACCGCTCTCCACGGGCTTCGCGCTGCCGGGCGAGGAACTCGCGGTCATCACCGAGACCGAGCTTTACGGCCCGCTCGCGCGCCGCGCCGGGCGCCGCCGCCAGGAACAGGCGAGCAACGTCGATTCGATGGTGCGCGACCTCTCCGAGCTGAAAGTGGGCGATCCGGTGGTCCATGCGCAGCACGGCATCGGCCGCTATCACGGCCTGGTGACGATGGACCTCGGCGAAGGCGACACCGAGTTCCTGCACCTCGAATACGCGAACGGCAGCAAGCTCTACGTGCCGGTGTCGCAACTGCATGTGATTTCGCGCTACAGCGGCGCCGATCCCGATAGCGCACCGCTGCACGCGCTCGGCTCGGGCCAGTGGGAAAAGGCGCGCCGCAAGGCCGCGCAGCAGATCCGCGACACGGCCGCCGAGCTTCTGAATCTCTACGCGCGCCGCGCCGCGCGCGAGGGCCACGCGTTCGCGCTCGAACCGCGCGACTACGTGAAGTTCGCGGAAAGTTTCGGCTTCGAGGAAACGCCCGATCAGGCCGCCGCGATCGCCGCCGTGATCGGCGACATGACGAGCGGCAAGCCGATGGACCGCCTCGTGTGCGGCGACGTCGGCTTCGGCAAGACCGAAGTGGCGTTGCGCGCGGCGTTCATCGCCGTGATGGGCGGCAAGCAGGTGGCGATTCTCTCGCCCACCACGCTGCTCGCCGAGCAGCACACGCAGACCTTCACGGACCGCTTCGCCGACTGGCCCGTGCGTATCGCCGAGCTGTCGCGCTTCAAGACCGCGAAGGAAGTGAGCGCCGCGATCCAGCAGATCAACGACGGCAGCGTCGATATCGTGATCGGCACGCACAAGCTGCTTTCGTCCGATGTTCAGTTCAAGCGCCTCGGGCTCGTGATCATCGACGAGGAGCACCGTTTCGGCGTGCGCCAGAAGGAGGCGCTCAAGGCGTTGCGCGCGGAAGTCGACGTGCTCACGCTCACCGCCACGCCGATTCCGCGTACGCTCGGCATGGCGCTCGAAGGCCTGCGCGACTTCTCCGTGATCGCGACCGCGCCGCAAAAGCGCCTCGCCATCAAGACGTTCGTGCGCCGCGAGGAAGACAGCGTGATTCGCGAGGCCATGCTGCGCGAACTCAAGCGCGGCGGCCAGGTGTACTTCCTGCACAACGAGGTCGAGACCATCGAGAACCGCCGCGCGATGCTCGAAGCGCTCGTGCCGGAAGCACGTATCGCCGTGGCGCACGGCCAGATGCACGAGCGCGAACTCGAAACCGTGATGCGCGATTTCGTGGCGCAACGCGCGAACGTGCTGCTCTGTACGACGATCATCGAGACCGGCATCGACGTGCCGACGGCGAACACGATCCTCATCCACCGTTCCGACAAGTTCGGTCTCGCACAGCTGCACCAGTTGCGCGGCCGCGTCGGGCGCTCGCACCACCAGGCGTACGCGTATTTGCTCGTGCACGATCCGCAAGGGCTCACGAAGCAGGCGCAACGGCGGCTCGAAGCCATTCAGCAGATGGAGGAACTCGGCTCGGGCTTCTATCTGGCGATGCACGACCTGGAAATTCGCGGCACGGGCGAGGTGCTCGGCGACAAGCAGTCGGGCGAGATCCAGGAGATCGGTTTCCAGCTGTATACGGACATGCTCAACGACGCCGTGAAGGCGCTCAAGGACGGCCGCGAGCCCGATCTCAACGCGCCGCTCGCGGCGACCACCGAGATCAACCTGCACGCGCCCGCCATCCTGCCCGCCGACTATTGCGGCGACGTGCAGGAGCGCCTGTCGCTCTACAAGCGGCTCGCGAACTGCGAGCACGACGATTCGATCGACGGCATCCAGGAAGAGCTGATCGACCGCTTCGGCAAGATGCCGGCGCAGGCGCATGCGCTGATCGAAACGCACCGCCTGCGTCTGGCGGCCAAGCCGCTCGGCATCACGAAGATCGATGCGGGCGAAGCGGTCATTGGCCTGCAGTTCGTGCCGAATCCGCCCGTGGACGCCATGCGCATCATCGAGATGGTGCAGAAGCACAAGCACATCAAGCTCGCCGGGCAGGACAAGTTGCGCATCGAAACGCGCAGCCCCGATCTCGCGGTGCGCGTGGCGACCGTGAAGGAGACGTTGCGCGCGCTCGGCGCGCCCAATCGCGCTGGCGCATCGCGCTGAATGCCTTTTCAGCATCATCGGACGCCCGCGCGGATTGCCTTTTGCGCGGGCGTTTTCACGTCTTGCTGCAGTGCGCCATGCCCAGCGCGGTCGCCTGCTGCGTGGGACGCCGCACTGCCCGCAGCTTTGGCTTGCCGCATTCTTTTTGGGTAAGATGAAGAATACAAGCAAGCTGGAGTCCAACATGTCCGTCGCCGCTGAAACAGCGCAGTCGTCCACGCCTTCCGCCGCCCTTCCCGCCTCGCTCCCCTGGGTCACCCGCCTGGTTTCCATGGACACGGTCAGCCGCCATCCGAATCTCGGCCTGATCGAGACCGTGCGCGACGATCTGCGCGCGCGCGGCATCGAGTCGACGCTCACCTATGGCCGCGATGGCAAATGGGCCAACCTGTTCGCCACGATCCCCGCGCACGACGGCGAAACGAACGGCGGCATCGTGCTCTCGGGGCACACGGACGTCGTGCCCGTGGACGGCCAGAAATGGGACAGCGACCCGTTCAAGCCCGAGATTCGTGACGGCCTGCTCTATGGCCGCGGCACCTGTGACATGAAGGGTTTCATCGGCGCCGCGCTCACGCTCCTGCCCGAGATCCAGCAGACGAAACTCGCCAAGCCCTTGCACCTCGCGCTCTCGTTCGACGAGGAAGTGGGCTGCGTGGGCGCGCCGCTCATGATCGAAGAACTCGTGAAGCGCGGCGTGAAGCCCGAAGGCTGCATCGTGGGCGAGCCCACGAGCATGCACCCCATCGTCGCGCACAAGGGCATCAACGCGTACCAGTGCTGCGTGCGCGGCCAGGCCGCCCATTCGTCGCTCACGCCGCGCGGCCTGAACGCGATCGAGTACGCGGCGCGCCTCATCTGCTACATCCGCGACATGGCCGACGCGTTCCGCGCGAACGGCCCCTTCGACGAGCTTTACGATGTGCCGTTCACGACCGCGCAAACCAGCACGATCGAAGGCGGCAACGCCATCAACACGGTGCCGGCCGAATGCCGCTTCGCGTTCGAGTTCCGCAATCTGCCGACGCTCGACCCCGACACGATCTTCGCGCGCGTCGAGCAGTACGCGCGCGAAACGCTCGTGCCGAAAATGCAGCGCGAGCACGCGGTGGGCGCGATCGAGTTCACGAAGATCGCCGCAGCCCCCGGCCTCGACGCCACCGAGCAGGCCGCGATCACACAGCTCGTGCGCGCGCTCACCGCCGATCAGTCGCGCCGCAAGGTGGCTTATGGCACCGAGGCGGGCCTGTTCGCACGCGCGGGCATTCCGAGCGTGGTGTGCGGCCCCGGCGACATCCAGCAGGCGCACAAGCCGAACGAATACGTCTCGCTCGAACAGCTCGCGGCCTGCGAAGGTTTCCTGCGCAAGCTCGTGCACGGCATGTCCGTCGAAGCCCTGGCACAGTAACTACGCCGGACGCGCAACATCATGTCCACCGCCGCGCCGCTGCCCACCAGCCACACGATCGACGGTGAGGCGATCCCCACGCTCGACGAGATCGCCTCGCAGCATTTCGCGCTCGCGCCGTGGGTGCTGCGCACGCCGGTGTTCGACCGCCATGATCTGTCCACGCTCGAAGCGACGCTCGTGAATTTCAAGTTCGAGCTGCTGCAGTCGAGCGGCAGCTTCAAGGTGCGCGGCGCGTTCACGCATCTGCTCGCCCTCGACGCCGCGCAACGCAGCGCCGGCGTCACGTGCGTTTCGGGCGGCAATCACGCGATTGCGGTAGCGTATGCGGCGATGCGCCTCGGCATCAGCGCGAAAGTCGTGCTCTTTCGCACCGCGAGCGCGGCGCGCGTCGCACAGTGCAAGCGCTTTGGCGCGGAAATTGTCGTAGCGGGCAACAGCAGCGAGGCGTTCGAGATCGTGCGCCGTATCGAGACGGACGAGGGTCGCTATTTCGTGCATCCCTTCAACGGCTATCGCACGGTGCTCGGCACGGCCACGCTCGGCTACGAATGGGCCACCCAGGCGCCCGATCTCGACGCGGTCGTCGTGCCCATCGGCGGCGGCGGGCTCGCTGCGGGCGTCGCCACCGCGCTGCGGCTCGCGAATCCGCGCGTGCGCGTGTATGGCGTCGAGCCCGAGGGCTCGGACGTGATGAGCCGCAGCTTCGCCGCGAACCATACGGTGCGCCTGACCCACATGCACTCGATCGCCGACTCGCTCATGGCGCCGCATGCGGAGCAATACAGCTATACGCTGTGCCGCCGTCATCTCGAGCGCGTCGTCACGGTCACCGACGACGCCTTGCGCAGCGCAATGCGCGTGCTCTTCGAGCAGCTCAAGCTCGCCGTCGAGCCCGCTTGCGCCACCGCTACGGCGGGGCTGCTCGGGCCGCTGCGCGACACGCTGCAAGGCAAGCGCGTAGGCGTGCTGCTGTGTGGCACCAACACCGACCCGGCGAGCTTCCACCAGCAGATCTCGCTCGCGCACTAGCGCGGCGCACGCGTCGTAGGCACGCCGCGTGCGTTCGCCGGGACTTCGTCGCCGGTCCACGGCAAAACGTCAGGGAATGTCAAATTGCTACCGCGATACGGATGCGTTCGCTATGATTGCGCCAATACGCCGTATTGACCCCAGCCCCGTGCTGCGCCATTCAGGGAGAGCCCGCTCATGAGCATCGTCCAGGAGTTCAAGGAATTCGCCGTCAAAGGCAACGTGATGGATCTCGCCGTCGGTGTGATCATCGGCGGCGCGTTCTCAAGCATTGTCAACTCGATCGTGAAAGACCTCATCATGCCGGTCATCGGCGTGATCACCGGCGGCCTCGACTTCTCGAACATGTTCGTGCGGCTCGGCCACATTCCGGCCAGCTATAAAGGCAACCCCGAATCGTACAAGGATCTGCAGACCGCGGGCGTGGCCGTGTTCGGCTATGGCTCGTTCATCACCGCGGTGATCAACTTCGTCATTCTCGCGTTCATCATCTTTTTGATGGTGAAGTTCATCAACAAGCTGCGCCAGCCGCAAGTGGCTGCGCCCGCCGAGCCGCCGCCCACGCCCGAAGACGTGCTGCTGCTGCGTGAGATCCGCGATTCGCTGCAGAGCAATCCGCGCTGAGCCGCACGAGCGCCCAGACAAAAGCCCGCGCCGCCGTAAGGCCGCGCGGGCTTTTTTGTGCCCGGATCCAGACAGCGTCAGGGACGAGGCGCGGCGGAATCGGGCTCGGCCGCCGCGCTGCGCGCGGCTGCGGCCTCTTCGATCAGCCGTTCGAGCTGCTCGAAGTTGACGGGTTTCGTGAGGTGCGCAGTAAAGCCCGCTTCGACGCTGCGGCGCACGTCTTCGTCGGTGCCGAAGCCGGTGAGCGCGACGGCCGGCGCCGTTGATTGCGCACGAAACGCCCGGATGAAGTCGATGCCCGAGCCATCCGGCAGGCCGATGTCGCTCACCACGAGGTCGAAGGCCATGCTGGCCGTGAGCGCGAGCGCGCCGGTTACGCTGCCCGCCACCGCCACCTCGTGGCCGCCCGCACGCATCAGCTGCGACATGACCTCGGCGGTGTCCTCGTGATCCTCGATCAGCAGGATGTTCAGCGCGCCCACCCGATGCGGCCCGCGCAGCTCGGCGGTCGCTGCCGCCCCCTCGCCACGCGCCGCGGTCGGCAGCACGATGGTGAAGGTCGCGCCGCAATGCGCGCCGGGGCTCTTCGCGCTCACGTTGCCGCCGTGCGCCTCGGTCAGCGCCCGCGTCACGGCAAGACCTAGACCGAGTCCGCCGAACTGGCGCGTGAGATTGTGGCTGCCCTGCTCGAAGGCATGAAAGAGCTTGCCGATCTGCTCGGGCGCGATGCCGATGCCCGTATCCTCGACCTCGATTTCCACCTGCATGCGCTCGTCGCGCGTGCGCACGTAAATGTGGCCGCCGTCCGGCGTGAACTTCGCGGCGTTGCGCACGAGATTCCAGAGCATCTGCTGCAGGCGCGCGCGGTCGCCGCGCACGTAATGCTGCTGCGCGCGCAGATCGACGTGCACATCCTGCTGCTTGATCTGGATTTCGCTGTGGAACAGCTCGAGCACGGCCTCGATCACGTCATGCACGTCGACCGTCTCGAGCGCAAGGCTCAGTTTGCCATTGGCCACGCGCGTGAGATCGAGCAGGTCGTCGATCAGACGCGCCTCGAGTTCGATATTGCGGCGGATCATCAGCACGCCCGCGCGCGCCGCATCGGGCAGGCCCGGGATCTGCTCCAGCAGACGCGTGCCCGCGAGCACCGGCGTGAGCGGCGTGCGCAGCTCGTGCGAGAGCATGGCGAGGAAGCGGTCTTTCGCGCGATTGGCTTCTTCAGCGGTCTGCCGCGCGGCCTGCTCCGAGGCGAGCAGGCGCTCGCGCTCCTGGGTTGCTTCGCGCTGTGCGTCGATGTCGGTGCAACTGCCGAACCATTTGTTCACGCCGCCGCGCGGGTCGCGCATCGGAACGATTCGGACATCGAACCATCGGTAGACGCCATCGTGGCGGCGAATCCGCAACTCGTGGCGATAGTCGGCGGCGCCGCTGCTCACGGCCTTGAGCCACGTGTGGCGAATCTCCTCGCGATCGTCGGCATGCACGGCGTCGAGCCACGCGAGACCGTGCGACTGGCCCGCGTCGAGACCCGTGTAGTCGAGCCACTGCTTCGAGACGAAGTCGCAATTGCCGTCCGCGCCGCAGGTGAGCACGAGGTGCGGCAAGGCTTCGGAGAGCGTGCGGTAGTGCTCTTCGCGGTCGCGCAGGAGCAGCGCTTCGTCGGAGGCGCGCTGCAGCGCCACCTGCGAGAGCACGCGCGCGACGGCTTCAGGCAGGTAGTCGAGATAGTCGCCCGATTTCGGCACCACGTCCGAGACGCCCGCGCGCAACGCGGCGATCACGCGAGATTCGTCGGTGAAGCCGGTCACGAGGATGGCCGGCACGCGCACGTCGTCGGCGCGCAGGCGACGGAAGAAGTCGAGGCCCGTTTCCGCGCCGTCGAGCTGATAGTCGAGCACGAGCACATCGGGCGTCTGCATGGCGAGCAGCGCGCACGCCTCCCCGACACCCGTGCAGGTGTCCACGCGCGCACCGGCGCGCAGAAGCGATTTGCGGGCGAGGCGCAGAATGCCTTCGTCGTCGTCGACAACGAGCACGCGCGCGCCGTCCAGCATCGTGGGTACCTCAGTCATGCGCGAAGCATCCCTTCGGGCATGGGTCCGGTTTGCCGCCGTTCTTCCATTCGATTGCCAATGCGTGATGATTGCATGCGCGATGCATGCGTGATGCGTTATTGGGCGCCGGCCGGCCGCGCCTGGACGAAGCGATGTCCCGGCGGCAGCTTGACGACCTGGAGAAAGAAGCCGAGCCGGCGAACGGCCTCGATGAACGCGTCATATTCGACCGGTTTCGTGATGTACACGTTGCAGCCGAGCTCATAGCAGCGTTCGATTTCGCGAGGGTCGTCGGTGGTCGTGAGCACGATCACCGGCACCGACGCCGTGGCGGGCTCCGCTTTCAGGCGCCGCAGCACCTCGAAGCCGTCCACGCGCGGCATGCGCAGGTCGAGCAGCACGACAAAATTGCCGAGCGCGTCGCGCGAAGGCCAGTGCGCGGCCGCAGCCGGGTTATCGCCCGGCGTGCCGAAAAAATAATCGAGCGCCTCCTGGCCGTCGCGAAAGCGCAGAAAGCCGTTCGAGATCCCCGAACGGCGCAGGTTACGCTCGACCAGCGTGGCATGCCCGTCGTCGTCTTCGATCAGCACGATGCTGACCTGTTCCCCGTTCGTCATCTCGACTCTCCTACGTCCTGCATGAACTTTTTAAGGCTTGTTGAAAGCTTGCCGCGCAGCGCGCGCCAGAATACCCGCTATGTGGTACGCAACGGCTGGTCCGGCAGCGCGACGAAGAACGTCGAGCCCGCGCCCTCGGTCGATTCGACCCAGACGCGCCCGCCATGCCGCTCCGCAATCCGCTTGGCGAGCGCGAGGCCGGTGCCCTGCCCGGGCGATTCGCCGCCGTGCAGCCGCTGAAAGGCGCGGAACAGCTTCGGCAGATACGCCTGCGCGATACCAACGCCATTGTCGCGCACAAAATAAGTCCGCGTACGTTCGCCAGGCTCTCTGGCCGCTGATTTTCCGGGGCCTTTTCCCGCGCTTTTGCCGGGTTCGCCGGCGGATTGCGCGCCGGCCTCTAGCGCGCCGATCTCGACCCGGCCCGGCCGCGCGGGATCGAGATGGTGCAGCGCGTTCTCGATGAGGTTGCCGAAGATCTGCTCGAGCGCGGCCGGATCGCCCCACGCGGGCGGCAACTCGCCCACTTCGATGCGCGCGGCCTTCGTGCGTTCCTCGGCGAGGCCACCGAGCACGCGCTCGACGAGCCGCGCGACGTTGACGCGCTGCCAGCGGTATTCGAGGCGTCCGGCGCGCGAGATGCGCAGCAGCGCCTCGATGATGGCCGCCGCGCGCGCCACCGCCTGACGCAGGAATTTCAGCGATTCGTCGACATCGCCGTCGAGCACTTCGGCCATCGCGCGATATTCGTGTTCGGGCAGCCCCGCCGCGTCGACCTGCGTGCGCAAGTCGTCGCACGATACCTGCAGTTCCTTCGAAAAACCCTGCAGGTTCACGAGCGGCGAGCGCAAATCGTGCGACACGCTGTAGATGAACATCTCGTTGTCCTGACTCTCCTGGCGCAAATGCTCGTTGGCGCTCGCGAGATCCGCGGCGCGCGCCTGGAGCTGCGCCTTCAGCGCGGTCTGTTCGCGCTCGGCCACGCGCAGCCGCGCGCTCGTCTGATGCAGCACCGCATCGAGCGCCGCGATTTCATCGTCGCCCGAGAGCGGCGGCGCGAGCGGCGCCCCATCGCCCAGACGCTCGGCGTTCGCGCCGAGCGCGGCGAGTCGCACGCCCACGTTGCGCGCAAACGCCATCGCCGTGAACGCCCAGATCAGCATCGAGCCCACCACGGCGAAAATCAGCGCGTCCTGCTGGCGCTCGCGCGTCTCGCGCAGCATCGCCGCGCGGGCCTCGTCGAGCCGCGTCTCCTCGGCGATGAACTCGCCCAGCACCTCGCGCACCGTCTCGATCTCGGGCGGCATGCCGTTGCCCGCCACGCGCGCAAACGGCGCGCTATGTCCCGTGCGTAGCGCATCGGCAATATCGCCCGCTTCCTTGCGCCATGCATAGGCGGCGTCGCGCATGCGCTCGACGCGCGCGAGCTGGGGCGGATTGTCGGCGACCATCCGCGCAAGCAGCGTGATGCGGTCGGAGAACTCGGTCCAGACGGCGTGGCGATCAATGAAGGAAGGGTCTTCGAGCACGATGCCGGTGCGCACGCGCGCGGCTTCGCGCAGCAACGGGTCGACGAGACTGTTGGCCTGCCAAAGGATTTGCTGCGTGTTCTCGGCGCGTTTGGCCGCGAGCGCGGCCTTTCCCTGCGCGTCGAACACGACGCCCAGCAGCGCCAGTTCGACGACGCTCGGAATCGCGATCAGCAAGAGCCCCTTGGCGAAGAGTTTCATGTCGGTCTGGTTCGGTGGCGGGTCTGGGCGGCACGCCGTGCTTTTCGCCATGCGTTCTGCAATGCGTTTTGCAAGCTCTCGCGCCGCGTCCGCCCTCGCAAAACCAGCCAGCTGGGGGCGCCTGGGGCAACCGCGGGCACCAGAACCGCAACATTATCTGCGCGATTTTTCAGGATGACAATGTATGTGACACCACACACCTCGCGTCGTGGAAAACCCGCTTTTTTGCGGCAATTCGCCACACCGAGCGCACACACAGGTCTATTATTGAGACGGAGACAAGCGAGAGAGCGCCGGGATATCTACATGAGCGCGACGTGCGATCCGGCATGGCGTTTGCGAACGCGATGAGGGTTTTGAAACAGGGGCAGCAAGCCGGGCCGCGCAGGCCGGATCGCTACAGGCGGTCCGCGCGCCGTTCAAGCGGACCGTCCCCATCTCGATCCTCATGAAGACAGCAAATCCGTGTGCTATAAAGGATCGACGTGCGGCGCACCAGTCCGGGAGTGGTCGCATGGGAACGCTGCGTGTACTGCAATCCACCTTTTTCAGGCGAATTTTTATGTCCTTCCCGAAAAAGCGCAAACGCGTCAAGGCAGACGGCGATGAGTCATTTCTCGCCGTGCTGAGCCACTTCAAACCGTTCGGCCAACTTGATACCAAGATCGCGCGTGCGCGCGCGCAGGACGAGCCCGTGCTGTATGCGCATATCCTGCCGGGGCTCGACGTGCTCCTGTGCAGCGTGCGCGGTGCGCAGCCGCCCTATCCGGGCACGAGCGAGTTGCGCAAGCGCTGCATCGAATCGATCGCTCACGCGCTCGAGCAGCCGATCGAAGGCCTCGAGAACGGCGGTTACTGGTACGAGGCGGACGGCTTCGGCTTCCTTGTGTTCGCGAGCCGCGCGCGCGGCCGGGTCCTGCCCGAGTTCGGCGCCGCGCGTCCGACCATGACCACCCGGCGCGTGACGCGCCGCCAGGACGCCGCCGGCGACACGGCGCCGCGTTCGTTGCGCTAGGTCGCGCTTCCAACGAAGTTCACTACGGCACTGCGCCGGGTCGATTGACCCGGCGCAGTGTTTTTCGCGTCCGCTTCCCGAATCAGCTTCCCTTGTAGAGCGGCTCCTGCCCTTGCGTCGGCTTGCCAGCCGAGGCCGGCGACGGCGCGCTGCGCATTGCCGGGCCCGCTTTCGCGCCCTTGTCACCCTTATCGCCCTTGCCGCCCTTGTCAGTCGCCGCAGCCGCGCTCGCGCCCGTGCCTGCGCTTCCGAGGTCGGGCTTTGGCAGCGCGTGCATTTTCTGGCCCGGCGGCGGCGCCACGGGATGCTGATGCATCTGCGCGAACAGCGTGTCGCACGGCAGCGGCTTGTTGTTGCTCGGCGCGATGAGCGGAATCAGCGCGGCGAACGGGTTGATCAGCCCGAGCCCGATCATGGCGCCGCCGCGCAGCGCAAGCGCCGTCGCATCCACGCCCACATGCGGGTTCTTGAAGGTGCCCTTCACGTAGAGCGGCGAGCGCAGCGTGAAAATGCGGAAGCCCTTGGTATGCGGATGGACCTTCATGTTCATCGACTCGTCGCGCAGATCGATCGGGCCGTCGATGTCGATCACGGCGTCGTCGGTGTCGAGCGCGAACACGCGCGGATCGAGCACGCCGTTGGTGGCGACGAAGTCGGCCGCGGCGCAATTGATTTTCACGTCGCGCGAGCCGAACAGCTTTTCGTAGACCACGTTCGCCACGTTCAGGCCCGCCGCCTCCATGAGCAGCATACTGATCGTGCCCTGCGTGACGAGCAGCTTCACCTCGCCGTTCGAGGTCGCAGCGAGCGCCGCCGGCGAGTTGCCGGTCGCCGTGAGCGATGCGTCGCCGTTGATCTCGCCGAGCGCCGACTGCATCGTCTTGAAGTTCGGGAATAGCTGCTTGAGCTTCAGGTGGCGCGCCTCCAGCGTGCCGCGCGCCTTGAGCGGCGCGCCGCTGCCGTCCAGGTTCAGCCGCGTGCCGAGCGTGCCGCCTGCCACGCCGAACTGCAGCGGGTCGAGCACGAGCACGCCGTTCGTCATCATGACGTGCGTGTAGAGGTCCTGCACCGGCAGGCTGCCCTGCTTGATGATGCGCCGCCCCGTGAACTTGACGTCGGCGTCGATGGCGTTCCAGCGGTCGGTGCGGAACTGCTCGACCGGAATCACGCGATCGGCAGGTTGGGTCACGGTGTCGCCGCGCTTTTCCTTGCTCGCACGGCTGTCGGCGCCGATGATCGGCGCGAGGTCCGAGAACTGCAGCAGGTTCGAGACCAGCTCGCCGCTCAGGAGCGGCCGCGGCGTGCGTTGCTCGTAGACCACCGTACCGTTCAGATCGCTGCCGCCGACGCGGCCCGTGAAGTTCTCATAGCGGAACACGCTCGCGCCGCGTTTGAAATTGCCGACGAAGCGGCCTTCGGTGGCATACGGGGGCGTTTCGGGCAACGTCACGCCGGTGAGGTTGTAGAGATGCGCCAGGCTTTGCCCCTGCAGCCACAGGCGCAGATCGACGGCGGCCAGATGCATGGGGTCGGTGACCGTGCCGACCAGCGCGATGTGCATGTCGCCCACGCGCACGTCGGCCTGGATCGGGAACGGGCGCTTCGCGTCCTGCAGGGCGAGCACGCCGCCGAGCTTGCCGTCGCCCGAGAGCGCCGTCTTGCCATAGGTGCCCTTGATCGTCCAGCCGATCGCGTAGAACGGCTGTTTCACGGGCGGCTGCGCGAGCGCCGCGCCCGAGCCGACGACAGCGCCGCTGGCGCCGCTCGCGGCGAGTGTCTGCGAGCCGGCTGCGGGCGCGCTTGTTGCGCTCGACGTGCCCGTGGTTGTGCCGGCAACACTCGCGGCAGCCGGCACGCCCGAAGCCGCCGCCCCGCTGGCCGCGCTGGCGGCCGCCGCCTCCGAAGCCTGCTCCTTGTTGACCTGCTGGGTCAGCCGGTTCGCGCCCGCACGCCCGATGACCTGCGCGGAGCCCTGGCGCGACGCCGCTTCCTGCTCCTCCATCACCTTGCCGATCGGGATGCCGTGCCCGAGCAGGCTCACCGTGATCTTCACGTCGGTTTTCGTCTGCTGGTCGCTCACGGCAATATTGCCGCTCGAAAACGTGATGTCGTGCAGATCGAGCCGCCACGTCGACGGTCCGCTCGAGGCGGGCAGCTTGAAGGTCCAGTTGTTGCGCCCGTCGACGAGGCGCTCGACGTCGATCGACGGATTCACGAGATTGATCGCCGGAATCACGATGTCGTGCGCGAGCAGCGGCAGCACGGCCACCTCGAAGTCGATCTCGTCGAGCGTGGCGAAGTGCGGGGACTTCGTCCAGTCGGGATTGGCGATCTCGATCTGCGTGGCGGAAAAACGCGGCCAGGGCACCCACGCGCGCCAGCCCGTTTCGCCGGGCGGCCGCTGCCAGCCCACCTTGAGATCGCCTTCGATCGCGAACGGCCGCCCGATGGCCTCGGTGACCTTCTCGTTCACGTAGGGTTTGGCGTGGTTCCAGTCGAACGTCAGGATGAAGACGACGAGCACGGCAATCAACACGACGACAACCGCGACGAGCCATGCGATGATCCTGGCGAGTGTGCGGCCGAGTCGGAAAGGCTTGGGCTGCGGTGACGTCATGCGTGCTCCACGTTATGCGTTGTTGTATGGCCTGCTATGTTGCAATACCGCAAGAGCAGTCAGCGTGCCCGGTTACATCTGCATGACTGCCTCGCACGACCTGTATGCCTGCCCTGTTTGCAATCTTTCGATGCTCAAGCACACCCCACTTCCCCCACCCCACGCCAGTGGCGTGCCGCTCGTCGAGGCGCACCAGATCGCCCGGCGCGACGCGCAACGCGGCCAGTGGCTGCTGCAACCCACCGATTTCGCCTTGCAGGCGGGCGAGCGCGCCGTGCTGACGGGACCGTCCGGCTCCGGCAAGAGTGTGTTCCTGCGCGCGCTCGCGCTGCTCGACCCGCTCGATGGCGGCGACGTGCGCTGGCACGGCGAAGCGGTCACGCGCGGGCGCATTGTCCACTATCGGCGGCATATTGCGTACCTGCGGCAGCGGCCTGCGCTGCTCGACGGCAGCGTCGAGGACAATCTGCGCTACCCCTACACGCTAGCGGTATATCGCGATGTGCGATTCGACCCGGCGCGCGCCAGCGCACTTTTCGCCGCCACTGGCCGTTCCAGCGACTTCCTCGCGCGCGACACCGCCGAGCTTTCCGGCGGCGAAGCGCAGATCGTGGCGCTCGTGCGCGTGCTCCAGCTCGATCCCGAAGCGCTCCTGCTCGACGAGCCGACCGCGTCTCTCGACCCCGAATCGGCGCGCGCCGTCGAAGCGCTCGTCGCCGGCTGGTTCGATGAGGCGCGCACGGGGCGCGCCACGGTCTGGGTCTCGCACGATCCCGCCCAGGCACAGCGCGTGGGCGCGCGGCATCTGACGATGCGCGCGGGTGTGCTCGAAGAACCCGCCACGCGCGCGGCGTTCACCCAGGGAGCCGCGCAATGAGCCCCGGCGTGCTGCAGAACCTCGGCATCGGCGACGTCGCCATTGCGGCGCTCCTAGTGTTCGTCAACGGCGCGGTCTCCGTGTTGCTCAAGCTCGACCTCGAACGCAAGCTGGCGTGGGCCGCCGTGCGCACCGTCGTGCAGCTGCTCGCGATCGGTTACGTGCTCGGCTGGGTGTTCGCGTTCAACCGCTGGTACGTCGTGCTGCCGCTCATGGTACTCATGACGCTGATCGCCGGCTTCGCAGGAGCGCAGCGCGGCGCGCGCACCTATGGCGGGCAGCGCGCGGACAGCATCGTGTCGATCTGGGTGAGCGCGTGGCTCGTGGCGGCAGTCGGGCTCTTCGTGGTGATCCGCATCCGGCCGTGGTACGAGCCGCAATATGCGATTCCGATCCTCGGCATGATTCTCGGCAACACGCTGACGGGGGTGTCGCTCGGCGTGGAGCGCATGATGCAGGAGCTGACCGCGCGGCGCGACCGTGTGGAGAGCGCGCTCGCGCTGGGCGCCACACGCTGGGAAGCCGCGCAGGCGAGCGCCCGCGAGGCCGTGCGCGCCGGCATGATTCCGACGCTCAACCAGATGGCCGTGGTTGGCGTGGTAAGCCTGCCCGGCATGATGACAGGCCAGGTGCTCGCGGGGCAATCGCCGCTACAGGCCGTCCGCTATCAGATCGTGATCATGTTCCTGATCGCGGCTTCGTCGGCGCTCGGCACGGTGGGCGCGGTGCTGCTCGCGTACCGGCGCCTGTTCTCGCCGCAGCATCGCTTTCTCGTTGCGCGGCTCATCGAGCGCAAGACACGCGCTTAAAGCCCGGGCGGCGTGCGCGGCCGGCGCGCCTGGTGCGTCTCGCCGGCCCTCCCGCTCGAGCCGCGCCCTAGCGCTGCGCCGAGATCGAGATTTGCGTGCCGTCGCTGAGCTTGAGCGTCTTCGCGGTGCCATTGGTGGGCATCGTGAGGTGGGTGACCTCGCTATGCGCGACCACGGCGGGGCACGTGAGCGAAGCGCCGTTGCTCGACACCGTCTGCGTGCCGTGCGGCGCCTGGGCGCGGAAGCTCACCTGCACGGTGGCCGTGCCGTTGCTCGCGACGATTGGCGCCAGACGCACCTGGGTCTGCCGGACCATCGCGCCATTCGCGTCGAGCGGCAACGAGGCGTAGTCCGGGCAGCCTTGCGGCGTCGCGACCGCACCGCCCGGCGGCGTGGTGCGCCAGGTGAAGTCGTCGGTATCGCCCGAGCGCAGGGTGCGGGTCTCCTGGGCGTCGCCGAACGCCTTCGACGCGACCCGCACGGTGTAGCGGATCGGCCCGTCGGTCGCGGCCTTCGAGGTGACCGTGATCGGCGTGGCCGCGAATGCCGGCAGCGCGATCGCGCAGGAAGCGGCGAGGACAAACTGGACGAGCACCGCGGGGCGGCGGCGAGTATGGCGGGAGCTGCGGCAAGGCATGCGTCACCTCCTGGCGGGAACGGCCGCGCCCGCGAGCGAAAAGCGGCGTACGCAACGAACGCGGCGAGCCGCGAAACACCAGGTACGACGCTCCGCTCCCGTGCGGCGGATGGTCTGTTAGCAGTCTAGCGCGCTGCGCGCTGCCTTGCGCCGAGCACATGCATCGAACGGACCAGGTTTTATCCGGCTTGTCATCGCCAGCAATTTGCTTGCCGTCCAACAGCGCACCGTTGGCACCGGCCGGCGTCTGCGTGGCCGACTCGTCGTGCATACACGGCACGCGCAAACCCTCACCTCGCGCCGCTACTTGCCGGCGGTTTCGAGACCCAGCGTCAGCTCCGCCGTCAACGTCTGGCGCACGCGCCCATAGGCTGCCCAGGGATCGGCTTGCTCGACCTGCGCGAGGCGCGCGTCGATCGTCGCAAGCGTCCATTGCGCGCCGCCCGTCGTCGCCTCCAGTTCGTCCCAGCCGATCGGCACGGACACGCCCATGCCCGGCCGCGCCCGCACGCCATACGCGAGCGCCGTGCTCGCACCGCGCGCATTGCGCAGGTAGTCGACGAAGATCTTCTTCTTGCGGTGTTCGGGGCCCATGGTGGCCGTGATCTGCGTGGGCCAAACCGAGGCCAGATGCTGCGCAACCGCACGAGCGAACGCCTTCGCGTCATCCCAGCCCGCGTCCGGCGTGAGCGGCACGACGATATGCAAGCCCTTGCCGCCGCTCGTCTTGCAGAACGATTCGAGCCTCAGTTCCGCAAGCAAGGCCCGCGTGGACCGCGCCGCCTCGATCATACGGTCCCAGCCCAGCGCCGGATCGGGGTCGAGGTCGAACACGACCCGGTCGGGCCGCTCGATGTCGTGGACACTAGCGTTCCAGGTGTGCAGCTCGATGACGTCCATCTGCGCGGCGCTCACCAGCGCTCTCGCCGTATCGATCGTGAGCAGCGGCGGATGGCCCGGGTCGAGCCCTTCGTGTTCGGTGAGTTCGGGCAGCGGCGCGCGAGCGCGGTGGCGCTGGAAGAACATCTCGCCGCTCAGGCCGCGCGGTGCGCGCACGAGCGACACGGGGCGATCGCGCAGATGCGGCAGGATCCAGCGCGCGGCGCGCTCGTAGTAGCGCACGACCTCGAGCTTGTGCGTCCCGCTGTCCGCGTCGATGACGCGCCTTGCGCTCGTGATGCGTATGCCGTCGATTTCGCTGTCGGCGGAGTCATCACGCCGGCGCCGTGCGCTACGAGGCAAGCGGTGCACGGACGCGGCAGGCGTGGCCGGTGCGGCGGCGTCCGATGTCGGGGCCCGCTCGCCGCGCGGCGTTCGGGCAGATGTCGTGGCTGGGGCCTTGCGGGCGTCCTGCATACCGGTTCCCCTGGCGCCGTGGCGCACATGACGCATCGCGAGTCGCAACACGTTCGGTTGACGGCACGCGGCGGCCGCCCCCGTCGGATCGCCGCATGAGCTTCCATTGTGCCTCGAATGGGCACTTTCGTCGCTGCAAGGTGTTCGCAAACGGATGCCAAAAACGGGGAAGTGTCCGCCAGGCGCGCAAACGCGACAGGCGGCGTGTACGACCGCAGCGGTCGGCGGGACGTTACAATGACGGGCTTTGCCGCGCACTGCAGGAGCACTGCGGGGTCTTGCACGCACACGCGCGACTGCGCCCTTTTTCATCCGATCAATCCGACGACGCCGTGCGTCGGTTTCGCCTGTCCTGCCATGAACCTCGTCATCCAGAGTCCCGCCCCGCTCGACACCGTCCATCACAAGCCGCTCCTCGGCCTCGCCCGCGGCAGCCGCCTCGCGCCGATCGACGCCCACGCGCTGCGCATCGAGAACGCCGAGCCGGCCCAGCGCGCCGACCTCGAGGTCTACTGCGGCACGCATCAGCTCGACTATGCATTCGTCGACGCCGGCCGCGCGCTGGCCGATTTCGGCCTCCTGGCGATGGACATGGACTCGACGCTCATCACGATCGAATGCATCGACGAAATCGCAGACTTCTGCGGTCTGAAGGCCGAGGTCGCAGCGATTACCGAAGCCTCGATGCGCGGCGAGATCAAGGACTTCAACGAGAGCCTGACGCGCCGCGTGGCGCTGCTCGAGGGGCTCGACGCGAGCGCCCTCGAGCGTGTGTATGAGGAACGCCTGCAGCTCTCGCCGGGCGCCGAACAGATGCTCGCGGGCGCGAAGGCCGCCGGGCTGAAGACGCTGCTGGTTTCCGGCGGCTTCACGTTCTTCACCGAGCGCCTGAAAGCGCGCCTCGGGCTCGACTACACGCGCGCGAACACGCTCGAAATCGTCGATGGCAAGCTCACGGGCCGCGTGACGGGCGAGATCGTCAACGCCGACGTGAAGGCGCGTACGCTCGCCGAAACCTGTGCCGAAATCGGCATCGATCCGCGCCGCGCAATCGCGATGGGCGACGGCTCGAACGACCTCAAGATGATGGGCGTGGCCGGTTTGTCGGTGGCGTTCCGCGCGAAGCCGGTGGTGCGCGAGGCCGCGAGCGTCGCGTTCAACTTCGTCGGGCTCGACGGGTTGCTGCGTCTTTTCTGATCCGGTTTTCGCGGGGCAGACACGCCAACGGCCGCTCGTGTCCTTGTGGACGCGAGCGGCCGTTGTGGCTTTGTGCGGGTTATTCAGGCGTGCTTGTTTTTTCCGCGAGCCTCGCGAGCGAGCGCTCGATATCGGCGCGCAGATCGGCTTCTTCTTCGAGACCGATGTAGAAGCGCACCAGCGTGCCGCGATGCGGCCAGCTCGCAGCCGTGCGCATCGAACCGACGTCGTACGGCATCGCGAGACTATGCGCCCCGCCCCAGCTCCAGCCCAATGCGAAGAGTTCGAGCGACTCGCAGAACGTGTCGATCTGCGCCGCACTGTAGCGCTCGTCGAACACCACGGAAAAGAGACCGCCCGCGCCCGTGAAGTCGCGCTTGTAGAACTCGTGGCCCGGGCAATCTTCGAACGCCGGGTGCAGCGTCGCCGCGATTTCGGGGCGCGTCTTGAGCCAGCCAGCGAGTGCGAGCGCGGTGCGATCGTGCGCCTCGAAGCGCGCCTTCATGCTCGGCAGTGCGCGCAGCACGAGCGAGCAGTCGTCGACCGAGACGCCAATGCCAAGCCGCATGCGCGCGGCCTTGAGCTTGAGATAGAGATCGCGGTCTGCCGTGATGGTCGCGCCCATCAGCACGTCGCTGCCGCCCGACTGATACTTGGTGAGCGCCTGCACCGAGATGTCGATGCCGTGCTCGAATGGCTTGAAGGCGAGGCCCGCCGACCACGTATTGTCGATGGCCGTCACGACATTGCGCGCGCGCGCCGCCGTCGTGATCGCGCGCACGTCGGGCACTTCCATCGTCACCGAGCCGGGCGCTTCCAGCCAGATCAGTTTCGTGTTCGGCTGGATCAGTTCGGCGATGCCCGCACCGATCATCGGTTCGTAATAACGCACCGTGAGGCCGAAATCTCGCGCGAGCCAGTCGCCATGGTCGCGGTTCGGCGAATAGACGTTATCGGGGATCAGTACATCGTCGCCCGACTTCAGCAGTCCGAAGTAGACGTTCGAGATGGCCGAGAGGCCCGAGGGTTGCAGCAGCGCATGCTCGCCGCCTTCGATCTCGGCGATGCGCTTTTGCAGCATGGCCGAGGTGGGCGTGGCGTGCAGGCCGTAGCGCCATTGCGCGTCGTTGCGCCAGTCGAGCGCGCGAACCGAAGCGAGGTCGGGAAACACCACGGTCGACGCCCGCGTGACAGGCGCGGCAAACGACTCGAAGCCGGGCGTGAGGTCGTCTTGCGGGTGAACGATGCGCGTCTGCAATGCGCGGCTGGAGTCGGATTTGGTCATGTCGGAAGGCGAATTCGGTTGAGGCGCGATGACGTTGCGACGCGCGGCTCGCGCAATGGCGCGTGCAACGCCGCATACCGAAGAGTAACACCCGCAGCGGCGCTTATTGCCCGATGACGAGATTGCTCACGCCGTTCACGGCATGCGCGCCGTTCGGCGTCGACGCGGGCGCGCTCGTCACGCCGGTCGACACAGCCGGAGCCGCGGACCCCGCCGCGAGCGGCTTAAGATCGAATGGCACCGGATGGGAATCGTCCGGGTCCATGCGGTCGCCCGAAAGCGAGCCGTCCTCGGCGAACGTGCCCACCCAGTTGCCGGTGATATGCGTGCCGTCGTTCGAGTCCTCGGCTTCGAGCGTGGCATCCGCGTGGTCGCCGGCAATCAGGATCACCTCGCCGGTGTCCGTGAACTGGTATTCGCCATGCACGCCGGTCGGGTCGTCGTCGCCGGCCTTGGCGCCAAGGCGCATGACGATCTGGCGCTGGCCGAGCGTGCCGACGTATTGCGGCAGCTTCGCGAACTCGGGGTTCGGCTTGAGCGTGGATTGGACCGGCGGCGGCGCGCCTGCGTCCTGCGCGCGCGCCGCGAGCGGCAGCGTGAAGACCATGGCTGCAGCGGCCGCGGCCACGATCCAGCCGCGCGCCCGGGTGGCGCTGCCCCGTCGGGCGGCCGCGCGCGGCGGCCGCTGTGCTTGCGTCAATCCTTCCATCTGCATCCTTCCTTCACTTGCACAGTGGCCTTGCGCAAAACCGCGCGTCACGAGTCGGCGTCAAATCCGTTCGAAGATGGCCGCAATGCCCTGGCCGCCGCCGATGCACATCGTCACGAGCGCGTAGCGGCCGCCGATACGCTGCAGTTCATAAAGCGCCTTCACGGTGATGAGCGCGCCGGTCGCGCCGATCGGGTGGCCGAGCGAGATGCCCGAGCCATTCGGATTGACCCTGGCCGGGTCGAACCCGAGCTCCTGCGACACCGCGCAGGCCTGCGCCGCGAAGGCTTCGTTGGCTTCGATCACGTCGAGGTCACTGACCTTGAGACCCGCGCGCTCGAGCGCCTTCTGCGTGGCCGGCACGGGGCCGATGCCCATGTACGCCGGATCGACGCCCGCATGCGCGTACGAGACGAGGCGCGCGAGTGGCTTCACGCCGCGTGCGCGGGCAGCGTCCGCGCTCATCAGCAGTACGGCGGCAGCGGCGTCGTTGATGCCCGACGCGTTGCCCGCCGTGACCGTGCCGTTTTCCTTCGCGAACACTGGCTTGAGCTTCGAGAAGTCCTCCAGCGTGGCGCCGTGGCGCACGTGCTCGTCGGCATCGAACAGCACTTCGCCCTTCTTCGACTTGATTGAGATGGACAGGATCTGATCCTTGAAGCGGCCTTCGGCGATCGCACGCTCGGCGCGGCGATGGGATTCGAGCGCGAGCGCGTCCTGCGCCTCGCGCGTGATGCCGAACTTCTTCGCGACGTTTTCCGCCGTCACGCCCATGTGGATCGTCTGGAACGGGTCGTGCAGCGCACCGATCATCATGTCGACGAGTTGCGCGTCGCCCATGCGCTGGCCGAAACGCGCGGCCGGCATCGAATACGGCGCGCGGCTCATGTTTTCCGCGCCGCCGCCGATCGCAATGTCGGCGTCGCCGAGCAGAATGGTTTGCGCCGCCGATACGATCGCCTGCAGGCCCGAGCCGCACAGGCGGTTCACGGTCAATGCCGGCGCGTGCTGGGCAACGCCGCCGTTGATGGCGGCCACGCGCGCAAGATACATGTCCTTGGGCTCCGTGTGCACGACGTTGCCGAACACCACGTGACCCACCGCGTCGCCTTCCACGTTCGCGCGCGAGAGCACTTCGCGCACCACGCGTGCGCCAAGATCCGTCGGCGAGAAGTCCTTCAGGCCGCCGCCGAAGTCGCCGATTGCCGTGCGTACACCGCTTGCCACCACTACTTCGCGTTCCATGGTCTTGCTCCTCGTCTTCCTGAATGGATGAATCTTGTTATTGATGCGCCTCGCTTGCGGGCTGGCCGGCAAGCAAGCGCTCGACGTCCTCGCGATACGGGATCGGCGCAACCGCGCCAAAACCCAGCGTCGAGAGCGCGGCGGCCGCGTTCGCATAGCGCGCAGCCGCGAACGGATCGTCGCCGGCTGCGAGCCGCGCGACGAATGCGCCGCCGAAGCAGTCGCCCGCGCCCGTGGCGTCCACGGCCGCGACCACGTGGCCCGGCACGACGCGCCGCTCGTCGGGCGTCGCCACATAGGCGCCGTCCTTGCCCAGCTTCAACGCGACCACGCGGGCACCGCGCGCGAGCAGGTAATCGAGGATCGCGTCACGGTCGTCGAGGCCTGTGAGCACCGCCACGTCGTCCCAGCTGGGCAGGCAGATATCGGTCAGGCGCAGCACCTCGTTCATCACGGCGCGGGCTCGCGCGAGCGGCCACAGCTTCAGGCGCAGGTTGGTGTCGAAGCTCACGCGCACGCCGTTGGCGCGCGCATGCTCGACCGCGTCCAGTGCCGCGTCGCAGGCGCTGTCGCTGATCGCCACGCTGATGCCGGAAAGATGCAGCACGCGCGCAGCCGCGATGATGTCGAGCGGCAGATCGCGCGGCGTGTAACCGCTCGCGGCCGAGCCCTTGCGCAGATAGTCGAAGGCATGGCCGCCCGGGCCATGCGAGACGAAGTACACACCCGTGGGCGCCGTGGCGTCCACCCGCACCGTCGCGGTATCGACGCCTTCGCGCGCCCACAGGTCGGTCAGGAGGCGCCCGAAATGATCGTCGCCGACGGCCGAAACGAAGCCCGTGCGTGTACCCTGGCGAGCCGCCGCGATGGCGAAGTTCGACGTGTCGCCGCCAAAGCCCTGCAAGTACTCGGGACGGTCTTTCGACGCCTGGTTGAACTCGACCATGGCCTCGCCATAAGCGAGGACTTGCGGGGCGACGCTCGTCATGCCGGTTAGACCTCGCCCCAGAGATCGTGGCCATCCGCGCCGGTGATCTTCACCGAAACGAAATCGCCGACCTTGTAACGCTTCGACGCCCTGGTCGCCGGCGCGACATACACCACGCCGTCGATCTCGGGTGCATCCGCCGCGGTGCGGCCAATGCCGCCATCGACGTTGATCTCGTCGATCAGTACCTTGAGGGTCTTGCCCACCTTGCGCTGAATACGTTTGGCCGAGACCTGCTCCGCCACTTCCATGAAGCGCGCGCGGCGTTCCTCGCGCACTTCGTCGGGCAGCGCGCCGTCGAGTTCGTTCGCCGTTGCGCCTTCGACCGGCGAATAGGCGAAGCAGCCCACGCGGTCGAGTTCGGCCTCGCGGATGAAGTCGAGCAGCGTTTCGAACTGCTCTTCAGTCTCGCCGGGGAAGCCGGCAATGAACGTGCTGCGGATCGTGAGATCGGGACACATTTCGCGCCAGGCCTTCACGCGCTCCATGACCTTCTCCGCGTTCGCGGGACGCTTCATGCGCTTGAGCACTTCAGGATGCGCGTGCTGGAACGGCACATCGAGATACGGCAGCACGTGGCCCTTGAACGGACCTTCGGCCATCATCGGAATGACTTCGTCCACGCTCGGGTAGGGGTAGACGTAGTGCAGGCGCACCCAGGCGCCATATTGCGCGGCCAGCTCGCCCAGCGCGCCGACGAGATCGGTCATGCGCGTCTTGATCGGCTTGCCGTTCCAGAAGCCGGTGCGGTACTTCACGTCCACGCCGTAAGCGCTCGTGTCCTGCGAAATGACGAGCAGTTCCTTCACGCCGGACTTGAAGAGGTTCTCCGCTTCGAGCATGACCTCGGCGACCGGGCGCGACACGAGGTCGCCGCGCATCGACGGGATGATGCAGAACGTGCAGCGGTGATTGCAGCCTTCGGATATCTTCAGGTACGCGTAGTGGCGCGGCGTGAGCTTGATGCCCGCAGCCGGCACGAGGTCGACGAACGGATCGTGCGGCTTGGGCAGGTGGCTGTGCACGGCTTGCATGACCTCGCCCACGGCGTGCGGGCCCGTCACGGCGAGCACCTTCGGATGCACTTCCTCAATCAGGTTCGAGCCGCTCGCGCTCGCCTTCTTGCCGAGACAGCCGGTGACGATCACCTTGCCGTTCTCGGAAAGCGCTTCGCCGATGGCGTCGAGACTCTCCTGCACCGCTTCGTCGATGAAGCCGCACGTGTTGACTACCACGAGATCCGCACCGTCGTAAGACCCCGAGATTTCGTAACCCTCGGCGCGCAACTGGGTAATGATCTGCTCGGAGTCGACAAGCGCTTTCGGGCAGCCGAGGGAAACCATTCCGACGCGCGGAGCAGGATTGCGGGGGGTCGTTGATTCAACAGGGTTTTTCACGTGTACGTCCGGATATGGGGCGCAGGGCGAGGTAGCGCCGCGCGAGGGTCAAGCCAATCCGCCATTTTACCCGTTTGGCGTATCGTGCGGCGCAGCATGGTGGGTGCGTGCCTCGTAGCGTCAGGGTCGGATGGAATATGGACAGAATCAAACTTTGTTCAGCTATCGCTCGCCTGCGAATTGCGCATCCGGATAATTTTCGACCGGTGCGCCCGGCGCGCGGTCAAACGCAACCTGAACCGGATGTGGGGAGAGAGCGAAAACATGAACGAGAAAATGGACCCGTTTCAGGCTGAACTGCTGGACTCGGTGCGCGGGTTGAAAGCGCGCCGGGGCGCCTCGAGTGGCGCGTTGCGCGTCACCGGCCGCAAGCCCACCGCCGCCGCGCTCGCGCGTGTGAGCGCCGGTCTCTCGCAGAGCGCGTTCGCGGCACTGCCTGGCGTTTCCACGCGTACGCTGCAGGACTGGGAGCCAAGGCCGGCGCCAGCCGACCGGGGCCGCACAATCCCTTTTGCGGTTGGCCGTGGCGCACCCTGAAGCCTTGCGCGACCTGCAAAGCGCCTGAGGGTAAATGAAGGCGGCGGCATCACCCGCTGCCTCACAAAGCGTGGCGCTCGCGCGGCAACGGGCCGCCGCGGCGCGCCGGATATGCGAAAGCGCGCCGCGACTTGCCAGCGCGCGCCACCCGCCGTGTGCGCCGCGCCGCTTACTTCTTCTCTTCCTCGCCGCCCTCGGGCGCGCCCTGCGCCGGCGCCGCTGCGCCGCCCGGCGGCACGGGCTTGAACGGGAAGCTGCTGAACATGTTCTTCGCCTGGTTCTGCATCTGCTCCTGCATCTGCACGAACATGTTCTTCGACTGCTCGATGTAGCTCGTCATCATGCCCTGCATCATCGGCGCCTGCATGTTCATGAACTGCGACCAGACCTCGGGATTCATCGCGTTGCCTTCGTAGAGGCTCTTCGACTGGTCCGCGAGCTTGTTCTGGATGTCGATGAACGCCTGGATGTTCTTTTCCAGGTAAGTGCCCATCATGCCCTGCATCGCATGACCATAGAAACGGATGATCTGCGACAGCATCGACGACGAGAACATCGGCAGACCGCCGCTTTCCTCTTCGAGGATGATCTGCAGCAGGATGCTGCGCGTCAGATCCTCGTTGGTCTTCGCGTCGATGACCTTGAACTCCTCCTGCTCCAGCACGAGTTGCTTCACGTCGGTCAACGTGATGTACGTGCTCGTCTCCGTGTCGTACAGCCGACGATTCGGATATTTCTTGATGAGACGTTCGGCGGTTTTCTTTGTAGTCGTCATGTGTCGCCCTTGTTAGCGCCAACGCGCGGCAGCCGCTGCCGTCGCGCGTTCGCCTAGCCCGTCAAGCGTGCCTGCCCCGGTGAGCAAACAGGCCCGCTGCCGTCCTCGATCCCAGCTTCGCGCGTCCCCTGCAGGCGCGCGGCGCTCAGGATCAGCCCATGTGCAACCCGCCATTCAGCGAGAAGTCAGCACCGGTTGCAAAGCCTGACTCGTCGGACGCGAGCCACGCCACGATCGACGCGATTTCCTCGGGCGCGCCGAGACGGCGCACGGGAATCGTCGCGACGATCTTTTCCAGCACGTCGGGACGGATGGACTTCACCATATCCGTGCCGATATAGCCCGGCGAAACGGTATTGACCGTCACGCCCTTGGTCGCCACTTCCTGGGCCAGCGCCATCGTAAAGCCGTGAATGCCGGCTTTGGCCGTGGAATAGTTGGTCTGCCCGAACTGGCCCTTCTGGCCGTTCACCGACGAGATATTGATGATGCGGCCCCAGCCACGCTCGACCATGCCGTCGATCACCTGCTTCGTGACGTTGAAGAGGCTCGTGAGATTGGTGTCGATCACCGCCGTCCAGTCTTCGCGCGTCATCTTGCGGAAGACGACGTCGCGCGTAATGCCGGCGTTGTTCACGAGCACGTCGATTTCACCGACCTCGGCCTTGACCTTGTCGAACGCCTGGCGCGTCGATTCCCAGTCGCCCACGTTGCCTTCCGAGGCCACGAAGTCGAAACCGAGCGCCTTCTGATCTTCCAGCCACTTCACGCGGCGCGGCGAATGCGGGCCACAGCCGGCGACCACCGTAAAACCCTGCTTGGCGAGGCGCTGGCAAATGCCCGTTCCGATGCCGCCCATCCCGCCAGTTACATACGCAATACGCTCTGACATAAACCACACTCCATTATCGTTTTCCGGCTGCGCCGCTTGCAGTTATTGGTCGCCCCGCGGGTCACAAGCGCCGGAGCGGTCAGCTCCGGCAGTGACATCAAGCGCGCTCGAGCGCGAGCGCCACGCCCATGCCGCCGCCGATGCACAGCGAGGCCAGACCGCGCTTGGCATCGCGGCGCTGCATTTCGTGCAGCAGCGTCACGAGAATCCGGCAGCCCGACGCGCCGATCGGGTGTCCGATCGCAATCGCCCCGCCATTCACGTTGATCTTCGACGTGTCCCAGCCCATCTGCTTGTTCACGGCCAGCGCCTGTGCGGCAAATGCCTCGTTGATCTCCATGAGATCGAGGTCGTTCACCGACCAGCCCGCGCGCTCCAGCGCACGCTTCGACGCCGGCACCGGACCCATGCCCATCACCTTCGGATCGACGCCGCCGCTGGCGTACGCCTTGATGCGTGCGAGCGGCGTGAGACCCAGCGCCTCGGCCTTCTTCGCCGACATCACCACGACCGCAGCCGCGCCGTCGTTGAGGCCCGACGCGTTCGCCGCCGTCACCGTGCCTTCCTTGTTGAACGCGGGCTTCAGACCCGCGAGCGACTCCGCCGTCACGCCGTGGCGCACGAATTCGTCGGTCGCGAACTGCTGCGGCTCGCCCTTGCGCTGCGGAATCGCCACCGGCACGATTTCCGCGTCGAAGCGGCCCGCCTTCTGCGCGGCTTCCGCCTTGTTCTGCGACAGCGCCGCAAACGCGTCCTGCTCCTCGCGCGTGATGCCGTATTCCTTCGCGACGTTTTCCGCCGTCACGCCCATGTGGTACTGGTTGTACACGTCCCACAGGCCGTCGACGATCATGCTGTCGATGAGCTTCGCATCACCCATGCGGAAACCGTCGCGCGAGCCCGGCAGCACGTGCGGCGCGGCGCTCATGTTCTCCTGGCCGCCGGCCACGACGATGTCCGAATCGCCCGCGATGATCGCGTTGGCCGCGAGCATCACCGCCTTCAGGCCCGAGCCGCACACCTTGTTGATCGTCATGGCGGGAACGGCCGTGGGCAGGCCCGCCTTGATCGATGCCTGGCGCGCCACGTTCTGG